>JAOTVL010000089.1 GCA_029863525.1 Gemmatimonadota bacterium
GGACGGCCGAGAGCCGGCGATCATCGATCCGGGGCCCACGACGACGTTGGATCGTCTCGTGGAAGAGCTGCAGCATCACGGGGTCGGGTTCGGCGACCTGCGGCACGTCCTCCTGACGCACATTCACCTCGATCATGCGGGTGCCACGGGTCACGTGGTCGAGCGCTTCCCTCACGCGGTCGTGCACGTCCACGAGGATGGCGCGTCTCATATGGTGGATCCGGAACGGCTCGTCTCCAGCACGCGTCGCACGTTCGGGGAGCTTCACGATCGACTGTGGGGGGACGTGAGGCCTGTCCCGCCGGATCGTATCCGGGCTTGGCGGCCGGGTGAGGGGGACGGGCGTGCGGGACTTCGGCCCGTCTCGACGCCCGGACACATTTCCCACCACGTGGCGTACTTTGACGAGGACGACGGGACGCTCTTCTCTGGTGATGCCATGGGAATCGCTCTCGCGGGCGGGCCCCAGCACCCGCCGACGCCGCCGCCGGCCGTGAACCTTCCCGACTGGCATCGGACGTTGGCGGAGATCGGGGATCTGTCCCCGGCTCGGTTCGGGGCTACGCACTTCGGGTTTCATAGCGACGTGGAGTCGAGGCGTGTTCAGTTGAGGGAGCGGCTCGAAGCGCTGGAAGCTCGTGTGCGGGCGGCGATCGAGTCCGGACAAGAGAGGGAAGATGCTGCCCGCTTCGAGCGCGAGGTCCGCGCGGAGCTCGCGCCGTTCATGGGCGAGGATCGCGTGAACCGCTACTTCGACATGTTTCCAGCGGAGACGGACTGGGCCGGTGTAGCCTTCTACGTGAAACGCAATCCCTGAGGGGATCTCTATGAAGATCGATGGACCGATGAACCGCTCGCTCTCCGCCAAGCGCCTCCGGGCGACTCTGGCTCTTGTTGCCGTGGCAAGCGTCGTGACGGTCCCGACCGTCGAGGCTCAATCGACCGCGCCGGCCCGGGTGCCACGCGCGATCCCGGCACCCGTCGTCCCGCCTCCGGAGTTCGACCGCTCGGTCGACCGGGGATGGCGAAGCAGAGACGGAAGTCCAGGCCATTCGTACTGGCAGAATGAGGCGGATTACGACATCGAAGCGCGTCTCGATCCGGAGACGGCGCTCCTCGAGGGGTCGGTTCGCATTCTCTACAGCCACGAGGCTCCGGCGAACCTCGGCAGCGTGTGGCTTCACCTGCACCAGAACCTCCACAAGGCAGAGTCCCCCCGCTACGAGGGTGTGGAGATCACCGGCGGGGTGACAATCAAGAGCCTGTCGGCGGACGGAGAGGCGCTGACCGAACGACCCCTGGCCGAGGGTCCCGGCTATCGAATCGACGGGACGCTCATGGAAGTGAGGCCCTCGATCCAGCTGGAGCCCGGTGACACCCTACAGCTCGACATCGAATGGGAGGTCACGCTGCCGCAAAACGGGTCCGGACGAATGGGCTACTCCGACCGTGAGGTCTACATGGTGGCGTATTGGTTCCCGAAAATGGCGGTCTTCGACAACCTCGCCGGCTGGAACCCCGACCCGTACCTCGGCAACTCCGAGTTCTACGACTCGTTCGGCGACTACGAAGTGGACCTTACGGTGCCCGCGGGATGGACGGTCATGGCGACCGGCGAGCTCGAGAACCCCGAGGAGGTCTTCTCGGCCATCACCCTGGAGCGTCTGGCCGAGGCGGCCGAGGCCGACGACAAGGTGATGATCGCCGACGCAGCCTCTCGGGCCGCGGGTACGGTCACGGCGGCCGGCGCCGACGGATGGCTGACCTATCGCTTCACTGCTCGAGACGTGCGTGACTTCGCCTGGACGACCTCGAACGTGCAGCGGTGGGACGCCACCTCGGCCCTCGTCTTCGACCCGGCACCCGAGCCGGTGGCTGAAGACCGTGACGACGAGGAGGACGAGGCGAGCGGGCGACCTCCCATGGGCACGGCGTATTTGATTCCCGGGGGCGGAGAACGACGTGTGCTGATCCACTCGTTCTGGCGCGAGGACGAGGCGCCGCTATGGAGCGAACAGTGGCTCTACGGCAAGCAGTCGATCGAGCACCACTCTCGCTACACGGGCTTCGCGTATCCGTGGCCGCACATGACCTCGGTCGAGGGAGCGGACATCATCGGTGGTGGCATGGAGTTCCCCATGCTCACGCTCATCGGACCGTACTCCGGGGGACGGGAACCCGCCGATCTCTTCAACGTGACGTCACACGAGCTCGCCCACATGTGGATCCCGATGATCGTGGGCACGAACGAGAAGAAGTACGCCTGGATGGACGAAGGCTCGACCACGTATCTGGAGAATGAAAGCCGCATGGAGCTTTGGCCGGGCGTGAGCCACCACCGGGTCGAAGCTCGTTCCTATCTGCAGCTCGCGAACGCGCGTCAGGAAGTCAGCATGATGACCCCGGGCGATTTCTATCCGCCGGGTCCGAGTTACGGAGTCGCGTCGTACCCCAAGCCGTCGACGCTGCTCGTGGCGCTCCGGTCGGTCATGGGTGAGGAGGCCTGGACCGACGCGTACCGCACGTTCATCCAGGAGTGGTCGTACAAGTACCCGACGCCGTGGGACTTCTTCAACACGTTCGAACGCTTCGCCGAGGAGGATCTCGACTGGTTCTGGACCTCGTTTTACTTCGAGACGTGGACCGTGGACCACGGTGTCGGCGATGTGAGCCCGAAGCAGGGTGGGGGTGCCACGGTGAGGATCGAAGACCGTGGCCTGGCCATCTTCCCCGCGACGGTCAGGATCCGGACGACCAACGGCGGCTCGATCGTGCACGACATCCCGGTCGATCACTGGCTCGCGGGCCGAACTTCGTTCGATATCGACGTCCCTGCCTCCGCCGGCTCGGTCACGCGCGTCGAGATCGACCCGAACGGGGTCGCGCCGGACGTGGATCGCTCGAATAATTTCTGGCCGAGAGGGTAGGGGGGTCGCGAGCCGAGTCGCGGAAGTCCTTCGCGGCCCGGCCGTTCAGTTCTCCCCCGCGTCCTCCACCTTGGCTGCGAACCCCACCACCGTCCCGCACGGCGCCCGCACGAAGATCTCGTCCATGCCGTAGAAGGTCTCGCGGCGGGGCACCACGATCTCGATGTCCTCGCCGAGCGCGTCGAGCACGTCGGTGATGCTGTCGACTTCGATGAAGAGCGTGATCGTCGAGCGCGCGAGCTCGCCGCCGAGTCCTTCCGGCGCGCCCGAGGCACCGAGGTCCGCCTCGATGCTCGCGTGCGACTGGTACATGATCTCCAGGGCCCCGTGATGCAGCATGGCGAAGCCGATGGTGTCCTCGTGCGGAACTTCGGCGGTGACCTTGAAGCCGAGTCCCGTCCAGAAGAGGAGGCATGGCTCGATCGCCTCGACGGTGATGATGGGGGTGATCTTCTTCATTATGCTCCCGGTGTTGGACCGCCGTTACCCGAAGTTCTTGGCTCCTGGAGCATTCTGGCGCAAGGCGGTCAGGTATTGAAAGGGGCTGGGCGCACCTTTGTCCGTGTCGGCCCAATACTCCAGCGGCTCGGGCAGGGAGGAGTGGAAGGCGGCGAGGTCTTCGGAGGGCAGGGTGTCAGACGGGAGGGCGTGGCGGTCTTCCCGAACGATCACCGCACCTGCTCCACGATCGAGCATGGCTGGCCGCTCGACGCCGACCTCTCCGGACGCGTACGACGCTTCGACCGAGGCGGTCGACCTACGAGTCGCGGAAGCCGGATACGAGCGTGAAAGTCCTCGCCGGCGAACCGGGGTGCCGGGCACCCTGAGCGCCTCGATATCGTACGCGATCACATTGAGTGTATCCCCGTCTTTTTGCAGTCGCCCGCGCACCGCGAGGAAGGGTTCCATGCGCACGGCCGACCGATCTCGCTGATAGATGTCGGGCTTCACGATCACGTTGATCGGACCGTGCTCATCTTCCATGAGAACAAAGACATAACCTTTCGCCGTACCGGGCCGCTGTCGGGTCGTGACGAGGCCCGCGACGCGCACCGTACTCCCTTGCCTGAGGTGAGGCAGTCGGTCCGAGCCGACGGTCCCCGAGGGGAGCGAATCCTGGAGGAGCGTGAGCGGATGGAGCTCGGCCGAAAAACGCAACATCCGGTACTCGGCGATCATCTGGTCGTGTGCTTCGAGGTCCGGGAAGCGGAGGTCGGCGTAGGGGTCGTCGAGTGCGAGCTCGGTCTGCGCGTGATCCTCCCGACCGCCGCTCCGTTCGTCGTCGGTTTCGGGGCCGAGCCAGAGACCGGTCTGCCAGAGCAGCTCGCGACGAGTGAGTCCGAATCCCCCGAATCCGCCGACCCAGATGAGGTTCTCGATGGCTGGACGCTTGAGAGCGGCCGGTGTGCGGCGCAGAAAGTCGAGTAGGGAGCGGTATGGCCCGTGGGTTTCGCGTTCCTCCACGATCGTTTCGGCGATCTGGGTGCCCCACCCGCGCACGAACCCGAGCCCGACCCGCAGATCGTCGCCTTCCGCCGTGCACATGACATCGCTCCGGTTCACGTCGGGCAGCAGCGTCTTGATGCCATTGCGGCGGGCGTCCCGTCCCAGCGCGTCGAGCGAGTAGAAGCCCATGGGCTGGTTGTTGAAGAGCGCGACGTAGAACTCGACGGGGAAGTAGTGCCGGAGCCACGCGGATTGGTAGGCCAGCAGGCCGAAGGCGGCCGCGTGCGACTTCGGGAAGCCGAACTCGGAGAACGCCGTGACCTGGGCGAAGACCTCGCGCGCAGTCGTCTCGTCCACGCCGTTGGCCATGGACCCCTCGCGAAACGCTTCCCAATGGGCGGTGAGCGCCTCTCTGGAGCGTTTTCGGCTCATTGCGCGCCGCAGAGATTCGGCCTGCCCGTCGGAGAAGTCCGCAAGCGCCTGACAGACCTTGAGCACCTGGTCCTGGAAGATGATCACCCCGAGCGTCTCACCGAGCGCCTCTTCGAGGAGCGGATGGGGGTAGGGGACCACGTACTCGGGATCCTCGCGCAGCATCTCCCGGCGTCGTACGTAGGGATTCACGGCGCCGCCCACGATCGGCCCCGGCCGCACGATGGCGACCTGTACGGACAGGTCTTCGAGATTCCGTGGCCGCGTGCGGCGTAGCATCTGGATCTGCGCGCGGCTCTCGATCTGGAAGAGCCCCACGGTATCGCCCGAGCAGATGCGGTCGTAGATCGCCTCGTCCTCGAAATCGATCCGAGACAGGTCGGGTGCTTCGCCTTCTGCGCCGGCCGTGCCGCGCGCGGCGATGAGGTCGACGCTCTCCTCCACGAGCGAAAGCATGCCGAGCGCGAGGAAATCGATCTTGATGAAGCCCGCGTCTTCGCACGAGTCCTTGTCCCACTGACAGAGCACGCGCCCCTCCCAGGCGGCCGGCTCGAGCGGGACGATCTCGACCAGCGGCCGGCTCGAGATGATCATGCCGCCCACGTGCTGCGAGATATGACGAGGCAGCCCGGCGACGTCTTCGGCGAGCTCGCCGAGTAGCTTCCAGAGATGCCCGTCGGCCCGGTCCTTGAACTCCGGGAGCGACGCGATCTCCTCGGCGAGGCCGGTGGCCGATCGGTGCTCGGCCAGCTTCGAGAGCTTCTCGAGCTCGCCCATCGGGAGGTCGAGCGCCTTGCCGATTTCGCGGACCGCCGACTTCAAACGGTACGTCGGAAAGGTGCAGACGAGTCCCGTATGTTCATGTCCATACTTCTCATAGACGCGTAAGATCAACTGCTCTCTTATGTCTCTCGGGAAGTCGAGATCGATGTCGGGTACGCTCCGGAGCGCCTCGTTGAGGAAACGCCCGAGGAAGAGGTTGTTCTCGACCGGATCGATGTGGGAGAGCCCGATGAGGTAGCAGATGATCGAGGAGACGGAGGAGCCGCGACCCCGGCCCGGGGGGAGGCCGGAGCGCGCCCTGGGGGAATCTCCACGAACCTCTCGCGCGACTTCCGCCGCGAGATCCATGATGTCGCGATAGACGAGGAAGAAGCCTGCGAGCCCATGCAGGTCGACGAGGCAGAGCTCGGTATGGAGCCGCTCCTCGGCGTCCCGCTCCTGGGGGCTACCCGGCTCGTACATCTCGGAGATGCGTGCCAAGCACATCGCCGCGAGTGATTCGATCGCCCCACCGCGCTCCGAGCCTTCGAAGTCGGGGAATACGTAGCCCAGGTCTTGCGTGAGGTCGAAATCAGCACACCGCTCAGCCACGAGAAGCGTGTTCGTGAGCGCCTCGGGGCGGCTCTCGAAGCGATGGGCCATCTCCCAGGGTTCGGGGAGATGGAAGAGCCGGTTCGCCCTTCTGGCCCCGTGTGCGCCGTCCAACGTGGTGCGGTTCCGGATGGAGACGAGCACGTCCTGGAGGCGGTGACGCTCGGGGCGGTGGTAGTGGACGTTGCCCGTCGCGACGACGCCGAGCCCCAACCGGCCCGCGAGCCGGCCGAGTGCCTTGTTCCGGGCTTTGTCACCTTTCACGGCGTTGTCTTGGAGCTCCACGAAGACGCTTCCGGGTCCGAAGGCCCGAACCAGGCGGTTGGTGAGGTCCTCGGCCTCCGCCACGGATGACTCGAGCGCGGCGGTCACCGGGCTCTTCGCGCACCCCGTGAGCAGGATCAGACCCTCGGGGAGCTCGAGCAACGACGTCAGAGGGAGGCGAGGATCGCCGCGCTCGGAGCCCATGTGCGCTTCGGTGAGCAGGCGGCAGAGGTTGGCGTAGCCGTGCGATGTCTCGGCCAGGAGGGTGACGTGATGCCCGTATTCGGGCTCGTCCGTGCCCTCGAAGCACTCTCGAAGGGTGACTTCAGCGCCGGTGATCGGCTGTAAGCGGGCCTGTCGCGCCGCCTGGGCGAATTCCATCGACCCGTACAGGCCGTTGTGGTCGGTGAGGGCGAGAGCGGGGTAGCCCAACTCGACCGCGCGGAGGATCAGCTCTTCGGGGTGTGACGCTCCGTCGAGGAAGGAAAAGCCCGAATGGCAATGCAGCTCGACGTACGGAATCGTCACCGGCCCCCCTCGTCCCAGTTCGCGTGGAACCGAAGATATACCGAAAGTAGGGGCGGCGCAAACTCCCGAACCGGGTCTACGCCACGACGTGTACCGGGGGACGGCGTCGCGTCGAACCGACCGCGAGGTTCATGAGCGTTCGACCCGACGCCACGAACACCTCGGCGGGACGCACGCTGCGCGACACGAGGTCGCGGAACAGCGCAAAAAGGTCCGGATCGAAGACGTGCCCCGCGTCGCCCTCCATGATCTCGAGCGCGGCCCGGACCGAGAACGATCGACGATAGCTGCGCGCCGTGGTGAGCGCGTCGAAGACGTCGGCCACACAGAGGATGCGCGCGGCCAGAGGGATCTCCTCACCGCTCAGGCCTTGCGGATACCCGGTTCCGTCCCACCGCTCATGGTGGTGGAGTACCATCGGCCGGATGTCCCACGGAAACTCGACGTCGGCCAACAGTTCCACACCTCGGCGAGGGTGCTCTTTCATGACTACCCATTCCCTGTCGCTCAGGGGTCCCGGCTTGTTCAGGATCTCGGGTGGGACTGCCACTTTGCCCACGTCGTGGAGAAGGGCGCCCATCCGGAACCAGGTGAGGGTGCCGGAGTCCAGGCCGGCCGCGACGGCTAGCCTGTGCGCGTGGTCCGCCACGCGTTCGCAGTGGCCTTGGGTGTAGTGGTCGGTCGACTCGATCGAATCTCCCCACTCGCGCACCAGCCCCTCGAAGCTTCGCTCCAGCCGCTCGATCTGACGGTCGACGTCCGCCAGGTCACGGCGCGCGCGGAGGCGGGCGAACGCCCTGTGGGCTTGATTCAGGCACTCGAGCATCTCTCGATGGCGCTCCTGATGTTGGTACAATCGCGCCATCTCGTTGCGGACCTCGGCCTCCAGGAGGGGCTCCTCGCGACGGGTGGCGAGCTCGAGCGCGCTCTCGAAGCACGACTCCGCCAGCGCGGGACGGCGGAGGTGGCCCATGATGATGCCACGGTGCTTGTGGACGTCGCCCAGCCATCGGTCGTCGTCGAGGTCGAGGGACAGTTCGTGGGCTTCGTCGCACGTGACGCGAGCCTCGGCGAAGTCGCCTCTCGACAAGTGGAGGCGGGTCTGATTCACCTTGACCAGGATCTTGTACGCAACATTACCTGACTTGTCGCAACTCGCTTCTGCCAAACGAAATAGCGCTTCGGCCTCTCCCCACGATTGGAGGTCGGTGTGGACACGACCGATGTTCGTGAGGAGCGGACCGACATACTCCTCGAGGCCCAAGGATCGATAGCGGTGGAGGCTCTTCAGGTATTGTTCGTGGGCCCCTTCGTGATCGCCGTGGATGTTGGCCACGTTGCCCAGATTCTGGTCCGCCATCGCCACCAACGTCTCTTCCCCACACGCCTCCGCCAGATCGCGGGCCTCTCGATAGAGACGCTCTGCCGCATCGAGCTCCCCACGACGAAAGAGCAGGATCCCGCGGCAGTTGAGCGCATGCGCGATGTCGGATCCCGAACCGCTCGCCGTGGCGATCGCGAGCGCGGCATCGAGGCAGTCGAAGGCGGCCGCGTGGTCCCCTTCTGCCTCATGGGTGCGCGCGATCCAGCGCAGGAGGGCGCTCGCCCGGGGAGCCTCCAGGGGGCCGCCGAGTGCCCGCAGAGCGGCCTCGTATCGCTGCCGCGCCACCCGATAGCGGGCGGCCCGTTCGGCTGCCTGGCCTTCGGCGATGAGCCCTTCCACGTCCCCGTGGGGGTCTCTCGGGGTGTTGACCATGGGTCAGTGCACCGTCTCGAGCCCGAACGTGCGGATTTTGCGCAAAAGCGTCGGCCGGGAGATGCCCAAGATGCGCGCCGCCGCGCTCCGGTTGCCCCCGGTGATCTCGAGTGTGTGCCGCACGGCCTCGCCCAGGATCACATCCAGGCTCTTCCCCAGCGCGGGAATTGTGATGGTTCGCTGCCCGTCGTCGGTGGCGAGCGGTTCGAGAGCGGCGCGACTCCGCGTGATGTCGAGATCGTCGACCCGAATCCAGGGGGTCATCCCCACCAACGTCGCGCGTTGGATCACGTTCTTCAATTCCCGCACGTTGCCGGGCCAATCATGCGCCTGGAGCACCTCCAACGTCCGAGGCCAGAGGTCTTTTTCAGGCATGCCCTGCTCCTCGGCCACCAGTTTGGAGAAATGTCGAGCCAGCGTCGGGATGTCCTCTGGTCGATCACGCAGGGGAGGGAGTTCGAGACGCGACGGGTTGAGCCGGTTGAAGAGGTCCTCCCTGAACTTCCCATCCGCGACGGCCCGCTCGAGGGAGCGATTCGTGGCGGCGACGACCCGGCATCGCACCTCGATTTCCCGAAAGCCTCCGAGTCGCCGTACTCGCCGCTCCTCGAGCGCGCGTAGCAACTTGGGTTGCAGGTCGGCCGGCAGATCGGAGATTTCGTCGAGAAAGAGCGTTCCACCGCCCGCGAGCTCGAACAGCCCCTGTTTGAGCGAACGGGCGTCGGTGAACGCGCCCCGCTCGTGCCCGAAGAGCTCGGACTCCAACAAGGTGGCGGGGATCGCTGGGCAGTTGACGGCAACGAAGGGCTCGCCCGGGGAGGGACTCGCGTAATGAATGCCTCGGGCGAACAACTCTTTTCCCGTCCCCGTTTCCCCCGAGAGGAGCACCGTCGTCAAGTTTCGCGTGGCCACCCGGCGCGCGAATTCGACGGCGTCGCGCAGCGCCGGGCTGCTGCCGATCACGTTCTGGAAAGCGAAGTCCGACGTGCCCCCACGCGCGGAACGGTCCGTGACCGGGGCCTCGTGCGAAGCGAGTTGATAGGTCATGGTGTGCCTCGATGCTCGAATGCGCTCGGCTCGGTCGGGCCGGGCGCGGGGAGGGCTTCCAGGTCCGCCTCGACCGCGGCGGCGTCGATACTCGCATCGATGCTGTGGAAGAGGCTGGCGGACTGCTCCCAATTCCAGCGTGCCTCCGACGTGTGCTGCTGAAGTCGGTGCAGGGTGCCGATCTCCCTCAAGATCTCTGCTTCCAGCAGCGTGTCCTCGCCCTCACGGGCGAGCTGAAGGGCGCTGCGATATCGCTCCGTGGCCTGAGCGTAACGCCCCCGCTCGCGGTCGAGCACACCGAGGAACTTGAGCGCCGCGGCACGTCTCAGAGAGTCGCCGCGCCGGATGGATATCGCGAGCGCTCGCTGGCACGGCTCGTCCGCGTCCTCGAGGCGCCCTTCGGTGATGAACGACTCGGCGAGGTTGAGGTGACACAGACCTTCCATCTTGAGGTCGCCTCGCTCCGTGGCGATCTCGAGTCCACGGCTCAGGGAGGCGCGAGCATCATCGAAGCGTCCCATGTCCGTGTGGAGCATGCCGATGTTGTTGAGGACCCAGGACATGCCTTCGCGATCTTCCGCGGCTTCGAAAGCGACGAGGGCGGCGCGATAGCGGACGTAGGCTCCGTCGAGATCTCCGCGGATATTCGACAGGACTCCCAGATTCTGCTCGATCATCCCGGACAACCGGTGTTCACCGGCTTCGCTGGCGAGTCGGGCTCCTCTTCGGTAAAGCTTCGACGCGCCATCCACGTCGCCTCGGCGCTGCGCGACAATGGCCAGACAATTCATGGCGTGGGCCTGGCCTGCCCTGTAGTCGCAGGCCTCGGAGATGGCGAGGCTCTCTTTGTAGAGCTCTTCGGCTTGGGAGGTATCGCCGTGCTCCCGCCGAACCGTACCCATCCAGCGGACCACGTCCGCGCGATCGGGTTCGTGCGCATCGCCGAGCAGCTCCAGGGCCTCGCCGTAGTGCGCGAGTGCCTCCATCGGCTCACCACGCCGTTCCTCGGCGCGCGCGAGCTCGACGAGCGTTCCGGCGGAATCCCGCCGGTCGGCTGCGCCGGTCGCCTTTTGGCTGGTGTCCTTTCGCATGGTTGCGCCTATGCAGTTTCGGGGAGGGAGACGTCACGGCGTGACGATCCTTCATCCCGAGGCGGTCGCGTAGCCGGGGAGGGGACCGGTCAGGCCGCCTACGCTCTCTTCCAGACTCGTCCCGGAGATCCGAACGAGAATCGAGGCAGGTTCGTTCAACTCGAGCCCGTGCGGGGCCACATCGAAGGCCAGCGCGTCGCCGGCGAGGGCTCGCACCGTGATTTCGGTCGGCCGATTCACGGCGTTGGCCGGGATGAGGAGCGTCACACCGGCTCTCGCGAGGTCGATTCGCCCGCCTTCAGACCCGATCGTGGTGGTGATGGAGACGTCCTCCGCGAGGGGTATGTCTCGGCGGGATACCTCGAACCCAGGGGCCGGCGCGTGCGTGAAGAAGGCGGTGCTCTGTTCGGCTGCCGTGGGGAGCGTCGTTTGCGCGCAGCCGGCGAGGGTCAGCGTCGTCGCGAGGCTCAAGAGAACGGTGCATTCGACCGTCCGTCTCATGGGGTCCTCCTCTTGAGGGCCAGTGTGCCGGGGGCGGGGGCGACACTTCATAGCACAGGGTGTGCCACGCGGGTGTCGATCGGTGATCATCCTTTAATTTCAAAGGTTCCGGATGAGTCCCATCGATTGGGGACGTTTGGCATGGGGGTACCAAACTGTTTTCCGGTTGCAACGTTTCGTTGCAAAACTCCGTTTCGGGCCGATGAGCCGTAACGTTCTTTTGCACTCCCACGCCGGAGTGCCCGGCCCTCACTTGCCCCGGGCGGAACGTTCCGGCACAATCGCGCTCGACTCCTCACAGTCTGGGGCGTAATTGAGCGACACCGTCTATTCGGCCGACATCAGGATCGAGCGGATCAAGGGTCCGTATCGCCGCGCTTGGCTTCCGGCGCACGACGGACCCGTCGAGTTCGGGGTTCACGGGGCCATCGCGGAGCACTACGGCGTGGAGCCGGAACGAGAGATCACCACGACGCTGGACTACGTCATGGCCGCCACCGGCGGCTGACTGACCGGTACCTTCGGAGGCGCGCTGGAGGCGCGCGGGATCAAGGCGAGCGAAGACCACCTGTCGGCGGACGTGCACGGTGAGGTCGAGAAGGACGACGGGGTGATGGTGATCCGGCGGATCCGCGTGACCTACCGACTCAAGGCCGATTCCGAGCAACGCGAGACGATCGAGCGGGTTCATCGCATGCACGCCGACAAATGCCCGGTCTACCGCACCCTGAGAGGTTGCATCGACATCACGACGGAGTTGGTCGTCGAGGGGTAGGACTCGCCGGTCGGGGCCGGGGCCCGTCGCTGGAGCGGAATTGTGCTCCTACCGAAGCCCGTGGAGGCTGAGGACCCGCGGGGCGCCCGTGAAGGAGATGCAACGTAGGGTCGTAGCAAGTTCGGAGACGTCGATCACCCAACCCTCACGCCACCGAGGTCCCATGCGTGCCCGATGCGCAGCTTCCGTCGCGATCGCCTTCTTGTTCGCCGCTCCCTTGGCTCTTGCGGCCCAGGAGGACGAAGCCGCGGAAGCCCGGTACGCCGCCGCCATGGAGTGGATCAATCTCGTCATGACCGAGGGCGACTACGAGGCGGCCGCCGACAAAGTGAATGGCGCGGTCGCTGCCCAGCTCGGCGCTGCTCAGCTCGAGGCCGCGGCCGGACAGCTCAGTGGCCAGCTCGGCGCTCTCCTGTCGCTCGAGCCCCAGCGCCAGGGGATGGAACAGGGCTTCTACGAGGTGGTGATGACCGGAGTCTTCGACGCGGGGACGTTCGACGTTCAGGTCTTCCTGGCGGATGATCACACCGTGGCGGGTTTCTTCGTTCGGCCGGTTGGCGACTGAAGCCCGGCGTCCATCGCGACGGGGGGCAGGACCCTCAGGGCTCGAGTGAACGATGGAATCGTCTGACGTCCCTGATCACGATCCCTTGTCGAATACCACGCGCCACACTCCGTCCGAGTCCAATCGCCAGACCGAATTGAATCGCCCCACGGCCTCTCCGTTTGCGGCCGTGACCGGTCCCGAGCTCAGCGCGAGCCGACCCGATTCCAGGACCTCGACCACGTCCGGAGCCCATGCAAAGGGCGGTAGGGGGCCATCGAAGAACGGCGCCCACGCCTCCACGACGGCCGCCCGCCCCCGAATCGCCTGATCCCCGTTGAAGAAGACCGCCTCTTCGGACACGAACGACGCGAACGCGTCGAGGTCCCGATCGGCCATCGTCTGGGCGAAGGCGATCTCTCGCTCGCGTACTATGCTGGCCAGGCCTGCGGTCGTCGCATCGGGGAGGGCCTGGGAAGCGCACGGCCCCGCGAGGGAAGCCGCGAACGCCATACAGCCGAGCAGTCCTGCCAACGCCTCTCGTATGAAACACCCCCGAGTCCAGTTGCGTCCGGTGCGCTCTCCACACCGCGCTATCATACGCTCTTCGAGTGGTCCCGATTGCCGCCCTGTTCGAGCGGGCGAGCCATGCGTGTCGAGGTATGCAGGAGGCGCGCCGTGAGCGCCGCCTCGCTCGATCGCTCCCGCTGCTGCCCGTCCTCGTGCCGGCGGGTAGATTATGCGGTAGCGTCCCGTCCCGGGTGGCGGAGAGATCTCCAGGAGCGAAGGAGCGTCGAAAAACGTGAATCGGTCGAAACCGTGAATCAGAGGATGCGCGTTGCACCGCTCGTCTTGATTCTGGCGCTCGGCGCCTGCTCCGGCTCGTCCGGCTCCATTCCCGACGCGCTCGCGCCCGACGTCGTCTACATGAACGGTCACGTCGTGACGCTCGACGCGCGCAATTCGGTCGTCACCGCGATCGCGATCAAGGGCGACCGGATCGTCGCCGTGGGCAACGACGAGGAGCTGCGCGCGCTCACGGGTCGCTCGACGGTGGTTTACGACCTCGAGGGTCGAACGATCATCCCGGGTCTGCAGGACTCCCATCTTCACTTCATCGGGCTCGGGGCCGACGATTACTACGTCGCCCGCTTCGACGACGCCACGAGCATCGCGGAGATCCAGGACTTGCTTCGTGCGCACATGACCCGGCTGGAGGCCGACAACGCTCTCGACGTCTGGACGCATCCGTCCACGGGCGAAGAGGGGCCGTGGCTCTTCGGAGCCGGATGGAACCAGGCCAAGCTCAGTGACGGGCGGATGGCGACCCGGCAGGAGCT
>JAOTVL010000090.1 GCA_029863525.1 Gemmatimonadota bacterium
CGCACCTGCCAGCAGCTTCTGGAGCGTGTATTCCCATCGGGTGATAGGCAGGCTGAGCGCGTACACATGGTTGAGCTGGTGGTCCCAGTTCCAAGCCGAGAGCGCAAGCGTCATTCCAATCGCAGCGGCCAGGACAGGGAAGAAGGGGAGCCACGCTTGAAACTCGGCCACGAATCGGTACGCCTCGAGGCCGGCACCGTCGAAGCCTGGACGCGAGCCGAGGCCGCGCACCGCCATGAGCGGGAGGGCGAAGGAGGCGACCACCATGAGGACCAAGGCGTGACGGATCTGCTTCCAGTGGAGGAAGAGCATCGACTGGTACATGGCTCAGCTCCCGTTGGTGGTTTGGGGGCGCGAAGAGCGGAGCAGCTCGACGAAGCCCTCCTCGAGGTCGAGGTCGATGACGTCGCGCACCGTCGCGCCGACGCCGTCGAAGTAGTGCCGCATGGGTGGCTCCCAGTCGCGTACGATCCAGGTCTCCAAGGAGCCGACGCCGTTGTCCCGCTGTCGACTCAGGAGGGTGAAGGGAACGAACTCCGTCGACTCCGGGGCGTTCGCGATCCGGAGTCGCTTGATTCCGTTCTTGAAGCTCTGCATCGGTAGCTCGGCGACGAGTTTGCCCTGGTCCATCACGCCGACCCAGTCACAAATCCGCTCGAGCTCGTGCACGAGGTGGCTCGAAATGAAGACGGTCGCCGACTTTTCCGACACGTAGTCGAGGACTGCGCTCAGGACGTCGCGGCGCACCACCGGGTCGAGACCGTCGGTCGGCTCGTCGAGAACCAGCAGGTCTGGTCGCTGCGACAGCGCAAGGAGGAGGAGGAGCTTTCCGGTCTCACCCTTCGACATTCTCGAGATTTTCTGGGCCGGATCCAAGTGAAGACGGTCGATCAGCTCGTCGCACCAACCTCGATCCCAGAGCTCGTAGTACGAGGAGTGGACCTTGATCTGCTCGCCGACCGTCAAGGCAGGGTAGACGTGCGGCCTCTCCGGGACGTAGCCGATCCGGGCCAGGATCTTCTTCATGTCCTTGGGGACGGTGTGGCCGAAAAGGGAGATGTGACCCCGGTCCGGCTTCATCATTCCCATGAACATCCGGATCGTCGTCGTCTTCCCGGACCCGTTCGGACCCAAGAACCCGTAAATCGACCCGACGGGCACGCGAAGCGAAACGTCCCTGAGCTCGAAGGACTTGCCGGCTCTCCACCCAACGTCGGTGAGCTCGATGGCGCTATTCACGTGTGGGCACTCCTATCTCCGCATCGAATGCATGTGCGATCTCTTCCGCTCCGATCCCCAACCGCGCGGCGTCGGCGAGGAGGCTACGCACCATCTCGGAGGCCCGTAGCGCGCGTTCCTCGTCACGGAGAAACGGCGCCACCTCCTGAACGAACGTCCCCTGCCCGTGGCGCATCTCGACGAAGCCGTCTGCGGCCAGGTCGCGGTAGGCCTGAACGACGGTCGCCGGGTTCACGCGGAGGTCCCGGGCCAGGGCCCGCACCGAAGGCAGCGCGTCGCCGGCTCCCAAGTCACCGGATGCCACCGCGACGCGGACGCGGGCGGCAATCTGCTCGTACAGCGGGGTGGGACTACGCGGGTCGATCTCGTCGAACATCGCTCAGGTGTCCTCGCTCCGGAGCACCCAGAACACCCCGCCGGCCACGCTGAACAGAACCGTCGAGACGAGCAGCAGGAGCCCGACCAATCCGAGCGTGGGACCGGACCCGCCGAGGAGTCCGTCCAGTCCGCCGAGAATCACCTCCCACCACAAGATCCCGGAAGCCACGATCGCCGCGGCGAAGTTGCTCGTGGCGCGGTCACGGAAGGAACCGTCGTGCCGGAAGGGGACCGCGATCGCGGCCACGAGGGGCACGACGACCCAGATCGACACCTCGGGCCACCCGGCGGCGTGCGCAAGGAGCGCCCACGCCGTCACCGCCTGTCCCAACATCTGAGCGAGCGCGGCCGCCAGGACTCCACGGTTTCCAATCGCCATTCGAAAGCACTCCAGCTGTATCACTGTATCAGTCAACTAGCACACTAAAACAGTTTGCTGCACGGTCGCAAGGACCTCGGTCAGCTTGTCGAGGATGGTCCGGTCCCCTAACCTCCTCGCGATGAACACCGACGAGGCGCCGACGAGCGCGAAATCCGAGGCCGCGAGCGCTGATCAGCGCTCGATCACCGAACTCCAGGAGGCGCTGGGCGACGACTTCGAGGTCGTTCGCAAGCTCGGCCGTGGCTCCATGGCGACGGTGTTCTTGGCCAAAGAGAAGGCGCTGGGTCGGCTGGTCGCCGTGAAAGTCCTTCTGCCCGGTCGGGCGAGCGAGGAAACCGCCCGCAGGCGCTTCGAGCGAGAGGCGAAGGCTGCGGCGTCACTGGTGCATCCCAACGTGGTGCAGGTTTTCCGTTTCGGTCGGCTGCCGGACGAGACGCCGTACCTGGTCATGCGCTTCGTGAAGGGACGCACCATGGAGGAGCGCCTCAAGGCGGAGGGGCGGATGCCCGCGCCGCTGGCTAGGAAGGTCCTCGCCGAGGTCACCTCGGCGCTCGCTGCTGCGCACGCTCGGGGTATCGTCCATCGCGACGTGCGGCCGGCCAACGTCTTGTGGGACGCCGAGGACAAGTCGGCGCACCTGTCCGACTTCGGGATCGCCGCCTTGCTCGAGACCGGCGGTGAAGAGGCCACCAGGATCACCAAGACGGGCCAGATGGTGGGCGACCCGCGCTATCTGAGCCCTGAGCAACTCCTCGATCACGACCTGACCGAGCTTGCGGACATGTACGCGGTCGGCATCCTCGGCTACGAGCTCTACACCGGAGAGGGGCCGTACGAGGCCAAGACGAACACCCAGTGGATCACCGCGCACCTGACGCAGGATCCCCTGGACCTGACGCGTGTCCGCCCGGACATCGAGCGGGAGGTAGCCGATCTCTTGAGGCGCTGCCTGAACCGAGAGCCGAAGCATCGTCCTTCGGCCGCCGACGCGGCGCGGATTCTGAGCGGAGGCGGCGCGTCTTCGCAGGTGGCCCACGGAAGTGGGAGCGTCGAGGATGTGGCGGATCTCCAGCAGCTGATCAAGCGGCGAGTGCCCCAGATCGTCGCCGTGGCCGGTGCCGCGGGACTCGGCCTCATGGGTCTGACGAGTCAGTTCGTCGAGATGGGAATCGCACCCGCGATCGTCTATACCCTGACGCTGCCCCTGGTTGCGTGCGGCGTGATGGCAGCGACGGTCATCGCGTGGTTTCATGGTGAAAAAGGCGAGCAGGATTCGTCGGTTCTCGAGTGGATCCTGCTGAGCGTCATCGGCGTGGCGTGGCTCACGATCAGCGTCTGGATCATCGCCGCCTGACCGTAGCCCGACCGCGCAGGGACCGGTTAGCTTCGGTCCGCTCGAAGCCGCGTACCACGCCGAACGGATGCTCCCATGAAGTCGATGTCTCTCTCGCGAGCCGCGTTTTCGCTCTGCCTCGCATTTCCGATCGCGGTCGCGGCCCAGGCCCCGGCCGACGTCCCCTCCGAGGCCCCCGCCCGGTACCATCCGCTCCCCACGCTCAGAGAGCAGGCGAAGGAGCAGCAGGCGTGGCTCGAGATGAGGATGGATCGGATCCTCCCGTCGCTCATGGAAGAGTACGGCGTCGACATGTGGATTCTGTCGATGCGCGAATACGCCGAGGACCCGGTGTTCTGGTCGATCACCTCGCCCACGACGTTTGCGGCCCGCCGCCGCTCCATCTACGTGATCACCCGCCGTGACGACGGCACGCTGGAGCGGCTCGCGCTGGGCGGCACGAGCCAGGGCGGTGTCTTCGAGGCGTTTCGCTCCACCCGTCCGGCTCCCACGCAGCCGACCGCCGAGCTGGTCGGGAACGAGCAGTGGAATCTGCTGCGCGAGTTGGTCGAGGACCGGGATCCGGGCAACATCGTCTTGAACATCGATCCGGTATGGGCGTTCTCCGACGGGCTACACGCCGGAGAAGCCGAGGCCCTGCTGGAAGCTCTGGGCTCGACGTACGCGGTGCGCGTGAAGCGTGAGCCCCGTCTTGCGATGAACTACATCTCGCTGCGGCTCCCGGAGATGATGCCTCGGTATCGGAAGATCCAGGAGACGGTCCACGCGATCATCTCGGAGGCGTTCTCGAACTCGGTCATCACCCCGGGCGTCACCACGACGGAGGATGTGGTGTGGTGGATGCGCCAGAAGCTCCGCGACCTCGGCTATACCACGTGGTTCCAGACCTCGGTCGACGTTCAACGCGATGGATCTATTCCGGACGACGGCCCGGTGGTTATCCAGGAGGGCGATCTGCTGTGGACCGACTACGGTGTGGTGGCGATGAACCTCCACACCGACACGCAGCACATGGGCTATGTGCTCCGTGCGGGCGAAACCGACGCGCCCGCGGGACTCAAGCAGTGCCTCGCCAACTCGAACCGACTGCAGGACATCTTGCTGGGCCACATGGAGCCGGGGCTGACCGGGAACCAGGTACTGGCCAACACGTTGGCACAGATGCGATCCGAGGGCATCAACGGAACGGTCTACACGCACCCGATCGGCGATCACGGCCACGGCGCGGGGCCGCTCATCGGGCGATGGGACGCGCAGGAGGGGGTCCCGGTACGCGGTGACGCGGTGATGCTTCCCAACGTCTGGCATTCGATCGAGCTGCAGGCGACGACGCCGATTCCGGAATGGGGTGGGAAGCCGGCATCGTGTCGACAGGAAGAAGAGGCGTACCTCGACGAGGACGGCGATCGCCACTGGGCGTTCCGCAGGCAGGACCGGCTCCACCTGGTGTGGTAGGTGCGCCCCGCGCGTAAGTCCAAGACGTTCGACCGGTCGATCGTCGAAGGGCCGATCAACAGCGCGGTATGGAAGCTCGCTTGGCCGACGATGCTGCAGAACATCATCGGTGGGCTGCAGGGCCTGGTCGATCACGCCATGGTCGGGAACTACGTGGGTTACGTGGGCAACGCCGCGATCGGCGTCTCCTGGCAGATCTTTCTTGTCGTCGTCGTCTTCATCAGCTCCCTCTTCACCGGCATGGGCGTCCTCGTCGCACGGTTCGCGGGGCGTGACGAGCCGGACAAGGTCAACCGGACGGTCTACCAGGCCTTCCTGACGTCCATCCTACTGGTTGCCTTCGTCCTCGCGCCGATCGGCTATGTGGCCGCCCCCTACCTGCTGGAGCTGGTCAATGCGACCGCCGAGGTCCGCGCTGAGGCGCTCCCGTACCTCCGGATCATGTTCGTCTTCTCGTTCGGCATGCTGATGTTCTTCATGCTCGGAGGCGCTCTCCGTTCCGCGGGCGACGCGCAAACGCCTCTCCGACTGGGCGTCGCGCTCACCATTCTCAACATCGTCCTCAACGTGGTGCTGATCGCCGGCTTGGGCCCGATTCCGGCATTCGGAACGCAGGGCGCCGCAATGGGGACCGTCATTTCCGGTGCGATCATCGCCGTCTACGCCCTCTTCAAGCTATTCGGTGGGGGGTGGGTCGTGGTCTTCGAGCGCGGGATGAGTTGGCGCCCCGACCTGGACATCATCAAACAGATCTTCAAGTTCGGCCTCCCGACGGGAATCCAAGGCGTCGCGATGAACGTGGGAGGCGTCCTGTTGCTTGCCTTCATCGGGTCGCTGGCCGCGAGTGCGCAGGCGCAGGCCGCTTACGTCGTCAGCTACACGCAGCTCTTCTCGTTCATCACCTGGACCTCGGTCGGGATCATGGGCGCGACCGCCGCGGTCGCCGGACAGAATCTCGGTGCCGGACAGCCCGACCGGACCTCGCGGTCGGTTCACGTGGCCGCCGGGTTCGGCCTCCTGCTGGCGGGTGCGATCGGGTCCTTGTTCCTCGTCATTCCCACGCATCTCCTCGGGATCTTCGGCATGGAGGATCCCACGGTGATCGAGCTCAGCGTCCAGCTGCTGCGCTACCTCGCTCTCTCTGGGCTCTTCGTCACGGTCGCTCTCGCGTATACCGGTGGTCTTCAAGGCACGGGCGATACGAAGAGTCCGATGTATATCTCGATCGTCTCGCAGATCGTGATTCCGCTGGGGCTGTGCCTGGGGTTCCAGACGTTCTCGACGTTGGACGCCGCTGACATCTGGCTCGCGATCGTCCTCGGTCACTTCACGCGGGCCTCTCTGAGCGTGATCGTCTTTCGCCGCGGAAAGTGGCGGGACATCGAGGTCGACATCGGCGACGCGCGACCAGCGTAGCGGTCGATCGGGCTCTGCCCCGCGGTGTGGCTCACGCGGGCCCGGTGACCTCGCCAGAGAGGGCGGCTCCGCCCATTATGGGCCTCTGAACCTGCGGAAAAGCCAACGAACAGAGGGAGCCCATGCCGAAGCAGTACTGGCTCATGAAGTCCGAACCGGACGTCTATTCGATCGACGACTTGAAGAGGGACGGCTCGACGTGTTGGGAGGGCGTACGTAACTACAAAGCCCGAAACAACATGAAGGCCATGAAGAAAGGGGACGAGGTCCTCTACTACCATTCGAACCAGAACCCGCCCGGGATCGTCGGCATCGCTCGGGTGAGCAAAGAGGCGTATCCCGACTCCTTCGCGCTCGACAAGAAACACAAGTACTTCGACGCCAAGTCCGACCCGGAAGATCCGCGGTGGTTCATGGTCGACATCGAGTTCGTGAAGAAGTTTCCCGAGATGGTCGGCCTCGACGACGTGAAATCCGACAAGCAGCTCGACGACATGGAGCTCGTGCGATACATGCGGCTCTCCGTCCAGTCGGTGAAGAAGGCCGAGTTCGAGCGCATCAAGAAGATGGGGGGGCTTTGAGGCGACCGTCCGTGAACCGACGCACCATCGGGCTCGCCGGGGGCTTGGCGCTGCTCGTGGCGGCGCCCCCTGCGGGTGTCGCCCAGAGAGTCCCCGACGCGCGGGCCCTCGGTGTGCGGCTCGTCGGCGAGCCCGGTCCGAACAACGCCATCACCGACGTAGCCGGGGTGGAGGTGGGCCACGCCACGATCATCGAGGGAGCCGGCCCTCTGGTCGTCGGAGAAGGGCCCGTGCGGACGGGCGTCACCGCCATCCTGCCGAGGGGTCGAGAAGCCGGGGATTCGACGTTCGCCGCCTGGTTCAGCTTGAACGGGAACGGCGAGATGACCGGCACGACATGGATCGAGCACTCGGGAATTCTCGAAAGCCCGATCCTCATCACGAACACCCACAGCGTCGGCGTCGTTCGCGACGCCGTGATCGCGTGGATGAAGCAACGCGACCCGTCCTTCCTCTGGGCGCTTCCGGTCGTGGCTGAGACGTACGATGGCAGCCTCAACGACATCAACGGGTTCCACGTGAAGCCGGAGCACGCCTTCGCGGCGCTCGACGGGGCGCGAGGTGGCCCGGTCGTTCAGGGAGCCGTGGGAGGCGGGACGGGCATGCGCTGCCACGGGTTCAAGGGCGGGATCGGCACCTCGTCCCGGATGGTGGGCACCTACACGGTCGGTGTCTTGGTGCAATGCAACCAGGGGGCACGCCGGGACCTCAGAATCGCCGGGGCTCCGGTGGGCGAGCTCATGCCGGAGCCGATCGCGTGTTACGATCCGTCCGTCGCGTCCGGAGAGCGGCGGTCGGGCGTGCCGTGGTGTGAGGAAGCCGAGGACGGAGAGCTCGGAGGTCGCGCTTCGAGTGTGGACGCGGGCGGCGTGCTCGAGCCCGAGCCGGAAGGCGCCGGCTCGATCATCATCGTGCTCGCCACGGACGCTCCCCTCCTGCCGACGCAGATCAAGCGGCTGGTCACACGCACGACGCTCGGTCTGGCCCGAATTGGTGGTATGGGCTACAACGGATCAGGCGACATCTTCATAGGGTTTACGACTGCGAACCGCGGGGCGGCTGCGGAGCGAGGATCGACCACCGGCCTGGAGATGCTCCCCAACGACGCGTTGAACGAGTTCATCTCGTCGTCGGTCCACGCGACGGAGGAGGCGATTCTCAACGCGATGCTCGCCGCCGAGTCGATGACGGGCATCAACGGGTACACAGTCCCCGCGCTTCCGCAGGAACGGCTTCGGGACATCATGACGCGCGTGAACCGAGCGATCGAGGGCGCGCGATGAACGGCACAACGAAAGAGGAACGAGAATGAAGACGAAGCGGAGAAGTGTGCCCAGGACCCTCGCGTTCGGGACGGTTGCGGCGATCGCCGCGCTGGGCGCGACCCCTGTGATCTCGTACGCGCAGGACCTCGCGACCGACGACCCCGTCCTCCAGCGCATTTGGGAGGAGGGGATGAACCGATCACAGATCGAGTCTCTCTCTCAGGTGCTACTCGACGAGATCGGACCCCGCCTGACGGCGTCACCCGGCATGGAGCGAGCCCAGCAGTGGGCGGTCGAGACGCTTCGCGGATGGGGCGTCGATGCACGACTCGAGGAGTACGGTACCTGGGAAGGGTGGGACCGGGGTCCGAGCCACGTCGACCTGGTCGCACCCCGTGTGCGCTCCCTGGAAGGAAGGATCTTGGCGTGGAGCCCGGGCACCGGTGGTCGTCCCGTCGAGGGAGGCGTTGCCTATCCGCCGCAGATCGACACCCCCGAGGACTGGCGCTCGTTCGTCGGGTCCGTCAACGGAAAGTGGGTCATGCTCTCGTTCCCCGAGCCGACCTGCCGTGCCGGCGAGCAGTGGGCCGAGTTCGGGATGCCCGAATCGATCGAGGCGATGGAGGCGAGCCGCAGAGAGGCCGAGCAACGGTGGAACCAGAACCTCGCGCAGTCCGGCTCGCAGGACGCGCGGCGTCGCGATCTGCATGCCCAGCTCGAAGAGGCGGGCGCGGCGGGAATCATCACCTCTCAGTGGCCGGGCTCGTATGGGACGACGAGGGTCTTCAACGCCTATAACCGCCGGACGCCGACGTTCGAGCTGGGTTGCGAGGATTACGGGTTGGTCTACCGGCTGGCCGCGAACGGGCAGGAGCCGATTCTCCGCGTGACGGCCGAGTCCGAGAATCGAGGTGAAGTCCCGGTCTTCAACGTCATCGGCGAGATCCCTGGAACCGAGATGCCGGACCAATACGTCATGCTCTCCGCCCATTACGACTCGTGGGAGGGCGGCTCGGGCGCGACGGACAACGGTTCGGGCTCGGTCCTCATGCTGGAGACAATGCGGATCCTCAAGCAGGCGTATCCGAACCCGAAGCGGACGATTCTGATCGGGCTATGGAGCGGCGAAGAGCAGGGCCTCAACGGCTCCCGCGCGTTCACCGAAGACCACCCCGAGGTGGTCGAGGGACTTCAGGCGCTCTGGAACCAGGACAACGGCACGGGCCGGATCGTCCGGCTGTCCGCGCAGGGACTCGTCGGCGCCACGCCCTCGATCGCTTCGTGGATGTCGAAGGTGCCGTCCGAGGTCTCGCGCCACGTGGAGCTGACCCTACCGGGTACGCCCGGCGGCGGTGGCTCCGACTACGCGTCCTTCGTCTGCTACGGAGCGCCGGCGTTCAGCTTGAGCGCGCTGTCGTGGGACTACAGCTCGCACACGTGGCACACGCACCGCGACACGTTCGACAAGCTCGTGATGGACGACCTGAAGAACAATGCGGTGCTGACGGCGTCGCTGACGTACCTGGCCGCGGACGACCCGCAGTTCGTGGATCGCACCCGCCGCGAGGTCATGAGCGGTCGGATGGGACAAGCGATGCCCTGGCCCGAGTGCCAGCCGGCGACCCGCAGTTCGCGCGACTCTTCGCGTATGCAATGAGAAAGCAATATGTGACGGCCATGTGCCAGCGGTGCGCGCTACGCGATCGAAATCGAGGGAGGCGATGAGTACAACGGTTCACAACTACGTCGGCGGGGGCTGGAGGAAGGCCTCGGCGTCCGACTCGGTCCCCGTGACGAATCCGGCCTCCGGCACGGAGATAGGGCGTGTGCCGCTTTCCTCCCGGGCGGACGTCGATGCCGCGGTGCAGGCCGCCAAACAGGCCTTCCCCATGTGGCGCGCGACTCCCTCGCCGGTCCGGGCGCGCGTCCTATTCCGCCTCAAGGCGCTCCTCGAAGAGCACAAAGAAAAGCTCGCCGTGCAGCTGACGAAGGAGCACGGCAAGATCCTCGCGGAGACCCGTGGCGAGGTTCAGCGAGGAATCGAGAACGTCGAGCACGCGTGCGGGGTTCCGACCCTGATGATGGGCGACACGGTGGAGGAGATCTCCCGTGGAATCGATTCGGCGTCGTGGCGCCAGCCCCTCGGGGTCTTCGGCATCATCACGCCGTACAACTTTCCGGTGATGATTCCGCTCTGGTTCTGGCCCTACGCGGTCGCGACGGGCAACACCGTCGTGCTCAAGCCGAGTGAGCAGGATCCGCTCACCCACCAGAGGATCGTCGAGCTGGCCGAGGAGGCCGGCCTTCCAGAGGGCGTGCTCAACGTCGTCCACGGTGGGCGAGAGGCCGTGGAGTCGATCTGCGACCATCCCGACATCGTCGGCGTCTCCTTCGTCGGCTCGAGCGACGTGGCGAAGATCGTGTACACCCGATCCGCAGCCGCCGGAAAGCGGGCGCAAACGCTCGGGGGTGCCAAGAACTTCTTGATCGTGCTGCCCGATGCGGACATGGATGCCACGCTCGATGCGTGCGCCGGCTCGATCTTCGGCTCCACGGGTCAGCGTTGCCTGGCCGGCAGCATCGTCGTGGGGGTCGGAGACGCGCACGCCCAGATCCGTGAGCGCCTCATGGACCACGCGGCTTCGATCAGGATCGGTGACGGCCTCGAGCCGACGACACAGATGGGGCCGCTGATCTCCGGCGCGCATCGCGACCGGGTGCGTTCCTTCATCGACAAAGGCGTCGCGGAGGGCGCGAAGCTCTCGCTCGACGGACGCGGCGCGACGGTCGAAGGACTCGAGGATGGTTATTGGATCGGACCGACCGTCTTCGAGGACGTGACCCCCGACATGTCGATCGGGTCGGAAGAGATCTTCGGCCCGGTCGCAGGGATCAACCGTGCGAACAGCGTGGAAGAAGCGATCGCGATGATGCACGCCAACCGGTACGGGAACGCCTGCTCGATCTTCACGAACAGCGGCCGCGCCGCACGGGAGTTTCGGTATCAGGCGGGCATCAGCATGATCGGCGTGAACATCGGGGTCGCGGCGCCGATGGCCTTCTTTCCGTTCGGCGGATCGCGCCAGTCGTTTTTCGGCGACCTCAAGGCCGCTGGGAGCGACGCGATCTCCTTCTACACGGACCAGCGGGTGGTGATTTCGCGCTGGTCCACCGCACCCCCCGACCCTCACAACCTTCCGAAGTCATGACGGCTCCCACATTGGTGAAGGGCGTCACGAGCGCCGAGACGATCCATGGGCAGCGGGAGTACCTGCTGCCGTCCATGCTGCATCTCTACGACGAGCCCCTCGTTCTGGATCGGGGCCAGGGTGTCCGCGCGTGGGATCCTGAGGGGCACGAGTATCTCGACCTCTTCAGCGGCATCCTCACGACCTCGGTCGGACACTGCAATCCGCGCGTGGTCGAGGCCACGACCGAGCAGATGAAGAGGCTCGGGCACGTCTCGACGCTCTACGCGACGGAGATGCACGTAGAGGCCGCACGCAAGATCGCCGACATTGCGCCGGACCTGCTCAAGCGAACGTTCTTCACGAACTCCGGCACGGAGGCGATCGAGACCGCGCTCATGATGGCGTGCCTCGCTACGGGCCGCTCCGAGATCATCGGTCTTCGCGTGGGCTACCACGGCCGCTCCTTCATGGCCACGAGCGTCACTGGGCATTCCGGGTGGCGACCGCTGGCGACGCCCGTGGCTGGGATCAAGCACGCCAAGTCCCCGAACCCGTACCGCTGTCCGTTCAAGCAGCCGTGCGACGATACGTGTGTCGACAAGTTCGTCGACGACCTGGAAGAGGTGATCGTCACCACGACCAACGGCCGGCCGGCCGCGTTCATTGCCGAGACGATCATGGGCGTAGCGGGGTACGTCGTGCCGCCGGCGGGATACTTCCAGAAGGCGGCCGAGGTCATCCGCCACTACGGTGGGCTGCTCATCATCGACGAGGTCCAGGCGGGCTTCGGCCGTACCGGCGGGCATTGGTTCGGCATTCAGCATCACGGCGTCGACCCCGACATCATGGTCATGGCGAAGGGCATCGCGAACGGGGCGCCTGTGGGAGCGACGATCACCACCGACGAGATCGCGCACGGCTGGAAGGGAAAGACGATCTCGACGTTCGGCGGAAACCCGGTGGCCATGGCCGCGCTGTGCGCGACGCAGGACGAGCTGCGGGACCACGACGCACCCCATAACGCCGAGGAGCGGGGGGCTCAGCTCCGCACGGCGCTTCTCGAGATGCAATCGCGCCATCCGTGGATGGGGGACGTTCGTGGAATGGGACTCATGCAGGCGATCGAGATCGTGAAAGATCCGGTCACGAAAGAGCCCGACAAGGACGGACCCACAAGCTGATGGAAGCGTCGCGCGAAGAAGGAGTCCTCATCGGACTCGGAGGGCTCCACGGAACCGTGGTTCGGATTGGGCCGTCACTCCTCATCACCGAGGCGGAGATGGCGGAGGGCATCGGGAGGCTGGGCAAAGCGATCGACCGGGCGGGGGCCTGAGGGTCACGCTCGCCCCAATGCGAATCCGACCGGAGCGCCGCTGATGCCGCTAGACGCCTGGGTGCTCCTCTCGATCGCGGTCGGGCTGGGGCTCGGCCTCGAGCTCGCGTTCATGCGGGCCCGATGGCGCGAGCGCCGCCGCACCCGGCACGACGGGTGACTTCACCCACCATCGTCGGCGTGGTGATCGGCTATCTGCTGATCCTGCTGGCCATTGGCGTCTGGGGTGGACGCGAGTCCGGAGATCTGTCCGGCTACTACGTCGCGGGTAAGAAGCTACCGGCATGGGTGATTGCCTTCAGCTCGAACGCGACCGGCGAGAGCGCATGGCTCTTGTTGGGCCTCACGGGGATGGGATACGCCATCGGCGTACACGCGTTCTGGATCATTCTCGGCGAAGTGCTGGGGGTCGCCTGCGCGTGGATCTTCGTGGCCCGGCCCTTCAAGGAGTACACGGACCGCTACGACGCCATCACGGTCCCGGACTACCTCACCGAGCGGTTCCGCGATGACTCGCACGTGTTCCGTTGGCTGTCGGCGGGCATCATCCTGAGCATGGTGATGGCGTATACGGCGGCCCAGCTCACGGCGTCCGGTAAGGCGTTCGACTCCTTCCTCGGGACGGGGTACACGTCCGGTGTGTGGATCGGACTCGGAATCGTCCTTTTCTACACGACCGTGGGAGGCTTCAAGGCGGTCGCGTACTCCGACTTCCTGCAGGGCGTGTTGATGTTGGGATGCCTCGTCACGCTCCCGATCGTGGGCATCGCCCAGGCGGGGGGCTGGACTCCAATGATCGAGACGCTCCGAGCCGCGGACCCGGCGCTTCTGCAGCCGATGGGGAGCTACGGCCTCACGCTGGCCGGGGTGCTCAGCGCGGCGGGCTCGGTGGCGATCGGTCTCGCCTTCCTCGGGTCGCCCCAACTGTTGACGCGCTTCATGGCCGCGCGAGACCAGAAGCAGATCGTCGACGGGGGGCTATGGGCCGTGCTCTGCGTGATCGGATTCGACGTGGGCGCGGTCTTCGGGGGGATGGCGGGTCGGACCCTGTTTCCCGGGCTGGCGGACCCCGAAACGATTCTCCCGGAAATGAGCTCCGCCTTCTTTCCGGACTTCTTCACCGGAGTGTTCCTGGTCGTCGTGCTCGCGGCAATCATGTCGACGGTCGACTCGCTCCTGATTCTCGCCTCGTCCTCGGTCGTGCGTGACGTGGTGCAGAAGGCCCTGGGATTCGAGTGGTCGGAGCGCGCTCTGTCCCGCTTGGGCAAGGC
>JAOTVL010000091.1 GCA_029863525.1 Gemmatimonadota bacterium
GTGCCGGTAGGCGACCTCGGGCGACGTAGGGTCCGCCGTCGCAGCTTGGGCCAGGAGCGCGCGAGCACTTTCGAGGTCCCCGAGGATCGACGCCTGCAGCGCGTCCGACGTCAGTTGGCTCGCCCGGACCCGCTGGTCCTCTGTCGGCGCTGCAGGCGTCCTCGGCGCCGGACACTCGAAAGGACCCGTCCCCGGGTAATACCGCTCCAACCGAAGCTCCTGGGCCGACACCGAGGTGCCACCGGTGAGGCCAAGGAGTAGAAAGACCCCGAGGATGAGGCCTTTACGGGGGTACGGGGGCGTTTGGGGGAGCATGATCCTATAGGGCAAAAATCCGGTGCCGCGGGCGTACTTCGAAGCGGCACCGGTAGACGAAAATGGTCGTATTTCAACAGTCTGAGTCGGACTCCGCTCTGTCAAGCAGAGTCTCGGCCCGGAAGCTAGCGCCGAAGCTAGCTTTTCGCAGGCCAACCCGCGATCTCGAGGACCGTGGGGTCGGGGGTCGGGAACCTAATTCGTTTTTCCCGCGTAGACTGGCCCACGACCTTTCGGCCTCCGGTGCCGTCGCCCGCAACTAGGGCGCCCACCGCGGTCCAAAACCGATATCTGCGAGGCGACCCGGTACGTGCGTCCGAAGTATTTGATCTTCAGCCTGATCTTCCCCGTGATCATGATCACCGATCTGATCACGAAGCGGTGGGCCCTCGGCGCGCTCGACGGACGGGTCCAAGCGGATATGCTCGGCGGCCTGGTTCCGCTGACGCTGGCATTCAACAAGGGCGCCGCCTTCGGAATCCGCATTGGGGACGACTCCCGTTGGATCTTCGTCCCCGTGACCCTGGTCGCGCTTGCGCTGTTGGCCGTCCTGTACCGTCAGGCCGCGGACCGGGACGTGCTACGTATCGTGTCGATCTCCCTCGTCGTCTCGGGCGCCATCGGGAACCTGTGGGACCGCGTGAAGTGGGACCGCGGGGTCGTCGACTTCATCGGCCCGATCGACCTGGGATTCTGGGACTTCCCGATCTTCAACGTCGCGGACAGCGCCATCACGTGCGGCGCGATTCTGCTGGCGATCTCGTTCTGGCTGGAGGAGAGGCAGATGGAGCGGGAGGCTGCGTCGATGGTCGCCACCGACGCGGGCGGAGAGCCCTCGGGCTAAGCAGGGCCGATCGCGCTCGCCCTCGTACCGTGTTCCGGCGCGCCCTCGGGAACGTAGAGCAGGTATTCGATTCGGCGTCCCCGCATGTGCGTCACCCGGAGCTTTCCCGCGTCCAGCTCGACCTGGTCGCCTACTACGGGGATTCGGTTCAGGCGACCTAGCACCAAGCCCCCCAGCGTGTCGAAGCCGTCTTCCTCCTCCGCCGTGGGTTGGAATCGAAGGCGGGCGGCGGCTTCTCGAAGGGACGTGCCGCCCCAGATCCGCAGGCGGCCTCCGAAGAGGGGGTGAAAGTTTATGGGCTCATCACCCTCGTGTTCGTCCTGGATCTCACCGATGATTTCTTCGATGAGGTCCTCGAGCGTCACGAGCCCGGCCGTTCCTCCGAACTCGTCGACGACGACCACCATCTTCGTGCGCTGACCGCGCATCTCCGGAATGAGGTCCTCGACAGCCTTCGACGCCGGCGCGAACGGAATGGGGCGCATGACGTCCTCGAGGCGATCGAGTCCGTCGAGATGCGCCCTCCAAATGTCCCGGCCGATGACCACGCCCAAGACTTTGTCCAGGCTGTCCTGGTACACCGGAAGACGGAGGTGCCCCGTCTCCAGCATCATCTCCTGAGCTTCGAGAACGGTTGCGCTGACCGGAATAGCGATCATGTCCGTGCGCGGCGTCATGACTTCGCCCACCGATACCTCATCGAGGCGCATCACATTGGACACGACCTTCCACTCGTCCTCGTCGATGGCTCCCTCCCGGCGACCGATCTCCGCCAGAACCTCGAGCTCTGCGCGGCTGATGATGCTCTGGTCGGAGTTAGCGGTCAGGAGCCGAGCCAGCCAACCCAAGGGCCGGATCACCGGCTTCATCACAAAGACCATCGCCCGCAGGACATAGGCTGACGGCGTTGAAAGCTGCTTCCAGTACGTCGCTCCGAGCGTCTTCGGGACGATCTCGGCAAAGAGGAGCACCACGAAGGTGAGGCCCGCGGAGAACGCCGTCAGCCACCAGGCGCCCCAGAGGCGTTGGGCCTCGGCACCGGCCATGGTCGCCCCCATGGTGTTCGCGATGGTGTTGAGGGTCAGAATCGCCGCAATCGGCTCGTCGATGTTCTTCTGGGCTGCCTCCAGCCATTTGCCGGCCCAATCCCCGCGGTTCTTCAACACCGCGATGTGCGAATGTGAGATCGATAGAAAGACGGCTTCGAGGATGGAGCAGCTGAATGACGTCGCCAGGGTAGCGAGCAGGATCCAGAAAAGAGTCGGCGACATGGTTCCTTAGTAACGGGTCCTCTTCCTGCAACTGCGCAGGGGGCCGGCAACATAGCGAGCACCTCGCGCGCGGTCGACGTCCCTCATCCTTCTGGACCAGGCGCTCTCGGTCGAGTTAGGATGCGCTCGGCCCAGGGACCGGAACGCGAAGGGAGAGGCGTGGCGCTCGACCGAGAGGACCTCAAGAGCTGGTACCGCGGGGCGATGCAGGGTCGGCTCGTCGAGCTGCGCGGCTTCCGGGCTGCGCTTCGCTCGACTGAGTCGGGCGCCCATGACGCCACCCGATCGGTCGCTCAAGCGCTGCGGGGCTCTGGAGCCACCTTCGGGTATCCTGAGTTGTCGGTCGCCGCGGGCCACGTCGAGTCGGCTCCCGATTCCGAGCTGTTGCGTCGAATGGAAGGCCTGATCGAACACCTGCATCGCCTCGCGACCCAAGACGAGGGGGCAGGCACGCTCGTGGTCGAGTGGCTCGTCATCGCCGCGGGCGGCGCGGAGGACGGTTCCGACCGGTTCGCCGATCTCGACTCCGCGTGGCGGAGCGTTTCGGACGCCCAAGGCCTCAGCCAGGACCGGCTGGCCCAAGAGGTAGCGGACCTGTTCGGCTTGCGAACAGCGGACCTTACGAAGCCGAGCAAGGCGGCGCTCCGCCTCGTGCCCCAGGCCCTGATGCAATCCGCCGGTGTGCTGCCGCTCTCCGAGGACTCCGAGACGATCACCGTGGCCACTTCCGACCCCACCTCGATCGACTTGGAGATGGAACTGGCGCGCTTGACCGGGCGCACGCCCCGCTTCGTCGTGGCGCCGCCCCACGTACTTCGGCAGACGATTGCCGTGATTCTCGACGGAGTAGCGCCTGCGTCGACGGGCAGTTCTCGGGCGGAACGTCGCGACGACGGTGCCGCGTCCAATCGCGTCCTTGTCGTCGACGACGAGCCGGCTGCCCGCATGTTTGCGCGCGCGCTGCTCGAAAAGGGGGAGTACGAGGTCGAAGAGGCAGGCGACGGAGAGGAAGCGCTCGAGGTCCTAGGCGCGGGAAAGCCGGTCGCGCTCGTCTTGGCCGACTTGAACATGCCGCGCCTCGACGGTCTCGAGCTCATCTGGGAGATGCGGGCCACCGACCGTTGGTCACGGATTCCGGTGATCGTCGTCACCGGCGAGACGGATGAGATTCTCGAAACGAAGCTGATTGAAGAGGGTGCGGACGACTATATCCGCAAGCCGCTCGACCCAAGGCTTTTCCTGGCGCGGGTGACCGCCACGATTCGGCGTGCCGAACACTGAGGAGCATGCCCCGCGGTTCGATTTCCGCTGTTGATTTTCGCCAGTCTTTACCCGATGGTTGGGGGCTTTTCAGCCCCCGGCGGCACCCGACGGTGCAGGGGAATCATCCGCCGGGCCCTCGAGCTCGTTGACGCCGCAATCTCACGTGGCCCTTCCTATCCCCTCGCCAATCACCCGCGGGTTCGCCGGCTTCGGGCGCGTCGCGCGCGTAATCGCGGACCACGCCGGGGGGCTCGGGGTGCTCTCGTGGCAGGTCCTCGTGTCAATCGTTCGCCTCCGCGTCCGTTTCAAGGACGTCATGGAGCAGGCGTACATCATGGGGGTGCAGAGCCTCCCAATCGTGTTCGTCACGGCCTCCCTCGCCGGGATCGTGACCAGCCAGCAGGGCGGCTATCAGATCGCGTCGGCGTCGCCGCGGTACCTGCTGGGCACCTTGGTGGTCCAGAGCGTCGTCCTGGAGCTCGGTCCGCTGCTTACGGCCATCGTCCTGGTCGGGCGCATCGGGGCGCGAATCTCGGCCGAGTTAGGCACGATGGTCGTCTCTGAGCAGATCGACGCCTTCAAGTCGCTCGGTCGCGATCCGGTCGCGATCCTGGCCGCACCGCGAGTGATCGCTGGCATCATCACCATGCCGCTGCTCGTCGGCTTTGCGGACGTCATCGGCGTCTGGACAGGAATGATCTCGGCCGAGCTGTCCGCCGACCTGGGCCGTGAGGAGTTCCTCTACGGGGCGCGCCTGTTCTGGCACAGCTGGGATCTCTTCTACGGCCTCACCAAAGCGGTCGTCTTCGGCTTCGTCATCCCGATCATCTCCGTGCACATGGGGCTCCGGACGACCGGCGGCGCCGCGGGCGTCGGACTGACCACCACGCGGGCCGTGATGTTCATGATCCTCACGATCTTGATCCTGGACGCGGCTTTCCCGCCGCTGATGCTGCAGTGAGCGGCTGATATGATCCAATACCGCGGCATCTACAAGGCCTTCGGCATGCCTGTGCTAGCGGGCATCGATCTCACCGTCGAAACCGGCGAGATGTTTGCCCTGTTCGGCCCGTCGGGCACCGGCAAGAGCGTGCTCCTCAAGACCACGCTGGGATTGATCACGCCCGACCGCGGCGACGTCGAGGTCGACGGGATGTCGGTGTTTCACGGCAGACGCGATGCGGTTGAGTCAGTGCGTCGCAGGGCCGGATACGTCTTCCAGTACGCCGCGCTCTTCGACTCGCTGAACGTTCACGACAACGTCGTGATGGGCCTTCCCGAAAGGGAGCTGGCTCGCATGTCGAAGCAAGACATAGCTCGACGGGTGTGGGACGCCATCGAGATCGTGAACCTCGAGCCTCACGAGGTACTCGCGAAGATCCCCGCAGAGCTCTCGGGTGGCATGAAGAAACGCGTCGGCATCGCGCGCGCGATCATCGGCCGCCCCGAGATCCTGCTTTGGGACGAGCCCACGACAGGCCTCGACCCGATCAACACGGCGGCGATCGAGAGGCTGATCCAGCGGCTGTCCGAGGAGCTCGAGGTGACCTCGCTCCTCGTCACGCACGACATCGAGGGAGGGCTTGAGATGTGTGATCGGGTTGGGATGCTCGAGGGAGGGCTCTTGCGCTTCGAGGGTACCCCGGAAGAGTTCAGAAGCTGTCCGGACCCGGTGGTTCGGGCGTTCATCGATCGCGCGGCGGCAGAGGCCGCCCTGGACATGATGTCGGGGACGAGATGACTGATACGCCTGATTCCGGAGCACCACGTCGGCTTACCGACGAGGAGCTTCTCGTCGCTGTTCCCAGCGGAACGGGAGGTAGGGAGGCCCAGGTCGGCTTGTTTGTCCTGCTTGGCCTCATCTCCTTCATCATCGTCCTGTTCTGGATGACGGATCCGGCTACGCTGCGCGGGAGGGACATGTTCGTGACCAGAGTGGACAACGCTGGGGGCGTGCGCCCGGGCGATCCCGTCCAGATGCAGGGGGTCACCCTCGGGCGGGTCAACGGCTTTCGAATGCTCGGTCCAGGACAAATCGACATCACCTTGGAAATCGAGGGGGAGTGGGCAATCCCCCGCGGCTCGACCGTGACCTTTGGGGAGGCGGGACTGTTTGGCGGGCGCACCCTGGAGATCCTCATGGGCGAGTCGAGCGAGTTCTACGTCGATGGCGACACGATCCCGGGCATCGGCGCGAGCAGTGGCGGTCTGCTCGGCTCCGTGGACGAGCTCAGCGCGCAAGCCGTGGACGTTCTGACGAGCATCCAGACGCTGCTCAGCCCCGAGACCGTGGAGGCGCTCCGCGGCACGGCCGTCGACGCGAGGCAGCTCGTTGCCGAGTTCTCCTCGATCGCGACCGAGCTGCGCGGTCCCCTTGGTGACCTCACGGAGAGCCTGGCCCTCTCGGCGGAAGGACTAGAGGAGGCCGCCTCCGTCGGGCCGGACATCGCCAGGGCCGTCGCGAGGGCCGACTCGACCATGACCGTCCTCATGGAGACGAGCACGAACATTGACGCCGCGATGGGCTCACTCAGCTCCGTGCTGGCAAGGATCGATGCGGGGGAGGGGACCCTCGGGCGGTTGACCACGGATGACGCCGAGCTCTACGAGAACATGAACAACGCCACCGAGAGCCTCAGCGCCCTGCTGGAGGACCTCCGCGAGAACCCGAACCGCTACATCAACATCTCGATCTTCTAGGTAGCCCAGCCAGCCCGGCTCGCTCGTCGTGCCCCAAGGCGCCCAAGCCGCGATCCCACTGGAGTTGTAAGCGGTCTGCGCCCGGGGGTGGCGCCCGCTCGGAGGGCGCATCGGGAGGAGCCTCGAGGACGCTGTCGTACCTGCCCGGCAATGGCGACGACAGCCAGCGCCCGGAGAGCGGGTGCCGCCCCCGGGCGCTGCACAAATGGAAGGAAGTTGGCTTGCGCCTTACTGCTCGCCGCGCCTACCAGCCCGGTGCCAGCTGGAATCCCCAGTGCCAATCCTTCAGCGGCCGCTGCCACGGCTTCGCGTAGTACGCCTCGAAGATCAAGAACCCGAGCACGTTGAAGCGCGCGGATACACCCGTCGAGACGAGTGGCACCCTCGCGCTACCCGAGCGGCTCCAGCGGAGGTCGGGCTCCCGCAGTGGGTTACCCTGATCCCACGCCAGGCCTGCGTCTGCGAAGAGCACCAGCTCGGTGGGCAAATACGGGAAGTTGATGATTCCGTATTGCTCAACACCCAGGAACGGAATCCTGAGCTCGAGCGAGGTCACTGCGAGCTGATTCCCGAGGAGTCGGTCGACGGCAGGACAGTCCAAAGTGAGCTGGCCACATTCGTTCGCCTCGAAGCTCTCCCACGCGTACCCACGAATGAACGTCTCGTATCCCAGGAAGAGCGGGTTCAATGGGCCGAATCCGAAGCCTTGGGTCGAGCTGTCGAGCCCGTACCGGCCGTAGTGCATGGCCCGAAGCGCGACGCTCAGATTGAGGGACGGTGAGAAGTACCGCCGCACATCCCCGATGATGGTCGTGAACGCGTTCGTGCCTTCAGTGCGCCCGACCTCGAAGCGATAGCGTCCTCCGCGGATCGGCGAAACGAACCCGAAGAAGGTGTTGTCTCCGACGATGGCCACGGAGCCCTGATACAGGTTATCCGCACCGGGCGCCTCGAGTTGGTCCCTGGCTCTGCCGATGGTTTGACCAAAGGCGTTGTAATAGAACTTGTCGACCTCGATGTCGTAGCTGTACCGAGTGATGCCGGCCGAGAACTCGATGCGTTGCGTCGTGGAAAACGGGTACGACACCTGTCCGATCGCGGTGGTGAGGAAGATCCGCTGGCTGATGAGCCCCAGGTAGTCGCCGCTCGCATCGGAGCCGTAGTTGAAGTACGGAATCAGGTACGGAATGCGTCCCGCTCCCGCTCCCCAGTTCCAGCGCCGGGAAAGGTCCTGATAGAATGCCGTCCCACCAATGTCCTTGAAGGTGCCTTGCGCCTGTAGGGAGACGGCGAGCGCCTTGTCGCCGAGCATGTCGCTGAAGTACGCCGACGTGCCACCGCCGACGTAGCTGCCATAGCTGTCGGTGCCCACGCCGATGGTCGGCTGGCCGAGGTAGTCCAGCGAAAGGCCGGTGCTGTACTCCTCCGCATCCGCCGCCGTGAAGGTGCCGCTGGGAAGGAGTCCGGTCTGCGCGTCGAGCAAGTAAGTGTCGACGCGACTGAACCTGTCGGGGTTCACCGGCGAGAGCCTCCGGCCCTCCTGCAGTTCGGCGTTTCCGGTCACCGTCATGACGTCGGAACGACCGTCCAGGTTCAGCGTGAAGATGTGGAACTCGAGCTCTTCGAAGACGGTGAACGCGGCGAGGCCCGACGCGGACACAGATAGGGCGGGTGCGACATACGTGTGTCCGCTCACGCCGGTGGCGAGTCTCGTGATGCGACTGACGACCCGGTCCTCGAGGCGAATCTCGTAGATGTCGCTGAAGCCATCCTGATCGGAGACGAAGTAGAGGCGGCTGCCGTCCGCTGAGTACTGGGGCGTGATGTGCTTCACGTTCCCGAAGATGGGAATGACCTCGACCTCGCGCGTCGCGACGTCGATCAGCGACAGCTGGAGCCGGCTGTACGTGAGGTTCTCGAAGTCGGTTTGTGGGCCACGATCGCTGGTGAAGGCGAGCGTCTGTCCGTCCGGCGACCACGCTGGCTGAAGGTCGGCATACTTGTCGTCCGTCAGCCGCGTGACGTCTTCCGTCTCGAGATCGTAGAGGTACAGGTCGGTGATGCCCCCGTCGGTTCCGGAGAAGGCGATGGTGCGACCGTCCGGAGACCAGGCGGGATTGGCAACCGATCCGATGTTCCATTGCTCGAACGTGATGCGCTGGGTCACGGCGCCGTTGTCGCTGTTGACGATGACGATCTGGTTGTCGCCGCCCGCCACCACGACGTACGCGAAGAAGCGTGAATCCGGGGACCACGTTCCCGACGAGTCGATGTAGCGGAGCGCGTCGGCGTGGGGGTCGGAGTTGGCGCTGGCGAGCTTCCGGATGATTTGGCCGCTCTGCGCGTCGGCCATGTATAGGTCGACCGAGAACAAGTCTTCGTCGGACAGAAATGCCACGAAGCGCCCGTCAGGACTCAGGGCGGGCGAGACGTTCGTGGTGCCGGCTCCCGTGCTCGGCGCGAGGATCAGGTTGCCAGCGTTCGTCGGGGGTGTGCGGCCCTCCAGCAGCGGAAGGTATTCCTCCGAGACTTTGTCCTTCCAGCGGGCCGAGAGGGTATCGGTACCCATGCCGAGCACCTGGACGATGGCGCCCTCGAATCCGACACGCAGCGCGCGACGATAGATCTCGACCACAGCATCGTCCCCGTGGGTGCCGCCGATGTAGGCCCAAAGTGCCTGGCCGAAGCGGTAGGGGAAGAAGCGCGACTCTCGCGTCATCTGCCGAATCGTCGGCAGCTCGTCTCGGCGGATCGCATCGCGAATCCACATCGCGGTGAGCGGGTCATCGCGCCCGACGGACAGATACTCCGCCATTCCTTCGATGAGCCAGAGCGGCAGCGCGCCCAGGCCTTGCAGCCCTCCGCCCGAACGAGACTGCGCGATGTTGTACTGGAAGGCGTGGACGAGCTCGTGTCCGAGAACGTGATCGGTGTCGTAGTAGATCCCGCCGAGCGGCATGATAACCCGGTTCTTCAGCGACTCGGTTACACCGCCGGTCCCTCCGCCGATGGAGCCGGAAAGCGTGTTCGTCTGCTGGAAGTCGGGGTGGTCGGCGTACAGGATGACTGGCTTCCTGCCTTCGAACTCGTGCTGGAACGACCGCGCGAAGCGCTCGTACCAACGCTCACCCATTCTGGCGACGTCTTCCACCGCCTCTGCCTCGACGGGATAGAAGTGCCAGTCGAAGTGCTCGGTCTCGAGCACCTGGAAGTCGAAGTTGTCGAACTGGACCTTGTTGCGGCCGAACTGCGCCGATGCCGAAGTCGGGGCTAGGGACCATACGAGCGCGCACGCACAAGCGGTCGTAAGGAGTCGGATCTTCGGAATCGCGAAGCGCATCGTCGTCACCACCTGTAATGGAATGGCTTGGTTGCCGTCCTGCCTCATCAGACTAAGACGAGCGTGGCCGGAAAATCGACACATCCGGTACCCGGTCGCCCCCCCTCTGGTCCTAAGAGTCGCCTCGCACGCACGAAGGTTCCCCGTTGCGTTGCCGCCGAGAGCGCATCTGCCGACATTGCTGGGAAGCGCCCGAACGTAACGTGATCGCAAGATTCTTGCCGCTTCCCCCATGCGGTGGGGAGCCCTCGCTGAACGAGCCGAGATGAAACGGATCTCCTGCTTATCCCTCCTGGTTGTGGGCTCACTCGCGGGGTGCGGAGAAGCGCCGTCACAGCCCCTGTCGCTGTCTGCCCGGGAGATCGCTTCGCCCGCTGGAGCGGACAGCGGCGAGCCCTTCCTGTCTGTGGCGGGTGACACCGTGCTCATGAGCTGGATCGGACGTTCGTCGTCGGGGGCCAGGCAGGTGCGGTTCGCGCGATACGCCGCGGCGGCTTGGGGAGAGCCCATTGTTGTCGCGGAGCCGGACCGGTTGCTCGTCAACGTGGCCGACTTTCCATCTATTTTGCAGGGACCGGACGGAACGCTGTGGGCGCACTGGCCCGAACGGGACGCACAAGGCTTCGGCTACGGCGTCCGCATCTCCCGATCGACGGACGGTGGGGCCACCTGGTCGGACCCTTGGATCCCGCACACCGACGGCACGCCGACGGAGCATGGATTCGTGTCCACTATCGCGATGGGCGACGAGGTCGGCATCCTCTGGCTCGACGGCCGGGCCTTCGCGCGGGCAGCCGACGGTTCGGACCCGACCATGGAAACCGCGCTGTACTTTCGCACCGCGGACGGGGCCGGGTCGCGCGGCCCCGAAGTTCCCGTCGACGTTCGCGTCTGCGACTGTTGCCAAACCGACGTCGCCACCACGTCGCGGGGGCCCGTGTTGGCGTATCGGGACCGGAGCCCGGAGGAGATCCGCGACATTCGCGTCACGAGGTATGAGGGCGGCGCGTGGGGCAGGAGCCGTCTGGTCCACGAAGACGGCTGGGAGACCGGCGCCTGTCCGATCAACGGCCCTGCTGTCGCAGCCACAGAGGAACACGTCGCCGTCGCGTGGTTCACTGCTGCCGACGGGGAGTCGCGCGTGATGGTCGCCTTCTCGGACGATGCCGCGGAGAGCTTCGGCGACGCGACCCGCATCGACGACGGGGCGCCGGCTGGCCGCGTCGACGTGATCGTGTTGGAGGACGGCTCGGCTCTCGTGAGCTGGCTGGAGCGTACGGGTGGCGACGGCTCCGACGTAAGGATTCGCCGGGTAGGGCCGGGCGGTCAGCTCTTGGAGTCGTTGAGCGTGAGCGCACCTTCGTCGGAACGCGCAGCGGGCTTTCCGCGTTTGGCTCGTGCGGGCGATGGGGCCATAATTTTGGCCTGGACCGATGGGGCCGACCTGACGCCCCGAGTCCGGGTGACCCGAATCGAATTGGAGTGGTTATGAAAAGGTCGAGATGGGCGATGTGCGCCTCGCTTCTGGTTGTGTCGGCGTGCATTCCCGCGGATTCTCAGATCCCTCGTGTCGGCGGCATGGCGATCGAGTATCCCGCGGTCACGCTCGCCGGGGACACGGTCACCCTGGCTTCGCTGCGAGGTGAGGTGGTGCTCCTGAATCTGTGGGCGACCTGGTGTGTGCCGTGCCGCACGGAGACACCCTACCTGCAGGACCTCTACGAGGAGTACGGACCGCGTGGCTTTCAGATCGTGGGCATTTCGCTCGATACGGGCGACGCATCGAATCAGGTCGAGGCCTTCGTCGAGGAGTACGGCGTGACCTACACGATCTTGCACGATCCGCAGATGCGCGGCATGGAGCTGTATCAGGTTCCGGGCCTGCCGGCGACCTTCATGATCGATCGAGAGGGGGTCATTCGTTGGATCCGTTACGGGCCGATCCAAGAGGGTGACCCCGACTTTTTGGGGGCGCTCGAAGAGCTCCTTTGAGCGACCTCGCTCCAGCTCGCATCGACGAGCTGCTCGAGCGGGCGTCCGGCGTCCGCATCCTGGTGGTCGGAGACCTCATGCTCGATCGGTACGTGTCCGGTCGCGTGGATCGCGTCTCCCCAGAGGCCCCCGTGCCTGTCGTGCTCGTCGAGGACGAGCGGACCGCCTTGGGCGGGGCGGGGAACGTGGCCGCCAACATTACCGCTCTTGGGGCTGAGTGCGCCGTAGTCGGGTGCACTGGCGCCGACGTCGAGGGCGAGCAGCTGCGCTCGGCCTTGGAAGCCCGTGGCATAGACGCATCAGGTGTCGTCCGGGCAGCTGACCGGCCCACGACCGTGAAGACCCGGGTGCATACTAAGCATCAGCAGATCGTGCGACTCGATCGTGAGGCGGAGCACGACGTGGAGGGTGACGTCGCTGCGTCCTTGGTGAAATCGCTGCACGAACTTGTCAACGGCAGCGATGCGGTCGTGGTGCAGGACTACAATAAAGGTGTGCTGACCCAGGAGGTCGTCGCAGCAACGACTGTCGCTGCGGAGCGTGCGGGAATCCCGCTCATTGTAGATCCCAAGCGGCGGGGCTTTTTCGGCTACGCGGGAGCGACCGTCTTCAAGCCCAACACACGAGAGTTGGAGGACGCCTTGGGCGACTTCGTCCACCCGGACGACGAGGGCTGGATGGAAGGCGTCAGGGTGCGGCTCGGCTGTAAGAATCTCCTCGTCACATTGGGCGGAGAGGGCATGGCCTTGCAGACCGCGGAGGGACAACTGGTGCGGCTGCCTACGGCAGCCCAAGGCGTGTACGACGTATCGGGCGCCGGAGACACCGTGGTGGCCACGGTGGCCGTCGCGATGGCATCAGGCGCCTCGGCGACCGAGGCGGCCATCCTTGCGAATCACGCAGCGGCGGTCGAAGTCGGGCGGCCAGGGGTGCAAACCGTGACACCTGAAGAGATCCGGGCCCACATCGGGGCTTGGCCCGAGTGACGAACAACTGACCACCAACTAATCATATAGATCGGAGAATCCAATGGGCGCTCTGACGCCAGTTCACTCGGATAGAGCCCCGGCGGCGATCGGACCCTACTCCCAGGCCATCGCCGTCGACGGGTGGGTGTTCTGCTCCGGTCAGATCCCGGTAGATGCCGAGACCGGTGAGCTTTGCACCGGCGACGTGGGGGAGCAAACCGACCTCGTGCTGCGGAACCTGAGGGCCGTGCTCGAGGCCGCCGGGTCGTCACTCCAACTCGTGGTCAAGACGACGGTATTCCTAGCAGATATCGACGATTTCGCCGCGATGAACGAGGTCTACGCGAGGCATTTCGGCGATCATCGGCCGGCCCGGGCCGCCGTACAGGCCGGGGCGCTACCGAAGCGGTGCTCCGTCGAGATCGAATGCATCGCCCGAAGCGGCTCCTAGAGCGCAATGATTTCGTTGCCTACCGACCTCCCGGGATCTACCTTGCTGCCAGGTTAAGTGCATGGGGTTGAGGAAGTACCCGTTATTGGAGACCTTGACCCGTCGTAGGCCGGAGGGGCTCCCGTAGGCTCTCCGGCTCAAGCGCATGGATTTGCGTGGGTACCAGTGTTCGTTCTTTTCCAAAACTCCTGCTGGGAGGTTGATGTGAGAACTTCACTCCGTCTGCTGACTTTGTGTACGGCGGCGGTGGTCATCGCCGCTCTTCCCGCTTCCGCCCAGGAACCTACAACGCTCACCGGTAGCGTCTCGTCGTCAGCCGGGGTTCCACTGGAAGCCGCGAACGTGTTCATCGAAGCAATGAACTTGGGCGTATTGAGCAACGCGCAGGGTCGGTACGTGCTAATCGTGCCGGCGTCGCGCCGAGTCGCCGGTGCCACAGTCGAGGTGAGGGCCAGCCTGATCGGGCGCACGTCGCAAGGTCAGGTGATCACGCTCCAGCCGGGCACGCAGGTCCTCGACTTCGTTCTCGGGGAGGACGCCCTCCAGCTCGAGGCGATTGTTGTCACCGGAGTGGGCCTTGCGACCCAGCGCCAGAAGCTCGGTGTAACGATCAACTCGGTGAGTTCGGACGAGATCACGCTGAGCCAGGAGGTCAACCTCGTCTCCGCGCTGGCGGGCAGGGCACCCAACGTCGAGGTGAC
>JAOTVL010000092.1 GCA_029863525.1 Gemmatimonadota bacterium
CAGAAACTCTCGCCGCATCAGATCGAGCTCGGGGAGGTGCTCGCCGTGGCTCAACTACGGGGGCATCTGCCACCGAGCCTCGTGGCGCTCGGGATCGAGCCCGCGAGCATAGAGCTCCACGACGGCTTCTCCAAAGAGGTAGAGCGCGCGATCCCCGAGCTCATCGTGGCGATCGGATCACAACTCCAGGCGTGGGGCCATGCATCCCCCGCGATGTCCGATGCATGAGATGAGTGTGGCCCTCGAGATCTGCCGGATCACCGAGGCTCGAGTCGGGCGAGACTCTCTGCCGCGCGTTCGTGAGGTCGGTGTGATCGTCGGCCGCCAGTCGGGATTGGAGCCCGACAATCTCCTGTTCTGTCTCGACGCTCTGCTCGGGCGCCCTCCGTTCGCGGGTGCCCGCACCGAGCTGGAGGTCGTGGCCGGCGACGAGCTGAGTGTCTCGTACCTGGAGGTGGACGATGGCGATCCGCCGCATTGAGGTCCGTGAGCGCGTCATGGAGCGCAACGATACGATCGCGGGAGAGGTGCGGCTCCGTCTCGGCGAGCATGGTGTGCCCGCGCTCAACCTCGTCTCGTCACCCGGCTCGGGAAAAACGCTGCTTCTCGAGCGAACCCTCCAGGACCTCGGACGTGAGCTACGCATGGCGGTGGTGACCGGCGACGTCCAAACGCAGAACGACGCGGACAGAATCGCTCGGTGGACCGACGACCTGGTACAAGCCGTGGTAACGGGTGGGGCGTGCCACCTGGACGCCCTCCAGGTGTCGAACGCGCTCGAAGCGTTGGACCTCGACGCCACCGATCTGCTCTTCATCGAAAACGTCGGCAATCTCGTCTGCCCCGCGAGTTGGGATCTGGGTGAGGCGGCGAAGGTCGTGCTTTTCAGTGTCACCGAAGGCGAGGACAAGCCGCTGAAGTACCCGAAGATGTTTCGAGAAGCGTCGTATGCGGTGCTCACGAAGGTCGACCTCCTCCCACACGTCCCGTTCGATCTCGAACAGGCGGTCGCATATGCGCGCGCCATCAATCCCGCGCTCACCTTCTTCCGCGTCTCGAGCATCGACGGGACCGGACTCGACGCGTGGTATGGGTTCCTTCGAGAACTTCATCAGAGTGGCGGGTCGATGCGTTGGGAACGCCCGACCGGGCAGGGCGTCGGGGCAGCAGTCGACGCACGCGCAGGATACGCGTGACGTGGGCGCGCCGTCGACCGCCGCCGCCGCGCTTGCACGTTCGGCGGCTCCCGAGGGAAGCCTCACGGTGTCGACGCGCTCCGCGGAGCCACCGGCCCGAGCCGTCGAGTTCGAGGTGGCGGGCGTGGTCCAGGGGGTGGGGTTCCGCCCCTTCGTGCACCGATTGGCGCTGAGGTTCGGCCTCGTCGGGTGGGTGAGGAACGAGTCTGGCGCCGTCCGCATCCGGGTGGAGGGTCGACCCGGTGATCTGGACGGATTCGGTTCCGCGCTTCAAGCCGAGCTGCCCCCGCTCGCGCGCGTCGATCGATGCCTCGCCCGGGACGTGGACGCTGTCGGCGCGACCTCCTTCGTGGTGATCCCGAGTGATCTCTCGCCGACGGGGCGTCTCCCGGTCGCTCCGGACGTGGCGACCTGCGCGGCCTGCCAGGCGGAGCTGCGGGACGCCGAGAATCCGCGCCACGGTTACCCCTTCATTACCTGCACCGATTGCGGGCCCCGTTTCACCGTGATCGAGGAGATGCCGTACGATCGGGCTCGCACGACGATGCGCGCCTTCGCGCAGTGTCCGGAATGCTTGGCGGAGTATGGATCGCCGACCGATCGGCGGTACCACTCGGAGACGAACTCGTGCCCGACGTGCGGTCCCTCGGTCTGGCTGGAAGTCCCCGAACGCTCCAATTCCGGCGCCGATGGCGACGACGCGGGAGCGTCCGCTTCCCGGCTCGGTTCGGTGCGAGGCGGCGCGGCGATCGCCGCTGTCGCGGATGTGCTGCTCAGCGGCAGGATCGTGGCGATCCGCGGGCTCGGCGGCTTTCACCTCGCGGCGCGAGCCGACGACGAAGCGGCGGTCCAACGTCTGCGCTTGCGAAAGGGGCGCGAGGCGAAGCCGCTGGCGGTCATGGTCTCCTCCACCACGGAGGCCACGCGACTGGCGCACGTCGATGAGAACGAACGACGACTCCTCGAGTCGCCGCAGCGTCCGATCGTCGTCGTGAAGATCCGAGTCGGTTCTGGGCTGGCGCAGGGGGTGGCCCCCGGCCTCGACTCCGTCGGCCTCATGCTCGCCTACACGCCCCTCCACCATCTCCTGCTCGACGCCGTGGGTGGCGTTCCTCTCGTCATGACGAGCGGAAACGCGAGCGACGAGCCCATCGCGATCGGCAACGATGAGGCACTGGAGCGCCTCGCACCGATCGCGGACGCCTTCCTGCTCCACGATCGAGAGATCGTCGCGCGGTACGACGATTCGGTGCTGCGCGTATCGGAGGCTGGGACCATCGTGATTCGTCGTGCGCGAGGCTACGCTCCAATGCCTCTGCCCCTGCCGATTCCGGCGCCGGAGGGCATCCTGGCCGTGGGGCCGCACCTCAAGAACACGTTCACGTTGGCACAGGGGACCGACGCTTTCGTGAGCCAGCACATCGGTGACCTCGAGTCGATCGAGAGCCTGGCTCATTTCGAGGATGCGCGGGACCGGTACGAAACCCTCTTCCACCTCGAACCCACGCACGTGGTCCGGGATCTCCACACCGGTTACCTGTCCACGGCGATCGCCGAGCGGAGTGGACTCAACCCTCTGCCGCCGGTCCAACACCACCATGCCCACGTGGCGGCCGTCATGGGCGAGCACGGTGTCCGGTGTCCGGTGTTGGGCCTCACCTTCGACGGGACCGGGTACGGAACGGACGGCTGCGTGTGGGGATGCGAGTTCCTGATCGCCGATCTCGCGGGATTTCGACGAGTCGGTCGGCTACGATACGCGCCGCTTCCGGGAGGGGACCGTGCCGCCCGTCAGCCTTGGCGCTCGCTCCTGGGGTACGCGTCGCTCGATCCGGATCCGGTCGAGGATGAAGGGTCCGGCCGAGAACGGCAGCGAGTCGTACCACTGGCGATTCCGCGGTGGGCTAGGCCGGCTCTCGAGGCGGTAGACGCCGAGGAAGTCCGCATCGCCACGAGGCAGATCGAGCGGTCGCTGAACGCACCCCGAGCCTCGTCTCTAGGCCGCCTTTTCGACGCGGCGGCTGCACTTCTCGGAATCCGCCTCGAGAGCGCGTACGAAGGCCAAGCGGCGATGGAGCTCGAGACGCTCGCGGCGAGCCGTCCGGGTCGGCGGCTCCCATTCCCGGCGCGCACGGACGAGGTCGGGATGCAGGTGCTGGATCCGGTGCCGCTACTCCAGGCGATGGCGGCGCACCGCCTGGGGGGCCGCTCGGTCGGCGCTCTCGCCGCCGATTTCCACGAGACGATCGCGGCCGCCTCGGCAGATCTGGCGGTGGAGCTCTGCCGAAACGCCGAGCTCGACACGGTTGCCCTCGGTGGAGGCTGCTTCCAGAACGTGCGGCTCACCGACGGTGTCACTCGTCGGCTGACGGAGGCGGGCCTGCGCGTGCTCAGGGCTCGCAGCCTTAGCCCCAATGATGGTGCGGTGAGCTACGGGCAAGCGGTCGTGGCCGCGGCCCGCCTCGCTTTATCACGGACTTAGGAGAGGACCATGTGCCTCGGTATTCCTGGCAGGATCACGGAAATGACCGACGATCTCGGACTCGCGGTGGGCACCGTCGACTTCGGAGGTGTCCGACGCGAGGTGTGCCTCGAATACGTCGCCGATGAGGTGCGGGTCGGCGACTACGTCGTCGTTCACGTCGGTTTCGCGATCTCGAAGGTGGACGAGGAGGAGGCCCAGAGGACGTTCCGCATCCTCCGCGAGATGAGCGAGCTCGACGACCTGGATTGGCTGGCGGAAGTCGCCGACGCGGCAGAGGCGGTCGAGGTACCACAGCCGGGAGCGGGCTCATGAGATATCTGTCCGAGTATCGAGACCCCGACCTGGCGCGGCGTCTGGTGGATCGCATCCGCGACACCGCGACGCGTCGCTGGACGCTCATGGAGGTGTGCGGGGGACAGACCCACACCATCGTGAAACAGGGGATCGACGAGGTGCTGTCGGAGGCAGTCGAGATGATCCACGGGCCGGGCTGCCCCGTCTGCGTGACGCCGCTGGAGCAGATCGACCGAGCCCTGCATCTCGCCTCGCGACCCGATGTGATTTTCACGTCGTTCGGCGACATGCTTCGGGTCCCCGGAAGCGAGTGCGATCTGCTGCAGGTCAAGGCACGCGGCGGAGAGGTGCGCATCGTCTATTCGCCTCTGGACGCGGTCGAGATCGCGCGCGCCCATCCCGACCGGGAAGTGGTCTTCTTCGCCGTGGGCTTCGAAACGACCGCGCCCGCCAACGCGATGGCGGTCTGGAGGGCGCGACAACTGGGGCTCGACAACTTCAGCGTTCTCGTCTCGCACGTCACCGTCCCGCCGGCCATGGTGGCGATTCTCGAAGACCCGTCTTGTCGGGTGCAGGGATTCCTCGCGGCTGGACACGTCTGCACGATCATGGGTTGGACCGAGTACGAGCCGCTCGCGGACCGCTACGGGGTGCCGATCGTCGTCACCGGCTTCGAGCCGCTCGACATCCTCGAGGGCATGTGGATGGCGGTTCAGCAGCTGGAGGAGGGGAGGCACGAAGTCGAGAATCAGTACGTACGGTCGGTACGGCGTGAGGGGAATCGACCCGCTCAGGATCTCGTGGCGAGGGTCTTCCGTGCAGTCGATCGGGGTTGGCGCGGGATCGGGACCATCCCGGCGAGCGGTCTCGGGCTTCGCGAGGAGTTCGCCGCCTTCGACGCCGAGCTGAAGTTCGACCTCGGTCATGTGCGTGCGGAAGAGCCCGTGGCATGCCGGGCTGGCGACGTTCTCCGCGGCCAGATCAAGCCGTTCGAGTGCTCGGCGTTCGGAACCGAGTGCACACCGGAGCGGCCGCTCGGTGCCCCGATGGTCTCCGCGGAGGGAGCCTGCGCGGCGTACTTCAACTTCGGGCGACTACGGCAGCCCGTGGGAGGCGCGGTATGATCGTGCCCTCGACCCTCCAGGGACCGTCGTGCGCCGTACCCCATGTCGAGCGGCAGCGTGTGCAGCTCGGACACGGGTCCGGTGGGAAGCTCAGCGCCGCGCTGCTTCGAGAGCACTTCCTCCCGCGGTTCGGCAACCGTTACCTCCATGAGCTCGGCGACGGCGCGGTGCTTCCGCTCGGAGGAGACGAGGTCGTGCTCTCGACGGATACCTTCGTCGTGAATCCGCTGGAGTTCCCGGGCGGCAACATCGGTCACCTCGCGGTGCACGGAACGGTCAATGACCTGGCCATGATGGGCGCCGAGCCGAAGTACCTTTCGGTCGGGTTCGTCCTCGAAGAGGGCCTCGAGCTGGACGTTCTCGCGACGATACTCGATTCCATGATCGAGGCGGCCCGGGCGTGCGACGTCGAGATCGTCACCGGCGACACGAAGGTGGTGGAGCGTGGCAAGGCCGACGGATTGTACGTGAATACCACCGGGCTGGGACACGCACCCGGAGGTTTCCGGCCGGGCCCGAGGCGGGCGCGACCGGGTGACGCGGTCCTCGTCAGCGGCCCGATCGCGCGACACGGCATGGCGATCATGGCAGCCCGCGAGGGCCTTGCCTTCGACGCCGATATCGAGAGCGATACGTGCTCCCTCCTTCCGCTCGTGGCTGCGCTACGGAAGCGAGTCGGTGACGGGGTGCGCTGCCTGCGAGACGCCACGCGGGGCGGCGTAGCCTCGGCGCTGAACGAGATCGCGTCGGCCTCGGACGTCGGCATCTTGCTCGAGACCTCCCCGCCAGTCCCCGGCCCGGTCGAAGCCGCATGCGAGATGCTCGGACTGGACCCCCTCTACGTCGCGAACGAGGGCGTCATGGTCGCCTTCGTGGCGCCTGGGGTGGCGGGCTCGGCCCTCGCTGCATTGCGGGCCCACCCCGCCGGCGCGGAGGCGGTTCTCGTAGGTCACGTCGTCGAGGAGCACCCCGGCATCGTGGCACTCCGTACGGGGCTCGGTGGCACCCGTGTCGTGGACCTCTTGCCCGGGGACCAGCTTCCCCGAATCTGCTGATGGCCGGGCTACGCTCGACTTCGATTGAAAGGAGATGATTTCATGAAGACGGTCTCGATGGCGCTCCTGACAGCGACGCTCGCGCTCGTCGCCGGACCTCGATCCCTGTTGGCCCACGGGGGTCACGTGGGAGGACACGACGGGCCGTTGGGTGCTTTTCACTGGCTCTTCGAGTCGGGGGCCGTAACGGCGGGGATCGCCCTCGTCGTGGGGCTGGTCGCGGCTCGGATGTGGCGCGGGCGGGCGGGGGCGAAAGCGTAGCATTGCCCCGGAGCCGGGAGTTCGTTTCGTTCTGGGGTCTTCACGACTTTGCTCGATCCCCAGGACCGAAATGCACCGTTTCTGCGCCCTCTCCGCGTACTCGATCCAGATCGTGCTCGTTGCCGCCCTCGTAGCCTGCTCGGACGAAGAGGTGCCGACGATCCCCGAAGGCCCACTCCCCCCGACCTTCTCCGCCGTGCAGCCCGACCTTTTCGGTGCGACCGGTGCCCAGCCGAACGCTTGGGCGGACTACGACGGCGATGGTGATCTCGACCTCTTCGTGGGCTTCCGTGGCCTCGAGGATCGCCTCTACCGAAACGACCGCGGGACCTTCGTGGACGTCGCCGCCGACCTCGGACTCGCCGATCCCGAGGAGACTCGCGCCGCGGCGTGGGGTGACTACGATCTCGATGGCGACCCGGACCTCTTTATCGGGCGCGCGGGGCCCGACACGCGAAATCGGCTCTACCGTAACGACCGGGAGGCCGGGTTCACCGACGTCGCGGCGGAGGTCGGTGTCGACCGGGGCGGGGTGACGCGACAGCCCGCCTTCGTCGACTACGACGGCGACGGGGACTTGGACCTCTCGGTCGCCTTTCGCGACGGGCCGAACGCGCTGTTCCGTAACGACGGCGGCACATTCGTCGACGTGGCCGCGCAGTCTGGCGTCGCCGACCCTCGGCGCGCGGTTGGTACCTCGTGGTTCGACATGGACGGCGACGGGGACCTCGACCTCTTCGTCGCGAATCAGAACGGCGACGAAGACGCGGTCTTCTACAACCGCGGGGACGGCACCTTCGAGGACGTGACCGCAGCGTTGGCGATGGGACGGCCTGGTCGGCCGGAGGACGAGGGTAGCGTTGGCACCGCGGTGGCGGACTACGACAACGATGGGGATCTCGACCTCTTCGTCGCGTCATACGGACCCGACGCCCTGTGGCAGAACCAGGGCGACGGCACCTTTACCGACGTCGCCCCTGGGACGCCCCTCGCGGAGAGTCATCATTCCGTGTCCGCGGCGTGGGGTGACTTCGACAACGACGGGTGGGTCGATTTGTTCGTGAACACACGGGCGGCCGGCGAGCCGGAGGCCAAGGACTTCCTGTTCCGCAACACCGGCAGCGGCTTCGAGGACGTCACGCCGCTCGCGATCGTGACCCGCGGATCAAGCCACGGAGTGCAGTGGGCGGATTACGACCTCGACGGGGACCTCGATCTGGCGCTCGCGAACAACGAACCAGGTACGAGCCATCCACTGTACCAGAATACTCTCCCTGCCATGCGAGGCGGCTGGTCACTCCAAGTCGGCGTCACGAACCCACGCGGGATCTGGAACCGAGCCGGAACCACGATCACCCTCACGCGGGAGTCCGACGGTTACGTGACGTCGCGGCTGCTCGACGCGGGCGGCGGCTACGCATCTCAGGGGATTCAGCCGGTCCACTTCGGGCTACCGCCGGCTCCCGGTCCGGTGAGCCTGAGCATCGTTTGGTACGAGGCGGGTGCCCGGCGCTCGAGCACGGTGTCGGGGATCGACCCGGGTGCCTTTCGGGGCCAGTGGGTCGTCCTTCAGCTGGGAGTCGGCTAACGACCGATCGGGATCGACAGGACAGGCGTAGAAAACGCTGGTGTCGCGTGGGGCTCCGCGGTGGGGTCCGCGCTCAGCGCGCCCACGGCCCCGCCCACGAGCACTCCGGCCGCGGCCCCGATCAGCGAGGCGGCCCAACGGGTGGACGAGGTGCCATGACCGATGAATGCCTCTGCCGCGAGGCCGACTACGGCCCCACCGATGGCGCCGATGGCCGCACCGTAGATCCCGTCCCTTTGGCGGACGCCTCGCACGCTCAAAGCCGTGCCGCCGACGCCTGCCGCCGTGAAGCCGATGATCCAGACGGTTGCCGCCTGCGGAGCGGTGTGGTATCCGCCCTCGAGTCGGCCGATCGCCGCCGTCGCACCGGTGGCGAACGTCACGCTTACCGCCCCCAGAACCACGGCGCACTCCAGGCCGCATGGATGAGAGAACTGCCCGGCGGCGTCAGAGGGCGAACCGCCGATCCCGAGGGCCACGGTCGCGACCGGCACGCATATTCGCGCGATCCGTATCGTCCGTTCGCGGCTCACGGCGAGCGTCCTCGGAGGCGAGCCTCGGGGCAGCTCCGGCCCGCCTCTACGGCGAGGGAGCACGCGAAAACGGGACGCACCGCGTCGTCGTCTGCCAGGGCATACGTCACCACGCGGACATCGTCCCCGGTGAAGTCGAGTCGCATGTATCCATGCGCCGACGTCGCGTACCGTGTGCCTTCGATCCTCTTCGCAGCGCTACTCTTCGACGCCGATCCGCTCACGAGTTGAAAGTAGGGACCGTCTCCGTCGCTCATGCGGATGACCTGCAGCGAATGGTCGTGACCACTGGCGATCGCGATCGGCACGGCTCCACTCTCTCGGATCACCCGGCGCAGTCGTTGGATCATGTCGGAATAGCGGCCCGAGCCGAGGTCCTGAACGCTCATTCCGCTCTTCACCGCGAGGTAGTACAGGATCGGGACGTTCTCGAACAGAGAGACGTTTCCGCCGTGTGGGCCGCCCGTGGTCATGGGATGGTGCGCGGCCAGGATCAGGCGCCCGCCGCGGCGTGACGCCAGCGCCTCCTCGAGGCGTTCGTAGAACCGATCGACACCGCCGCACGGATCGTTCGGCCTTCGTAGGAGCCATTCCGTATCGATGAAGACGAGGTGCACATCGCGGGCGACGTCGACCACGGCCGGGGCTGCGCACGAGTCCGTGGGGAGGAGCCTCAGCTGGCGGCCTGCAGCGATCTCGTCGATCCACCGTCGCTGGACCTCGATCGCGGACTGTCCGTCGGGATCCCCGGCGCCCTTGCCCCAATCGTGATTACCGGGGAGGAAGATCCCCTGAATCCCCGGCGCGTCCGGTACCACGTCGACCTGCGCCGCGAGCAGCTCCCGATCGACGCCTCTGAACTCCGGGCGAGCGCCCACGTCGTAGATGTTGTCACCAAGGAACGCTACGAGGGCGGGTGTCCCTGGGTGCCGGCCACGATGATCCTCCAGGTCGGACCGCACGGCGGCGAGCACCCGGTCCCGTCCGGGGCTGTCGTCCCCCGCGTCGCCGACGAGGTAGACCGAGGCGACGACGGTCGGAAGCGGAAGAGGCGGTGCGGACGTCGACTCGTAGGAGGTATTCGACGCGCAGGCCCCGAGCAGCGCGGAAGCCGAGATCAAAGCGATGGAGCGGATCATGCGAATGGACTGCACTCCTCGAGGCGAAGTTCGAGGTCCCATACACTGACAGATGCCAAAGGAGCGATGTGGGCCTACGATGATCCAGCGGGTTGGGCCGAGTGCAACGAGAACCGTTGGAGAGTACACCACATGAAGCGACTGATTGGGATCGTCATCGGCCTCGGGTTGGTGGCGGGTTGCGTGGACCAGCAGCAGGATTCCTTCCGGGTCGCCGTGGCCACGTTTCAGCACGAGACGTGCACATTCTGCCCGGGCGGAGACGTAACGGCCGAAGACTGGCGGCGGCGCCTCACGGGAGATCAGGTGCTGTCCGCGGGCTCGTACGTTCGGGGGTTCGTGTCTCAGGCCCGCGACTATGCGGACATCGAGCTGGTGGGCCTCCGCTCGCCCGACGACGTGTTCGGTGGGTCGTCGAGGAGCTGGAACACCGAGGAGGCATTCGACCTCTTCGTCGACGAGATGCTCGAGGATCTTCGTGCCGCCATGCCGGTGGATGGAGTCTATCTCGCTCTCCACGGCGCGATGGCCGTCCGCAACGTACCGCGTCCGGAGGCCGAGATTGCCCGGAGATTCAGAGACGTGGTGGGTCCCGACGTGCCCATCGCGGCGAGCTTCGACCTGCACGGCAACGAAGACGCTGCGTTTCTGGAGCACGCGGACTTCGCCTTCGTGACCAAGCGCTATCCCCACTACGATTCGGCGATCCAAGGCGCGCGCGCCGCCCGGGCGTTGCACCGGGTGATGTCAGGGACGTACGAACCGACCACGGCGACCCGAAAACCGGGGATCATCACGGCTACCGTGGTGCAGTGGACCGGGCAGTCGCCTTCGATGGACATCATGGAGAGGGCGCGTCGGTGGGAGGCTCGAGAAGAAGACGCCTTCGTGAGTGTCTTCTACGGCTATCCGTGGTCGGACGTCCCCGATGTCGGCGCCACCGTGCACGTCATGACCAACGGCGACCAGGCGCTGGCGGATCGGATCGCCGACGACATGAACGACTACATCTGGAGCGTGCGAGAGGCCTTCGCCGGCGGCTCGTACCCGCAGCCGGACGAGGCTGCGCGGGTCGTTCTGCGGGCCGTTGAGCGAGGCGCCACACCGATCGCGGTGGGCGACCACAGCGACCGCCCCGGAGATGCGACGCACATCTTACGTGCCTTCGAGCGCGCGGGGGTGGAACGCGTGCTATACGGCGCGATCAGCGACGCCGAGCTCTTGGATTCGCTCGTCGCCGCCGGCGCTGAGTCGGGAGACCCGTTCGACGCCGAGATCGGCGGCTTCACGCCATCGGGTGGCACCCCGGCCCGCGTCGCCGGGCGACTCTCGTATCTCGGTGCGTGGCAGGGTTACGACCAGGTGGCCGTAGTGGAGTTCGGGGCCGGGAACGCCGTGATCGTGGTTCCGGCGTATACGCAGATCACCGACCCCGAATCGTTCCGCTTCGGCCCCCTCGACCCGGACGAGTTCGACGTCTTCGTGGTGAAGTCGCGGGTCCATTTCAGGAGGGGCTTCGACGAGACCGGCTTCGCGCCCACGATCGTGGTGGTCGAAGCGCCGGGTCCGTTCGTAGGGTCGACCTTCCTCGATGCGCTGCCGTACGAAAACGTCGACCTCTCGCGCCTATACCCGTACGGAACGCCGCCGGGACGCTGAGCGCCGGGTGACGCCTACGCCCGCAACCGCGTGGCACGCGCTCGACGTAGAGGACGTTCTCGAGCGCCTAGCGACGACGGAAGGGGGACTCGACGAGAGCGCGGCCGCCGAGCGTCGGGCCCAGCACGGGTTGAACCGACTCCGGCGCATCGCCCCACGCCCGGCGTGGCGAATCCTCGTCGATCAGTTCACCAGCGTCGTCGTGCTGCTCCTCGTGGCTGCTTCCGGCGTGTCGTTCTTGCTCGGAGACCCGGCCGAGGGGCTCGCGATCGCCGCGGTCCTGATCGTCAACGCGGGCATCGGCTTCGGTGTGGAGCTCAGGGCCCGTCGCGCCATGGATGCGCTCCTTTCGTACCAGGCGCGCACGGCTCGCGTCCGTCGCCGTGGTGAGCTCGCGGAGGTCCCCGCCGAGCATCTCGTCCCGGGAGACATCATCGAGATCGAAGAGGGAGACTTGGTGCCGGCTGATGGCAGGGTGCTCGAGTCGTCCGGCCTCATGGTCAACGAGGCGCCCCTGACGGGTGAGTCGTTACCGGTCGCGAAGGCCGTTCTGCCCTCCGAGCCTTCGATGCCGATCGCGGACCGCACATCGATGGCGCACTCCGGAACCTTGGCGGTCGGGGGCCGAGGGGCGGTGATCGTCACCGGCACAGGGGCGTCCTCCGAGATCGGCCGTATCGGCACCCTGCTCGAAAGCGTCGACACCTCGGAGACACCCCTCGAAGCTCGATTGCGCGTGCTGGGCCACCGCCTCGTCGGACTCACACTGGGTGTGGCAGCGGTCGTTTCGCTGCTCGGAGTGCTGCGCGGCGCTCCTCTCGGACTCATGCTCCAGACGGGGATCGCGTTGGCGATCGCCGCCGTGCCCGAAGGACTTCCGGCGGTCGCGACCATAACGTTGGCCGTGGGGCTCCGCCGGATGGCTGGTCGCAACGCGTTGGTCCGCCGTCTCGCGTCCGTCGAGGCGTTGGGCAGCACCACCGTCGTCTGCACCGACAAGACCGGCACGCTGACCGCCGGTCAGATGACGGTTTCGACCATCGCGCAACCGGATCGCCTGATTCGCGTGACCGGCGACGGGTACGCCAGCGAAGGGGACTTCCTCGAGCGCCGAGCACTGCACGGGCCGGCACAGGGCGACGAGGTCTCGATCGATCCCTCGGACGATCCCTGGCTCACCTCTCTGCTGTTGGCGTGCGCCTTGACCAACCGGTCGACGATCACGGAGCAGGGTGACGTCGTCGGCGATCCGACGGACGCGGCGTTGTTGGTTCTGGCTCGGAAGGGCGGTGTGGACGCCGCGGCCGCCGGTCAGGCCATGCCGCGCGTGGACGAGATCCCCTTCGACGCGGTCTCGCGCTTCAGCGCGTCGATTCACGAAACGCCCACCGGCCTCGAGATCTTCGTCAAAGGAGCGCCCGGGTCGGTGATCGAACGGTCGGACCGCTGGCTGACCGCCGGGGGTTCGCAACCACTCGACCAGGCCTCGAAGGGCCGCTTCGAGGAGCTGAACGGATTGGTCGCCAGTCGGGGACTCAGAGTGATCGCGCTCGCGCGTGGCAGCGGGCGGAAGCCGGAGGACCTCGAGCTGCTTGGCTTGGTCGGGATCCTGGACCCCCCCGCCGAGGGGGTCGCCGAGACGGTAGCCAACCTTCGAGGAGCCGGAGTACGCACCGTCGTGATCACCGGGGATCAGAGCGCGACGGCGGAGGCCATCGTGACCCGCCTGGCCACTCGCGCCGGCAACGAGGAGTCCATAACCGGGTGGGAGCTTTCGCGCCTCTCCGATCAGGAGCTCGAGGCCCGATGCCTCGACATCGGCCTCTACACTCGTGTGAGCCCCGGGGACAAAGTCAGGATCGTGGCCGCTCTCCAGCGCCGGGGTGAGGTGGTGGCGATGATTGGAGACGGCGCGAACGACGCGGCGGCACTCAAGAAGTCGGACGTGGGTGTCGCGATGGGGCAGCGAGGCACGGACGTGGCGAAGCAGGCGGCGTCGATCGTCCTGGCCGACGACCGTTTCCGCACGATCGGAGTGGCCGTCGAAGAGGGACGGGTGATCTTCGACAACATCCGGAAGTTCATCTTCTACCTGTTCAGCTGCAATCTGGCCGAGGTCGTCGTCATTCTGCTCGCGAGCGTGGCGGGAGCCCCGATCCCCCTCCTCCCGCTGCAGATCCTCTGGCTGAACCTGGTTACGGATACGTTCCCCGCGCTCGCGCTCGCGATGGAGCCTGCCGAGCCCGGGGTGATGAACCGCCCGCCTCGTCGCCCGGAGCAGTCTGTGCTTTCGTCGTCATTCGTCAGCGCCCTGGCCTTCTATTCGGTCCTGATCGCCGCCTCTACGCTGGGTGCCTTCGCCTGGGGGCTCCGCTCGGGCCCCGTCGATCGTGCGATGACGATCGCGTTCATGACGTTGGCGTTGGCTCAG
>JAOTVL010000093.1 GCA_029863525.1 Gemmatimonadota bacterium
AGGGCCATCACCTCGTCGAGCGGGGCATGGTCGCCTCGCATCGAGAAGATCCCGTCGGTCACCACGATCGCCCTCTTGGCTCGCCCCTTCCACTGGACCAGCGCGGCCTCGAGCTCGGTCATGTCGTTGTGCGCGTAGATCGCCTTTCCCGCGGGTCTGGCGAGACGCATCGCGTTGATGATGCAGTTGTGGTTGAGCTCGTCCGAGATCAACACCGTCTCGGGGGTCACGAGCGGCGTGAGGGTGGAAACGACGGTGGCGTACGCGGAAGAGAAGATCATGCCCGCCTCCCGGTCGTGGAACGCCGCGAGCGAGCGCTCGAGCTCCGCGTGCGCTGCGTAGCTGCCCGAGATGAAGCGCACCGCACCGGGGCCGGCGCCGAACGCCTCGGTTGCCTTCTCCTCCGCCTCGATGACCGCAGGGTGGAGTCCTAGTCCCAAGTAGGAATTGGAGTTCATACGGAGGAACTCCTTGTCGCCTTCTCCTTCGAGGAGAAAACGGGGCCCGCGGCCCCCTTCGGCACGCTTGACCCCCACCACCACCGTCTCCGCCCCTTTGGCGGTTCCGGCGGTCTCGAGGTCCGCGACGTGACGTTGCAGCACGGTGGTCAGACGATCGACCGGCATGTTCGTTTCCTTCGAATCGGGTGGTCTGCGATGGGTCGTGACGGAGGGTGCGGTTCAGTCCCCGCCCATGTGCGCGAACATGTCGGCGGTCATGGCGGCCATGTCGTAGCGCGGGCTCCACCCCCACTCCGTTCGAGCCGCCGAGTCGTCGAGCCGGTCCGGCCACGACTCCGCGATGGCCTGGCGCACCGGGTCGATCTCGTAGTCGATGGTGAAATCGGGAACGTGCTTACGGATCTCCTCGGCCAGGATCCGGGGAGACAACTGCATGGCGGTGACGTTGAACGCGTTCCGGTGGACGAGCCGGTCCGGATCCGCCTCCATGATCCCGATCAACGCCTCGATCGCGTCGGGCATGTACATCATGTCGAGCTGAGCTTCGGGCGCGAGGAAGCAGGTGTACCGTCCCTCCTCGAGGGCGCCGTAGAAGATCTCCACCGCCCAGTCCGTCGTGCCGCCGCCCGGCGGCGCGCCGTACGAGATGAGCCCGGGGAATCGCAGCCCCCGGGTGTCCACCCCGAACCGGGTGTGGTAGTAATCGCAGAGCAGCTCGCCCGCGACCTTGGTGATCCCGTACATCGTCGTCGGCCTCATGACCGTGTCCTGGGGCGTCGGGTCTTTCGGCGTATCCGGCCCGAAGACGCCGATCGAGCTCGGTGTGAAGACCGCCGAGCCTTGCTCGCGTGCGACCTCGAGCACCGCCTCGAGACTGGTCATGTTGATATGCCACGCCAGCCGAGGGTCGCGCTCACCGATCGCGGACAGGATCGCAGCGAGATGGTAGATGGTGTCGGCGTCGTGGCGCATCACGGCTTGACCGACAGCCTTCGGATGCGTGGCGTCCAGCACCTGGAACGGGCCCGCCTCCGTGAAATCGGATCCGAGGTGACGAACGTCTGTCGCGAGAACGTTGGCGTCGCCGTAGAGCTCCCGAAGCCGAGGGACGAGCCAGGAGCCGATCTGACCACCGGCTCCCGTCACGAGTATGCGCTTCACGCTGAGGACCCTCCGAAACGGGAGAGGAACGGGACGAAAACGGCTCCGCCGCGTTTCGCTACCGGGGCCGGGAACGGCCGAATCTACACGCGTTCGCCGGATTGTGGCGAGTCCGGGCCCACAGGCCTCGTTACCTTTTCCGCGGTGCCACCGTCTTCATGTCAGAGACGCCCACGTCAAAGGGCGATCAACCACGGAGGCCCACCCGATGTACACGCTCAAGAATCTCCGATTGACCGCGCTACTCGCGCTTTTCGCCGTCGCCGCGTGCGACGACGTAGGAACCCATCCGGCCCTTCAAGAGCTGACCCCCGGCGAACAGCTCGAGCTCGCCGTCCTGGACGATCCAGGCTCGTACGATGTGGCGACCGAGGTCGCCGCCGTCTCCAGCGACGTGGCCAGCACCTTCGGCCACCCGGGCGTGGGCGATGCCCGCGCGCTCAACGCCCAAGCCCAGGCGACCTTCGCCGAGGCTCGGTCCGCGTGGCTGGCGGGTGACTACGCCGGTGCCCTGCGCCTCTCGCGCCTGGCCCGACGCCTCGTTGCCCGCGCGCTGATCGCGACGGGTGGCTTGCCCGCCGTGGAGGACCTCATCGAGCGGCTCGAGGACTATCTGCTGACGATCGACGCCGAGTTGGTCGACGACCCCACGGCGCTGACCGCCGAGCTCGAGAAGATCATCGCTGAGGCAGCGGCGCTGCTCGAGTCCGGCGACTCGGTCGAAGCGGCGGCGCGCGCCATTCTCGGCGAGCAGCGTCTGCGGCACCGCCGCGGACACCGCGATCGCCCGTTCCACATCGGTGAGGATCGTGCCCGCCTGGAGGTCGCGTTCGCCGGCTCTTCGGTCGCGCTCGCCCGCCGTCTCATCGAGTCCGACGCCGCCGCCAGCGACGTCGAGGCGCACGACCACCAGAATCGCTGGCTCGCACACGCCGAGCACATGCTTGCCCTTGCAGAGCGGGCGCTGGACAACGGCTCGTTCAGTAGGGCTGCCCACTTCGCCTGGCATGCGCAGTGGTCCGCGCTCAAGGCCGTCATCCTCCCGGGTGGCATCACCGAGGAGGAGCTGCGGATGATGGTCGAGGTGGCCGAGACCCTTCTCGGTGAGACCGAGGCGGCGCTGGGTGACGATCCCACGGAGCTGCAGGTGCGCCTGTTCAACCGCGCGGGTGACCTCTTCGAGATCGGCGTGCGCCGACTCGAAGCCGGACACAAGCGTGGGGTCGCCGCCCTGTGGCGCTCTTCGACCTTGTCGGCCTGGCTCATCGGCTGACGTCTCGATCGGTCGCGGGGCGTCGTCATCGATGCGATGGCGGCGCCCTCCGACCTATCTTGGCAGCATGGAATCGCGAGTGGAGCGAACGGATGCGCAGGTGGTCCGAGACGTCTTGGACGGGGACCGTGACGCCTATCGCCTCCTCGTGCGCCGTTACGGCGACACGCTGCACGGGCACGCGCTCCGCATGACCGGCGACTCCGACGACGCGGCGGACCTGGTCCAGAAGGCGTTGGTGAAGGGATTCCGGAAGCTCGGAAGCTGTCGAGATCCGGACCGGGTCGGGGCTTGGCTCTTCAGGATCCTGGCCAACATGTGCAAAGACCAGGTGAGAAGTCGCAGCGGCCGCGCGATCCGACTGGATCGGGTGGAGTCAGCCCTTCGAGGCGACTCCGATCCAGAGGCGGACACGGCCGGGGCGGAGATCAGAAGCAGGCTGTGGGGCGCGCTCGACGCGCTGACCCCGGAGCAGAAAGAGGCCTTCGTTCTGAAGTACGTCGAAGGCAGAACGTACGAGGAGATCGCGGCGGTCATGGACCTCTCGGTCGCCTCCTTGAAGATGAGAGTCCAGCGGGCGCGCAAGGCGCTCAGGGGACTCCTGGAGGAGTTCGCATGAACGACGAAAGCCTGACCGATCGTAGGATCGGAGACGACGACTGGGAGCGGATGATCGCGGCCTTTCGTCAATCCGCGCCCCACTCGTCCGGTGCGCCACCGTGGCTCGAGACGCGGGTCATGGCGGAGATCGAGGCCCTACCGGAGAAGGGATCGCTCGCCAGGGCGCTCGAATGGCTCGTCCGCCCGGCCCCCATTCGAGTCTCACCCCTCGTGGGGGTGGCCGCCCTGGCGCTGTTCGCGCTCGTGCTGACCGTACCCCGCGGCTCACTCGGTCCCTCCGGCGCCGGGCCGGATGGCGTGGCGGCCGGTACCGAGCCCGACAACGAGACCGTAGTCTACGTGCAATTCGTCCTGGACGCCCCTTCAGCGACGAGCGTGGCGGTCGCGGGCGACTTCAGCGAGTGGCAACCGGCGTTCTCGTTGGACGACGTCGACGGGGACGGTGTCTGGACCGGACGGGTGCCGGTCGAGCCAGGCGTGCATACGTACATGTTTCTCATCGACGGGACCCGTTGGGAGACGGACCCCCGCGCCGAGCGCTATTCCGACGACGGCTTCGGCAACAAGAACGCCGTGCTCGCCGTGGCGGCCGGCGCCTGACGACAAGTCATGACCTCCCGACGCCCCCCGATCCCGTCGCGCCCGACCAGAACTCCGGTCGTGGCGCTGTGCGCCTGTTGGTCGATGCTGGTCATACCGGGCCCGGCCGACGCGCAAAGCGACCTCACGATCGAGTTGGGTGCGTCACAGATCGGACCCGCCCTCGACGTGAACGGCGAGTCTGCTCGCTTCGGGATCGCCGGAGTGCGTGCAAGCCACCATACGTCGGGGGGATCCGGGATCTTCGCCTCGGTGCTCTTCGGTAGGGCGCTGGAGTCGCGATCCGAGGGGACCTTCCTCTCGGGCTTGCTCGAGGGACGCCTCGCCGATCACTGGGGCTCGAAGGTCGAGGGCCGTCTCGAAGCGCGTCTGCTCGGTCACGGTATGGAGGATCCGTTTCCGTACCGAGCCTTCGCGGCGGAAGGGGGACCCGTGCTTCGGTACCGCGAGTCGAACCTCTCGGTGGAGCTGGCCGGCGTGGGTGGTATCGGCCGGTCCGAACTCACCCTTTGGAGGCTGGAAGACGGCCCGACACGACTCTTCGAGAATGAACTTTGGCGCGGCGGAGCGACGCTCGAAGTGCTCTTTGGGCCGGTCACATCGCAGTTCGGTTTGGTCGGAGGATGGCATGATACGCCGAGCGGCAGCTACGAGTCCGTCGGCGCCCGCGCGGTCTTTGCGGGGCGTTGGGGCATAACCGAGCTCCGCGCCGATCGATGGATCACCCCCTTCAGCACCGACGTGGTGGCGGGGCTCTCCGTCATGATCCCGATCGGGTCGGCGTGGAACGTGCGAGGCTTCTTCGGACGCTCCGACCCCGATCCGCTGACGCTCGCCCGACCGGGGACCGCGAGCGGCGGTGTGCTCGTGGGTGTGAACCTCCTGCCGAGCTCAGACCCAGCCCTCGATCGCTCGGTCTACGAGGTCGTGCGATTCGAGGCGGGGCGGAGCCGTGTGCGGTTCACGCTGGAAGCGCCGGTCGAAAGCCGTCGCGTCGAGCTGCTCGGGGACTTCAACCTGTGGGAGCCGGTCACGATGGAGAAGAAGGACGGCGTTTGGCAGGTGGAGCTCGAGGTGCCCGCGGGCACCCACCACTTCGGCTTTCTCGTGGATGATGAATGGTATTTGCCGGACGACGCCCCAGACGTCGTTCCGGATGAATGGGGGCGCCTGAGCGCCACCCTCGTGATTGAAGGAGCATCATGATGAACATGCCCAATAACACACGCCGGCTTCTCGGCGTCACGTTCGCGCTGGCCGCGATGATCGCGACCCACGTCGGCGCGCAGGAGACTGCACGGCAGCGGGCCCAACGAACGCTGCCGCCGGATGTCTACGAGCGGCTCGTGGCTTTGGGCGCGGAAATGGAAGAGATCGGCGTGCCAGCCGAACCCCTCTTCAACAAGGCGCTCGAAGGAGCGGCCAAGCGGGTCCCCACAGATCGGCTTCTGCCAGCCGTGCAGGAGCACGCGGGCCGTCTGCGAGAGGCGCGCGCCGCCCTCGGGCCAAACGCCGGAGTGCCGCTCTTGGTGGCCGGAGCCGACGCACTGCGTCGAGGCGTCCCCTCCGACGCACTCCGTTCGCTACCGCAGGACCGACCCAGGTCGCCGGTCGCCGTCCTGGTGTTGGCCGAGCTCCTCGAATCGGGCGTACCGACGGACCGGGCGCTACAAACCGTTCGGGAGGCGCTGCAGCGGCGGACCCGCGACGCCGGCATGTTGGACATTCCGGCCCGCGTCCGACGCATGGTGCGAGACGGAGTCCCGCCACACGAAGCGATCGACCGCGTGCGTCGCTTGCTGCGCCGAAACCGCGCCGGCGTGCTCGGTCCGGCCCTGCCCGTCGGGGACCAACCGATTTCGGATCAGAAGGTGCGGATCTACCAGCGGCCGCCAGGAGGCTGACGCACCGCATCAGACGTTGTCCGTCGGGCCTCCGCCGGGTACGCTTCGCACCGCAGCACCTCCCGTCGCACCGTAACGAGGCCCTGAACCATGGTCCGCACTCCGCTCCGATTGGCGTTCGCCGTCTCCTTGTTCGCCCTCTCCGCCTTCGCTCCGCTCGCGCCCCCCGCTCAGGCGCAGGATGTGGACATTCTTCGTCGAAGCGTCGACGAGCTCGCCGCCGCCATCAACGACGAAGTCGTGGCTTGGCGCCGAGACATCCACGCGAATCCAGAGCTCGGCATGCAGGAGTTCCGCACCGCAGGCCTGGTCGCCGAGCATCTCGAGTCGCTCGGCATCGAGGTGGAGACGGGCGTCGGGGGCACCGGAGTGGTCGGCGTGCTTCGCGGTGGACGTCCCGGTCCGGTCGTTGCGCTGCGAGCCGACATGGACGGTCTTCCCGTCACAGAGATGGCCGACGTGCCCTTCGCGTCGCGGGTCACGACCCAATGGCAGGGGCGCGAGGTCGGCGTGATGCACGCCTGTGGACACGACAATCACGTCGCCATTCTCATGGGCGTGGCCAGCGTGCTCGCGAGCATGCGCGAAACGCTGCCCGGGACGGTCAAGTTCCTCTTCCAGCCGGCTGAAGAGGGCCCGGGTGGAGCTGCCCCGATGATCGCGGACGGAGCGCTCGAGGACCCGCGGCCGGACGCGGTGTTCGGGCTTCACGTCTTTCCCATGCCGGTCGGCACCGTGGCCTACCGCACAGGTGGGATGCTCGCGAGCTCGGACGCGCTGAGGATCGTGGTCCGCGGCATCCAGACCCACGGAGCCATGCCGTGGGCCGGCGTCGACCCCATCGTCACGGCATCGCAGATCGTCGTCGGGCTCCAGTCGATCGTCAGCCGCCAAGTGGATCTCACCGACTCCCCAGCCATCGTGACCATCGGTCAGATCGAGGGCGGTAACCGTGGCAACATCATTCCCGATACGGTCCTCATGATCGGGACCATTCGGACGCTCAATCCCGACACGCGGACTCTGGTACACGAACGGGTGCGCCGGCTCGTGGAGAACGTCGCCGAGGCGAACGGAGCCGAGGCCGAGGTGACCATCAACCTCGGCTACCCCGTGACCGTCAACGACCCGGCGCTCACCACTCGCATGGTGCCTTCGCTGCAGCGCGTGGCGGGCGAGGGCGTGGTGGTCATGCCTCCGGCCACCGGAGCCGAGGACTTCTCGTACTTCGCCGAAGAGGTCCCGGGGATGTTCATCGGCCTGGGCGTGGGGGCGGACGACCCGTCGCTCGTGCACCCCAACCACTCTCCGTTCTTCTACGCCGACGAGCGGGCGCTCCCGATCGGGGTGCGCGCGTTAGCCAGCCTCACGGTCGACTTCTTGAGCTCGAACCCCATCTCGGACGACCGTTAGCCAGAGGTCGGTCGGCACCCCACAGCGGGAGGTCGGCGACGCGGCTCCCGAACGTGGAGGCGGGCGCTCAGTCGCCCGCCTCCACGTAGAGCTCGCCGCCCTTCTCCCGGAACTCGTCGGCCATCCGCTCCATCCCGACGTCGATCGCCTCACTCTCCGCGAGGTTTTGGGCCCGGGCGAACGCGCGGATGTCCTCCGTGATCTTCATGGAGCAGAACTTGGGACCGCACATCGAGCAGAAGTGCGCCACCTTCGCACCTTCGGCCGGAAGTGTCTCGTCGTGGTACTCGGCGGCCGTGACGGGATCGAGCGCCAGGTTGAACTGATCGCGCCAACGGAACTCGAAGCGCGCCTTCGAGATCGCATCGTCCCACTCCTGCGCCCTGGGGTGTCCTTTGGCGAGGTCCGCGGCGTGCGCCGCAATCTTGTAGGTGATCACGCCCCGCTTCACGTCGTCGCGGTTCGGAAGCCCCAGATGCTCCTTCGGGGTCACGTAGCAGAGCATCGCGGTTCCGTACCACCCGATCTGGGCGGCACCGATCGCCGACGTGATGTGGTCGTATGCGGGAGCGATGTCTGTCGTCAGCGGCCCGAGCGTGTAGAAGGGCGCCTCGTCGCACCACTCGAGCTGCTTCTCCATGTTCTCCTTGATGAGATGCATGGGAACGTGCCCCGGGCCCTCGTTCATGACCTGCACGCCGTGCTCCCAGGCGATCTTGGTGAGCTCGCCCTGTACCTCGAGCTCAGCGAACTGAGCCTCGTCGTTCGCGTCCCGGATCGAGCCTGGCCGAAGCCCGTCGCCGAGCGAGAAGGAGACGTCGTACGCCGCCATGATCTCGCAGAGCTCGGGGAAGTGCGTGTAGGTGAAGTTTTCCTTGTGGTGAGCCATGCACCACTTCGCGAGGATCGAGCCACCGCGTGAAACGATGCCGGTGAGCCGATTCGCTGTCATCGGGATGAACCGCAGCAGGACCCCCGCGTGCACCGTGAAGTAGTCGACGCCCTGCTCGCACTGCTCGATGATCGTGTCGCGGTAGATCTCCCAGGTGAGCTCCTCCGGCACGCCGTCGACCTTCTCGAGCGCCTGATAGATCGGCACCGTTCCGATCGGGACCGGGGAGTTGCGGAGAATCCATTCGCGGGTCTCGTGGATGTTCTTGCCCGTCGACAGATCCATGACCGTGTCAGCACCCCAGAGCGTTGCCCACCGCAGCTTCTCGACCTCTTCCTCGATGGACGAGGACACGGCCGAGTTCCCGATGTTGGCGTTGATCTTAACCTTGAAGTTCCGGCCGATCGCCATCGGCTCCAGCTCGGGATGGTTGATGTTTGCAGGAATGATCGCGCGGCCCCTCGCGACCTCATCCCGAACGAACGTGGGCTCGAGACCCTCACGGAGTGCCACGAACTCCATCTCGGGAGTGATCTCACCCCGCCGGGCGTACCCCATCTGGGTCACGGTCCCCGACCCGCGGAGCGTCCTGCGAGCGAGTCCGGGCGGCATCTCGACGGCGTCGGATGGCGTCCGGGTGCGCTCGGCCTCGACAACATCGCCACGCTCGCGAATCCACGCGTCACGCAACGGTGGAAGCCCCACGCGTACATCGACTCCGGCCGGTCCACTCGTGTCATAGACTCGAAGCGGCGGCTCACCCCCCGTCAGATGGATCTCCCGGAGGGGGACACGCACACCCCTCGACCCCTCGACGTGCACCTTCTTGGAGTTCGGGAAGGCGCCCGGATAATCGGTTCCGACGTCTTCGGTGTGGGGGGCGACTCGGGCTCGGCTTCCGTTTTGCTCGCTCATCGACGCTCACCTTCGTTGGCGAGGTGCGCGAGTCGAGGCCCGCCGCCGGGCAGGGTGCCTCGTGCTTCGCCGCGCTCCCTACGCCGGGTTCAACCGGATCAGGTTCCAAGAGTCGTTCTCAACCGATGACACGGGGACCGCAGTCCGGTCGGCCATCGGTGCCCCTGGCGGCACCTGGGAAGCTAGGGCACCCGGGCCCGCCCCACAAAGGCCTTGGTCCCCCCGGCCCCCAGCACCACCTTGAATCGAACGCCACCGAAACGCTTGGGAGGAACCATGCGTCTGTCGCCGTACCTGCTCACTCGTGCCTGCGCCTGCACCCTTCTCGGACTCCTGTCGACCGCGGCATCGGCCGATGCCCAGAGTGCCTCGATCCTGGACTTCGCGCCCGTCGAAGAGGGCACGCTCGACGTCGGAGCGGAACGCGCCGGGGCACTCTCCGCATCTGATCTCCGAGACGCGTCCGATACCTTCATGGACGTGTGGGAGCTCAACGGTCAGGCGGGCGGCTCGGTGACCATCGACCTCGTCTCGGACGATTTCGATTCGGTTTTGTACGTGGTCGGTCCGGGCCTGGGCGAGACGCTTTACGACGACGACGGTGGCGGCGGATGCCACGCCCGGATCTCGTTCACGTTCCTCGAGAGCGGCGTCTTTCGCGTCGTCGCGAGCACGACGTCGCCGGGCCAGACTGGAACGTACGTTCTGCGCACCGCCGACGTCGCCGGGCCCGTGCCCTCCCACGGCTGTGGTGAGCCGGACCCGGCGATGTTGGCAGCGCTCCCCACGGACGGTCGCACCCTCGCCGTGGGCTCGATGGAGCTCGGTCGCTTCGACTTTCTCTCGTCTTCCGAATCGAACCGTCCCGTCCAGGCGTGGAGCCTCGAAGTGACGGCCGGAGAGCGGATCACCATCATTCAGCGCTCCGACGACTTCGATTCGTACTTGTACCTCATGGGGCCCGGAATCGAGGGCTCGCTCGGAGACGACGACGGCGCCGGCGACCTGAACTCCCTCATCGAGTTCACGCCGTCGTCGGCGGGCCCATACACCGTCGTTGCGAGCGCGCTGACCGAGGGCGCGACCGGCACATACACGATCGAGGTCGGAGAGCCGGTCGATCTCGCAACGCTTCCGACGGTCGGACGATTGGAGCTCGGCCAGACGATGGACGGCTTCCTGGGCACGGCCGACCCCATCGTCGTCGACGGCCGACGCGGCCAGGTGTGGGCGCTCGACGGGCAAGCGGGCCAGCGAGTCACGATCGAGCTGCGTTCCGATTCATTCGACGCGTTTCTCTACGTCGCGGGTCCTGGACTCGCCGAGCCACTATCGGACGACGACAGCGCGGGCGACCTGGACTCACGGCTCTCCTTCGAGTTGCCGCAGTCGGGGAGCTACCGGGTCATCGTGAGCGCGCTCGAAGCCGACCCGAGTGGGCCGTTCACGCTCACGGTTGGCCCCATGTAGAGCGCGAGGGTTACTTCTTCTCGCCGTCCTTGAGCGCCCCACCCAGCAACAGGGTCACGACGCTGATGACGATGCTCCCAAGCACCGCGGACCCGAAGCCGGCGACCGCAAAATGGTCGATCAGGTTCGCGGTGAGCATGAGCAGGAGGCCGTTCAGAACGAGCGCGAAGAGGCCGAGCGTGACGATGATCAGAGGCAGCGAGAAGAAGATCAGGATCGGCTTCAGCACCGCGTTCAACAGGCCGAAAACCAAGGCCACCAGCAGGACGTCGAAGAACCCTCCGCTCATCTCGATACCATCGATCAACCACGCCGCAGCGTAGAGAGCGAGGGCGTTCACGAGCAAGCGGATCACGAAATTGTTCATGCCCAAATGATACAGGAAATGACCGTCGCTTTCGACCGTCTTCGGATGGACGGACCTCCTGAGGCTTCCCGAGGTTACGATGGGGATGACGATTCGCGTTCGCCCGAGGCGGAAAGCCTTGCGCTCGCCGCCGCACCGAGCCGAAGCCGGCTGGACCACACCCATGTCCATCGCCATGGTGATCGTGGTCTTGGCGCTCGTCGCGACCATGGTATGGGTGTCCCGACTGGTCGCCGACGGACCCTACCAGTCGTCGGTGGCGATCATGCCGTTCGAGAACCGGACCGGTGATCCGGCATTCGACTATCTGGGACCGTCGCTCGCCGAGGGAGTCATCACGCAGCTCGCGGCCGTCCCGGAGATCCGCGTGCTGGACCTGTACACGGCGGCCTCCGTCGTGGGGGACAGTCTCGGCACGCCTCGCCTGCACGACACGCTCAACGTCGCGCACATCATCCATGGTTATTTCGAGGCGCGGGGCGACAGCCTCATCGTGAGCGTTTCGGAGTCGGACGTGGAGGGGTTTCTGTCGCTTCGAACACGGCACGCCTTGGCGGTGGACCAGATCGAGTCCGAACAGGTGCGTCTGGCGAACCGCGTGGCGCTGGCGTTCCTTCGCGAGGTCGGCCTGGAGGACCGATACGATCCCAACACGACCGTGGTGGGGCCGGGCCGCGACGCGTACCTCGCCGGCGCCGAAGCACTCGGTCGTCGCACGCCAGCGGCGATGCGCGACGCCGTGATCTCGTTCCGCGAGGCCATTCGCCTGGAGCCGACCTCAGCCGTGGCGCTCTCGTCACTTTCGTCGGCATACGCGCTCGCGGTCTACTACAAGTACGACGTCGGCCTGTCGTCGTACGAGCTCGCGGCAAGGTCCCTCGTTGCGGCGGATTCTGCCATCGCTGCGGATCCGGAAGGCGCAAATGGGTACGCGGCGCGCGGGTACATGCGCGCGCTCATCGGAATCGAGATCGATGGCGCGGAGGACGACTTCCTGCGGGCCGAGGAGCTCGCCCCGAACGCCCCGAATGCCCCGAGCTGGTCCGCACGCATCCTCGCCCATCGGGGGCGCGTCGACGACGCCTTCGCCGAAGCCGAGCGTGCGCGGGATCTCGACCCTTTGCAGGCGGGGCGCCGAACGGCCCTCGCCTCTCTCGGCTTTCAACTTGGCGCGTATGACGTGACCATAGAGGAGTCTCGTGAGGCGTTCCGGCTCGAGCCGCGCCTCTGGCTGGCGAGAGCGTTCGAAGGCCGGGCGCTCGCACTGACCGGCCGGGCGTCGGAGTGCCTGAGATTGGACTTCAACGTCTACGCGCTGGTCCGCGCGATCTGCCTGCACGCCGCCGGCCGTGAGGAGGAAGCGCGTACCTTGGTCGAGGCTGCGGATCGTCGACTCAACGAGTCCAACGAGGTGCGTCCCGGCTATCTGCCGGAGCTGGAGGCCCAAGACCTCGCCGCGTACTACGGATTCGTGGGTGACGCGGGCAACGCGGCCCGCTGGGTGCGCGCCGCATTCCAACTCTCGCCGGCGGGGGTGGACGAACGATTGATTGGGTCTGCCCTTTTCGATGCCGTGCGCGATGATCCGACCTTCGCCTCAGCCCTCGAGTCCGCGCATTCCGAAGCCCGCGCCCGTGTGCAAAGGGAGAGAGCCTCGGTAGGATGGCCATTGTGAATCGGAAGCCGAGGACGCTGCCATGAGACGCTTCACCAGCCTCGCGCTCGGGAGCGCGGTCGTGTCGGTCATCGCGCTCGCAGGCACTCCGCTCGGTGCTGAGGCGCAGTCGATCGCCGGCATCCTCTCCGGCATGCGGGACGGAGGCGGCTGGGTGGGCATTCCCATCGAGGGAGGGGAAGGAAGCTATACGACGGTGCGCCTCCCAACGGCCGGCATGACGCTGAGCGGGTGTGTACACGTCTGGTATGGGCATTCCGGTCAGTGGACCATCGAGGCGCGCGACCAGATCACCGACTCGACGCTGACCATAACCGCCGAGCCTGGCATCGGCGTGCCCTTCTCGCACCGCTTCGGGATGCAAGCGAAGCTCGACTTCGAATTCCATTGGAGCGAGCCGCGCGACACCACGCTCATGCTATGGGTTGGGGTCGACATGGACGGCGAAGGCGGCGAGCCCGCCGTCTGCAACCCGTACTGAAACCGATCGGGTCGTTGTGCTGGCGACCGCCGGAGCGTAGAATCGTTTCCACAGATGGGCAAGAAACTGCCCCTGTCGGCTGGAGGATTCAACGCTCCGGGAGCCTTGGCTCTCGTCGCGTCGGTCTTGTCCGACAGGGGCAGCTCTCTTTTCCCACTCCGCGTCTCGCGACGCGGCGTTCACCTCAAGCGATCACCCTAGCAGACCGAGCTACCGGCCAGGTTCGGGTTGAGGTCGCACTCTTCGCGCGGTACCGGCATGCATGACACGCGCGGGTTGATCGCCTCTGCACCCGGCACGTTGGCGGCCAAGAAACCACCCGCCCAG
>JAOTVL010000094.1 GCA_029863525.1 Gemmatimonadota bacterium
CTGCCGATCGCGTCCCTCCCACTCGAGATCGACGAGGACCGGGATCTCGGTCGCGTCCCAGTCGTGGACGTCGTGCGGCGTGAATTGGAAGTGCCAGCGCATCTCGCCCGTGTCGGCGTCGAGTGCGATGAGCGCACAGGTGAAGAGGTTGTCACCGGGGCGGACGTCGCCGTTCCAGTCGGGCGCCGGGTTGCCGGTCCCCCAGTAGATGAGGTTCAGCTCGGGGTCGAAGGACCCGGTGAGCCAGGTCGAGCCGCCGCCGTGCTCCCACGCGTCTCCCTCCCACGTCTCGCTGCCCGGCTCACCCGGGGCGGGCACCGTGTACGTGCGCCAAAGGAGGGCGCCGGTCGCCGCGTCGTACGCGTCGAGGAAGCCGCGAATGCCCGCCTCGGCGCCCGCGACGCCGACGATGATCTTTCCGTCGACGGCGAGGGGAGCACCGGTCATCGAGTAGCCGATGGCATTGTCCGCGACCACGGTGGACCACCGTTCGACGCCGGACTCGGCGTCCAATGCGACCAGGCGTGCGTCGAGCGTTCCGACGTACACGGTCCGGTCCAAGACCGCGACGCCCCGGTTCACGCGCGGAAAGCCGATGTTGAGCGTCTGGGACGGCACGTTCGCCTGCCACCGCCACAGCCGTCGGCCGGTTCTCGCGTCGAGCGCCGCGACGTTGCTCGGAGGCTCGGTGACGTACATCACGCCGTCGACGACGATCGGCGTGGTCTCGACGATCCCGGGACTGGTCTGGTAGACCCACTCCACGGTCAGGTCGCCGACGTTGCCGGTGTGGATCTGGTCGAGCGCCGAGAACCGCTCCGCGGCATACGAGCCCGAGTAGGTGAACCAGTTGTGCGGCTCCTCGGAAGCCCGAACCAGTCGCTCGAAGGGGACGTCCGTGGGCGTCGTGACCCCGGCGGTGGATTGCGCCTGGACGGATGGAGCGACGCCGAGAGCCGCGACCGCCCACAGCGCCGCGAGTCGGCGCGTCACGAGATCCCCCGGAGCTCGGACCCTGTGAGCGTGGCGAGGTACGCGATCAGGTCGTCCAGATCCTCTTCCGAGAGGCGATCCGCGTAGCTCTGCATGAGGCTCCGATCGAATTCCCGGTCGAGGCTCTGTAGGTCGGGCTTGTAAAAGGTTCGAATCACGCCGCGCGCATCCTTGATCTGAATCGTGTAGGTGTCTTCGTTGAGTCGAACGCCGCGCACCGCGCGACCGTCTCGATCGACCGCGCGGACGACCAGGTAGTCGACGAAGTCGCTCGGCATGGCGGTCAAGCCACGTGGCAGCGCCGCGGGCGGGTCGACGATGGCCTCCCGCAAGTAGCTCGCACCCCGGCGCGAGCCCACGGTCGTGAGATCCGGTCCCCGACCGGTTCCGAAGCCGCGCACCGTGTGACAACGATCGCACCCCTCAGCCTCGAACACGGTTCGGCCGCGAGACGGATCTCCACGAAGCGTCTCGGCCTCGTCCGCGCTCGCCGGGGCCAGGGAGCGGACGAAGAGCGCGATCTGCTCGAGTGACTCGCGGCTGAGCCACCAGGTGCTTCCCATGGCCGAGCCCGAGATCCCGGTGCGCATGATCCGAACCAGCGCCGCGTCATCGGGCGCACGGGGGAGTGTCGAGCGCGCCAGCGGCGGGCCTTCGCCGCCGCCGCCGTTCACCCCGTGGCAGCGCGCGCAATTGGCGATGTAGTGCGACCGGCCGCTCTCGAGCTCGGCCTCGTGGCTCACGACGTCCTGGGCGGGCAGGGGTGCGGCGTGCAGGCCGAAGAAGAGGAGTGCGGCGTGCAGGGCCGAAGACCGGGCGGCCGAGCGCTGGCGTCGCATGAGGAGCCTCCGGGAAGCGTGCGTCGAAGCCGTCGAAACGGGCGGAGGGTGTCAAAGTAGGGACCGAAGGGCGCCTGCGACACGCGGCAGACGAGGCGCCGCCGCCGGGACCCGCTTTCGCTCAGCCCCCCACGATCGCGCTCGCCCGCGCCCGGGCCTCGGCGACGAGCGCCGTCGCCCGTTCGTCGGCTTCGCGCTCGATCGCCACGGCGCGTTCCTCGGCTTCCCGTCGAATCCGCTCCGCCGCGGGCTGCGCCGCGGCGCGAGCAAGCGGATTGGTCGCGCGAGCGAGAACCTCTTCCGCGGCGCGATCGCCTTGGGCCCGCACCTCGGCAGCCGCCTCGCGCGCTTCTGCGCGGATGGTCTCGGCCCGTCGCTCCGCGTCCGCGACGATGCTGTCGGCGCGCGCCTGCGCCCGCTGCCTCGCCTCCTCCTCCGACGCGTCCAGCCGTGCCCGCGCCTCGTCGATGCGCTGCCCGGCGGTCGCTGCTGCTCCTTGAGTCGCCGTCGTACGGAGTGATCCGGCAGCCTCGCCGAGGCCGAGGTCCAGCGCCGGCTGCGTCACGGAGCCCGTCACGCGGACGGATAGGGGCACCGGATCGAGGGTCGCGAGCCGAGTGCCGAGCGGGCCGGCGTTCGCGGCGAGTCGTGTGAGCGCCGCGTCGGCGAGGCCGGCCCGAGGAACCTGGATCCCCAGCGTGTAGTCGACCGACTGGTCGATGCCGTTGGATCCGGTCACCGTCATCGCGATTCCGTCGACGTTGGCGCGGAACGGATCGACGCGCAGGCGTCCGTTCTCGATGTGAATGTTGGAGCGGACGGCATCGACGGTCGGGTGGGAGAAACGCTCGAGCTCCAGTCTCTCCGCCAGTCGGTCGAGCATGGGGAAGCCCTCGATCGCCACGCGGGACGTGGACAGCGAGCCTTCGCCTTCGAGCACGTCGAGCACGGGCGACAGGTCCTGTCCGAGCGCGCCAGACAGATGGAGGTTCGTCGAGAACGTACCGCGGGCGTGGCGGGCCACGGGCGCGAGCGTCCGGACGGTCACGAACGCGGCCGAGGCGCCGGCCACATCGACGCTGTCCATGACCACGTCGAGCGCGAACGTGGGCTGCTCCGTACCCGCGGTCTCATAGTAGCCGTCGAGGCCGATCCGGCCGCCCAGAGCTTCGAGCATGAAGCCCTCCAGCGTGAGTCGCTGGCCGCGCACGAGACCTCGTCCTCGTGCGTTCGTCATCTCGAGCCCGTTGAATACGAGCGTGGAGATCGTCCCGTCGAGCGTGAGATCGAGCATCTTGGGAACGGGGATCGCGATCGGGTCCTCCGACCGCCATTCGTCGAGGTGGAACCGTTCGCTGCCGAACGTGGCCGCACCGACGAGCGTCTCGCCGCCTAGCGCGAAGCCGAGGAGGTTGTCCAGGTGACCTGTGGCGCTCACGTCACTGCTTCCCAGGCGCGCGTCGAACGCCTGGAGCTCGGCTGTCCGTGGGGTGAGATGGAGTCGTGCGCGCCGGACGTCGACCGGCTGGCGCAACGACGCCCCGCGAAGCGTGACGTCTTGGGCGGTGATCGTCCCCCCGGCCGCGACGCGGTCCCAGCGCTGGTTGTCGACATCCGAGCGCCGAGCGCGCGCGTTCGCATCCGCGACGATCACGCCTCGCAGCTCATCGGCTCCCTCGAGCTTCAGTGCCCGCGCCGCGTCGTTGAGATCGATCGTGCCCTCGACCCGTACGTCCGCCTCCGGGTCCGAGACGGGGGTGCGCACCGTGAGCGCCGCATCCATCGGTTGATCACCGATCTCGAAGTGGAGGCGCGACAGATCGACGACCGTGCTGTCGACGTCGCCACCGGGGTTCGTGATGGCGAGCTCGGCCGTGATCCCCTGCACGGGGATCGGCACGTCCGGGTAGCGGAAGCGTCCGTCCGCGATGCTGAGGTCGACGGCGAAGGATGGGAACGAGGTCGGCCCGTACGCTCCTTGGACGGTTCCGTCCAAGGCGAACGAGCCCGACGTCTCGAGCGATGCGAAGTCCTGGGCGTAGAGCACCGGGAGGAGGGAGAGAATCTGCTCGAACGAGGTGCTCGGCGCCCCGAACGTCAGGTCCATCGCGATGTCCGCTTCGCTCCGGCTGAGGTCCCCATCCAGGCGGACCACGAGGTCGTTGAGGCGCAGCTCGTTGTCGCTGAGGCGCACGCGCTGCTCCCCCATGTCCACGTCGAGCTCCGCGTCGAACTCGAGCGAGATGTCCGTGAGATACGGGGCACCCGCCACGCGGAGCTCTACGGCGTCGGCGCGCGTCGACGTCCGTGCGGCCAGCGAGGCGCGTGAGAAGTCGCCCCGAAGCCAGTGTTCGAGCCCACGGGCCGAGACGAAGAGGCCCGCCGGGGCGTCGTCGAGGACGATGTCGGCGTCGGAGACCTCGAAGCGCTGGAGCTCGACCGCGACGTTGCGCCCTGATCCGCCGCCGGTCTCGGCCTCGTCCCGTTCCGGCAGAACGTCCCAGTTCGAAACGCCGTCGTCCTCGACCCTCAGGCGGACGATGGGCCGGTCCACCTGGACCGAGCGGATGACGAGAGGTCCACCTCCACGGATCGCATTGATCAGACTCGGGCCACTCATCGACAGCCGGAGGTCACCCACGGAGGCGAGCGTGTCCCCCTCGAATCGTTCGGTCCCCACCACATCGAGCCCGTGGAGCGTCAGCGTGGGGTTCGGGAAATCACGAAAAAAGCCGAGGTGGACGTCGGACCAGGCGACGCGCACGAGCGTAGCCTGCTCGATCCCCACACGTACGCGGGACTCGACTCGGTCGATGAACAGGGCGGGCAGGACGAGAAGAGCCAGGAGCAGGGCTGCCACGGCCCCGCCGGCGGCAAGCAGGAGCTTCCTTGGTCGAGACATGGGATCTCTTACCCGCCGGCCGGGCTCAGGATCAAGGGACCGCGGCGACCGAGGTCGAGGGCGTTTTCTTCCCATTCCACACGCCGGGTCGAACTTCCACTACCTTCCGGCTGCGGGATCTCACCCCACGCCCCCGAATCCGGGGGACGACCCCTGCTTCAAATCTCTGCGCGAGCCTCTCGAGCCGGATGTTCCGGCCGGCCTGCTCAGCGCTGCTCAATGGAAGGACAAGTGGCTTTTTCTAGCCTCAATCTGCACCCGACGCTCGTCGAGAGCGTCGGGACCCTCGGTTTCGAAACCCCGACCCCGATTCAATCGCAGGCGATTCCGAAGGCCCTCGAGGGCCGGGATCTACTGGCCTGCGCTGCAACGGGAAGCGGCAAAACCGCCGCGTTCCTGCTGCCCATCCTTCACCGGCTTCTGGATCGACCGCGTGGGACGACCCGTGCCCTGGTCCTCGCGCCGACGCGGGAGCTGGCGCTCCAGATTTGTGACGACTTCGCCGGGCTGGCGCGCGGCACGGGGCTGAGCGCCGCGACCATCCACGGAGGCGTCGCCATGGGTCCGCAGGAGAAGGCGTTCCGTACCGGGGTCGATCTTCTCGTTGCGACGCCGGGGCGCCTTCTCGACCATTTCTCGCGCGACTACGCCCGACTGGCCGGCCTCGAGTACCTCGTGCTGGACGAGGCGGACCGGATGCTCGATATGGGATTTCTCCCCGATATCCGGCGCGTGCTGCGTCACGTCCCGACACCGAAACAGACGATGTTCTTCAGCGCGACGATGCCGCCACCGATCGAGAAGCTGACCCGCGAGATACTGCGGAACCCGGCCAAGATCACGCTTCAACGAAAGGCGGCACCCGCGCAGGGTGTGGCTCAGTGGGTCTACCCCGTCCCGTCCGGGCTGCGCGGCGCACTTCTCGTCGAGCTGCTGAAGAACGGAGGCTTGGACGACGCCCTCGTGTTCACCCGCACAAAGCATCGGGCGAACCGGCTCTGCAAGCTCCTCGGTCGGAACGGGATCTCGGCCGAGCGGATCCACGGAAATCGGTCGCAGGCACAGCGGACCAAGGCCCTTGCCGACTTCAAGTCCGGCAAGGTCCGGGTTCTCGTCGCGACCGACATCGCGGCGCGTGGGATCGACGTGAACGAGCTCGGGCACGTCGTGAATTTCGACATCCCCGGCGCCCCCGAGGACTACATTCACCGGGTAGGCCGAACCGCCCGCGCCGACGCCACCGGAGACGCGATCACCCTCGTGTCTCCCGAAGACGAGAGCGACCTCTCGAGGATCGAACGCGCGCTCGGGTCGAAGCTGCCGCGGGTCCGCCTGGAGGGCTTCGCCTACGACGCGGTGCCGGGCGAGCGCCTCGAGGTTCCTCGCGGAGAGCGGATCGCCGCCATCCGCGCCAAGAAAGCGGCGGATCGGGGCCGGGCGGCCGCGAAGGCGGCGAAGAAAGCCAGCGCTGAGGAGTCCTCAGGGAGCAAGCGGCCCAGACGGAGACGTTTCGGCGGTCGCCGGCGGTCGTAGGCAGAACCGTCGTTTCCAGCCGGGTCGGCGAAGGGGGCCGGTCGAGGGCCGTCAGCACGTCCGTGCCGAGGACTCGAGCGGGGAGCGAGCCCCCCTGACCTCTCGTCGTGGGAGCCAACTTTGGCACCGGCCGCCGAAAGGGCGCGTCTGCCCCACCGACCCCTGGACTCGGGCGTAAAGGGGGGTCTCTCGCGACAGCGCGACTCGGGTGTCATTATGGGCGGCGTGAGTGGGCGGCCGCGCTGAACGGCAGCGGGCGGATGAGTCATTGCGAGAAGGAGTGGTGATGAGCCTCGTCACATTGCGCGTGAACGGGACGGAACACACGGTGGATGTCGACCCGTCGACTCGACTCCTGTACGTCCTCCGAAACGACCTGGGCCTGCGGGGGCCCCGCTTCGGCTGCGGGCTCGGACAGTGCGGGGCCTGCACTGTGATCATCGACGGCGTCGCGACGAGGTCTTGCACCACCCTGACGTCACGCGTGCAGGGCGAGATCACGACCCTCGAGGGCCTCTCCCCGGACGGAGATCTCGATCCGGTGCAGCTGGCGTGGATCGAAGAGCAGGTACCGCAGTGCGGCTTTTGTCAGAACGGCCAGATCATGACGGCGAAGGCCCTCTTGGACCGCAACCCGGATCCCACCGACGAGGAGATCCGTACCGGCATGCAGCGTGCCTTGTGCCGCTGCATGACCTACTACCGCGTCCAGGCCGCCATCAAGCGGGCGGCGGCCACGATGCGCCAGGGTGCTCCCGACGCCGAGGAGACTGCCCGATGACCGACTTCACGGAGGTGCCGCGGAGCATCGAGGACGTTCTGAACGCACGTGAGACGCTGACGTCGCGCAGGGAGTTTCTCCAGCGCTCGGGCGCGCTCGTGGTGAGCTTCGGCGCGGCGGGCGTGCCAGGCGGTGACCTCCTCGCGGCGGCGGTCCAAGCCGGCGGTCCGACCCCGGACCGGATCGCCGGACCGTATCCGGATCCCGACTACCTGCAGCTCGACACCTGGGTCGCGATTCACGCGGACAACACGGCCACGTTCTTCGTGGGCAAGACCGACTTGGGGCAGGGTACCGGTACCGCCTTCCGTCAGATGATGTCCGACGAGCTGGACATCGCCTTCGAGGCCACCCGAGTCGTCATGGGTAGCACCGACGTCACCCCCGATCAGGGCGGCTCGGGCGGCTCCGACGCGATTCAGACCGACGGCTGGCCCATGAGGCGGGTCGCGGCCGAGGCTCGTCGCATCCTGCTCGAGATGGCGTCGGAGCGGTTCGGCGTGCCCGTCGAAGGCCTCCACGCGGAGGACGCGGTCGTCAGCGTGCGGTCGGATCCGTCGCGGACGGCCACGTATGCAGAACTGATCGGCGATCGGCGCTTCAACGTCACGCTCACCGGCCGCAACGTGAACTCGGTCTCGGGCGTGGCGGAGGTCAAGCCGGTTCAGGATCTCCGGATGGTCGGCCGGTCGCCGCAGCGCCACGACATTCCCGCGAAGGTCGACGGCTCGCTCGAGTGGGCGGTCGACGTTCGGCTCCCCGGAATGGTCCACGCGCGCAACGTCCGTCCTCCGGTCGCGGGCGCAACGCTCAGGGGCTACGACGAGGCTTCGGTGCGCGATCTGCCGGGCTTCGTCCGCGTGGTGGCGAGGGGCAATTATCTCGCGGTCGTTTGCGAGCGCGAGGAGCAGGCGATCGAGGCGGCGCGGCGGCTCGAGGCGGACTGGGAAGCGCCGAGCCGGGCTCCGTTTCCGACCTCCGACGATCTGTACGCCTACATGCGCGGCGCGACGCCGACCTCGAGCTCGGACCCCGCCCTGGTCGGGGATCCCGACGCGGCCCTTCGCCGCGCGGCCCGGGTGATCGAGGCCGACTACGAGGTCCCGTTCCAGGGCCACACCGCCCTCGGACCCGCGCACGCGCTCGCCGATCCGTCCGATGGTCAGATGACGATCTACAGCAACGACATGAAGTCGTACGGCATGCGCAACGGAATCGCCGAATTCCTCGACATGCCCCGAGATCAGGTGCGCGTCGTATGGATGGAAGGGCCCCAGGCGTTCGGTCGGACGGCCGCCGACGACGCCGGCTTCGAGGCGGCGTTCCTGGCCAAGGAGCTCGGCCGGCCGGTCCGCGTGCAGTGGTCGCGCGAGGAGGAGTCCGCCTGGGACACCAAAGGTCCGGCGTTCGCCATAAGGCTCCGTGGTGGACTCGACGAGGGCGGAGAGCTCATCGCGTTCGATTACGATGCGCGCGCCGCCGACTACAACCACGTCGGGTACAACGAAGTCGAGACGGTGCTGATCTCCCAACTCATGGGCACGCGTCTCGACACGCCCAACCAAGGGCGGGCGGCCACGCCGTCCGAGATGTACGCGATCCCCAACCGACGGATGAGCACGCACGTCGTCCGCCTTCCGTTGATCTGGGAGACCCCGCTCCGGACAGGAAACCTACGCGACCCGAACGGCCCTCAGGTCACCTTCGCATCCGAGTCGTTCATCGACGAGCTCGCGGCGGCGGCCGGCGCCGATCCGGTCGCGTTCCGGCTGAAGCTCCTCGAGGGCTCGACCGAGGATGACGGCGGCTTCAAGCGGGCTCGTTCGATCGCGACCGTGCGGGCGGCGGCCGAAGCGTACGGCTGGGACCCGCGTCCGTCACCGAAACCGCTCGACACGGGGCGCACGCTCACGGGTCGCGGGATCGCCTACGCGTATCGGAGCCAGACCGTCGTGGCGGAGATCGCGGAGGTCGAAGTCGACCGCGAGACCGGCCGCGTCTGGGTCAGGCGTCTCGTCTGCGCGCACGACTGCGGCCTCGTCATCAACCCGGAGGCCCTCCGCCGAGCCGTGGAGTGCGGGATGCTGCACTCGCTGAGCCGGGCGCTGCACGAGGAGGTACAGTTCGACGACGAGAAGGTCCTGAGCGTCGACTGGGTGACGCACCCAAGCCTCAGGCACCGCGACACGCCCGAGCGAATCGATGTTGTCATCGTCAACGGGGACCCGAACCCCGAGCGACCCGATCTACCGCATTACGGAGCCGGCGAGACGGTGTGCAAACCCCTCATCGCGGCGGTGGCGAATGCGATCTTCGACGCCACCGGGGTCCGGGTGCGGCGGGTGCCCTTCCGGCCCGAGCGTGTGCTTGCCGCGCTGCAGGAGGCGGGGTTGTAGGCGGTGATTCCGATCGTGGTTGCGCGGGGTGGGGGGCGACGGCCCGGATCGTTCCATGCGCTCGGACTCGCGATGGTCATGGGCGGGTTGGCCGTCGGCTGCGCGAGCCCTACCGACAGCACGCTCGTCCGAGACGTGCAGGTCGTGGACGGGACGGGCGCCCCGGCCTTTCCCGGCGCGGTGCGGATCGCTGAGGGTCGCATCGTCGAGATCGGTGAGCTGAGCCCCCGAGCGGGGGAGCGCGTCGTCGACGGCGAGGGGGCCGTCCTCGCCCCGGGGTTCATCGACACGCACAGCCATCATGATCGAGGGTTGCTCGGGGAAATGCGGTCGGCCCGAGCGGCGGTGAGCCAGGGCATCACGACGATCGTGGTGGGTCAGGACGGCGGCTCTCGTTATCCGCTGACGGAGCTCTTCGATGCCCTGCGGGAGACGCCACCGTCGGTCAACGTTGCGTCGTATACGGGACACGCGACGCTACGGAGGGCCGTGATGGGCGAGGATCTGGGCCGGCCGGCCACTTCGCGGGAGGTGGACTCGATGTCGGTGCTGCTCCGTGCCGACATGGAGGGCGGTTCCTTCGGCCTGAGCACCGGGCTCGAGTACTCGGCCGCCTTCAACAGCACGACCGAAGAGGTTCTGTCACTCGCGCACGTCGTGTCCGAATATGAGGGCCGCTACATCAGCCACATCAGGAGCGAGGACCGCACCTTCTGGGACGCGATCGATGAGCTGCTGCTCATCGGCGCGGAGGCGGGGATCCCGGTTCAGGTGAGCCACATGAAGCTCGCGATGACGAGCCTATGGGGCCGCGCCGACGAACTCGTTCGCAGGCTCGATGCCGCACGGGATCGAGGCGTAATGGTGACGGCCGACGTCTATCCGTACACGTATTGGCAGTCGACGATGCGGGTGCTCGTCCCGGACGGGAACTTCTCGCGCGACGCGGTGGATTTCGCGCTGCGTGAGGTCGCCGTGCCCGACGGCATCATCCTCGGACGGTTCAGTCCGGCGCCGGACTATGTCGGGCGCACCCTGTTGGAGGTCGCGGAGCTTCGCGGTGAGGATCCCGTCACGACGTACCTTGCGCTACTCGACATGGCGTATGGTCCCGATGCCCCCGACGATGCCAGCGAGTCGATCGTGGCGCGGAGCATGACGGAAGACGACATCCGCGCTCTGTACGGGTGGCGGCACACGAACGTCAGCAGCGACGGCGAGCTCGCGGGTCCTCATCCCCGGGGATACGGCGCGTTCACACGCTTTTTCAGAACCCAGGTTCGGGAGCAGGGGGCGCTCTCGCTCGAAGAAGCCGTGCACCGGATGACCGGCCTCGCGGCGAGGCACATGGGGCTGGAGGACCGGGGCGTCCTCCGTGACGGCGCGTGGGCGGATATGGTGCTGTTCGACGCCGAGACCGTCACGGACCACGCCGATTTCTCCGACCCCCAAGTCGCCTCCAGTGGCGTGCGCGCAGTGTGGGTCAATGGCGTTCGAGTCTGGAACGGCGAGGCCGTCGTCCCGTCGACGTACCCCGGTCGAGTATTGCGGCGAGGCGGGGACCAACGTTGAGCTTCACTTGTTCAGATCGCTTGGCGAGGAGCATGGGACCATGAGACGATCCGTGGACGGCGGAGGGAGCATCCGACCGATGGCTGCCGTGGCCGGAGGCGCTTGGGTCGCCGCGGTCGCGCTGGGAGCCATGCCGGGTTCCATACCGGACACCGATTGGTCGAGGGTCGACTCGGTGTTTTCCGAGTACGACCGGTCCAACACGCCGGGGTGTGCCGTGGGCGTCGTGCGAAACGGCCGTCTGGAGTACGGTCGTGGCTACGGCATGGCGAATCTGGATCACGGGATCGCGATCACGCCGCAGACCGTCTTTCGAACCGGGTCGGTCGGTAAGCAGTTCACGGCGGCCGCGATCGCGATTGCGGCGCGAGACGGCGCCATCTCGCTGGACGACCCGGTCCGTCGCTGGATCGTCGAGCTGCCCTCCTACCCGGTCGACCCCACGATCCGACAGGTCGTTCACCATACGAGTGGGCTGAGGGACTACCTGACGCTCATGTCGCTTCGAGGCCTGAGGGACGACGACTACTACACGCCTGAGGACGTGCGCGCGGTGATCGCGCGCCAGCGTGAGCTGAACTTCACGCCCGGGTCCGAGTTCCTGTACTCCAACTCCGGGTATTTCCTGCTGGGCGAGATCATCCGGGAGGCGACGGGGATGACCCTCGACGAGTACGCTCAGAGCAGGATCTTCCGTCCGCTCGGCATGACGCATTCGCACTTCCACGACGATCACAACCACATCGTGCCGCTGCGGGCCACGGGCTATGCGCCAACGGACGGCGGGTACCGCGTGTCTGCCACGACGCTCGACATGGTGGGCGACGGAGGCGTCTTCACGTCCGTCGAGGATCTGGCGCTCTGGGTGGATGCGCTGAACGGGGATCGGCTGAGCGAAGGGCTCAGCCCGATGCTCGAGACCGTGGAGCCGCTGACGGACGGAACCCCGAACCCGTATGCCTTCGGGCAGACCGTGGGGCAGTACCGAGGCGTGCGGACCGTGAGCCACAGCGGGGCCTTCGTGGGCTTTCGGGCCGCGGTCACGCGCTTTCCCGACCGCGGCACGTCCATCGTCGTGGCGTGCAACCGCTCCGACGCGGCTCCGGGTGGCATGGCCCTCCGGGTCGCCGACGTCGTACTCGCCGAAGACCTCGGACCCGAAGATCCTCCGGCGCCCTCGGGGGCAGGGAGAGGGCAGGGCGAGGGCCCCGATCCGGTGCCGGTGGTCGATCCGACAGAATACGCCGGTACCTTCCACAGCGAGGAACTCGACGTGGACTACCGGCTGGTGGTCGAAGAGGGCGTTCTGAGGCTGAAAGCGGGCTCGGGTATGGATCTCGAGCTCCGGCAGATCGGCCCAGATGACCTCACGGCAGGCAGACTTCGTCTCCGCTTTTCGCGGGAGGGGGGCCGGGTCGTCTCGTTCGAGGTGGACGCGGGCCGGGTGAAGAACCTGGCGTTCGCACGGCAGCGTACGGCCACGGGCACACGATGAGAGCTCGAAGCAGCGTCGCCCTGCTCGTGGCGACAGCCGGGTCGCTGACCCCTGTTCCAGCCGCTGCGTGGCAGGGCGTCGCGCCCGTGGGCACGGTGACCCAAGAGCGACTCGAGCGGCCCGAGCCCGAGAACTGGCTCAGCTATCGCGGAAACTACGCGGGGTGGGGCTACAGCGCGCTCGACCAGATCACGCCGGACAACGTGGAGCGCCTGAGACCGGTCTGGAGCTTCGCGACCGGGGTGAACGGGGGCCATGAGTCGCCCCCGATCGTCAACGACGGCGTCATGTACGTCACGACGCCCGACAACCTCCTCTTCGCGCTCGACGCCCGAACCGGCGAGCTGTACTGGTGGTACGAGCACGACCTCCCGGAACGTCTGGTCGCGATCCACAATACGAACCGCGGCGTGGCGCTGTACGGCGACAACGTGTACATGGCCACACTCGACGCCCGCGTCGTGGCCCTCGATGCGGCCACCGGGGCGGTGGTCTGGGACGCGTCCGTCTCGGACAACGCGTCGGGCTACTACATGACGATCGCGCCCCTGGCCGCCGAGGGGCGGATCATGGTCGGCGCCTCGGGTGGCGAGCTCGGCATCCGCGGCTTCGTGGTCGCGCTCGATGCGCAAACGGGCGACGAGCTGTGGCGAACGCACACGGTCCCTGGACCCGGAGAAGTCGGAAACGATACCTGGCCGGGGGAGACCTGGCGCACGGGTGGCGCACCTGTCTGGCTTCCCGGCCACTACGACCCGGCGACACGACTGACGTACTGGGGCACCGGCAATCCCGGCCCTTGGGTCGGCGACCAGCGCGACGGCGACAACCTGTACACGAACTCGGTGCTCGCGCTCGATGTGCATACCGGAGAGATCCGCGGCTACCACCAGTACCATTGGAACGGCTCGTGGGACTGGGACGAGGTTTCGACGCCGCTGCTCCTCGACGTGACTCGGGACGGACGGAGGTTCCCCGCGCTCGTCCACCCCGGTCGGAACGGTTACCTCTGGCT
>JAOTVL010000095.1 GCA_029863525.1 Gemmatimonadota bacterium
CCGGCGCCGGCCGAGGGTAACGCTACGCTGAGGATGCCCGCGCTCGCGGTTGCGAGCGGCCCGCAGCTCGTTCTGAGCGCCAGGGACGACTCCTCCGTTTGGAAGCACTCGTTGACCATCAGCTGTGTGATACCGAGCGCAGCGGCGTTCACGAGCAGCGACGAGGCGAACACCTTGAGCCAGGGGTACGGCTCCGTCTCCCCGGTCCAGTCGAAGCCGGTCATGTACCGGCTCATGTCGGCCTGCCGACGAACCGGCCCGCGCTTGGTCTCGATGAGGAGCGCACCCTGGCCCGAGCGCATCCCGTAGCGTACCCCCGCCTGTGACGGCGACAGAACCTCCACGCGCTGGATGTCCCGGAGGGGGATGCTCGAGTAGACGTAGGCCGGATCGGCCACGGGCACCCCGTCGAGAATGACGGATACGCCGTCGCAGTCCCCTCGGTTGTTCCCCGTTCGAATGGCCCGGTACGTGACGCAAAGGCCGGCGCCGCCCTGACGGACGTCGACGCCTGGCAGTGCGCCCTGTAACAGGTCTCCGAACGACATCCCGGTGCGGGCCGCCTGATCGATGTCGAGGGCGGTGATCTCGTTGATGGAGTTGCCGGACGTGAGCCGACGGCGCTCCAATTCGGTCATTGCCTCCACGACGAAGGGCCTGAGCTCGATCGCCTCGGTCGAGATCTCGACGACGATCGCCGTGGTCTCCTCTTCCGCCACCGTGATCGAGCGCTCATGTGTCCCGTAGGCCACGTGCTCGAACGTGATGCTCCACTCACCGGCCGGTACGGTAGGAAGCTCGAATACGCCGCTCTCGTTCGTGAGCGTGGGCGAGACGCCCTCGACCCGGACGATGACGCCCATCACCGGCTCGCCGGAGTCGACGTCGACGACGCGGCCGCCGACCGTGCCGAACTCCTGAGCGGTTGTCGGGCTCGCCAGCGCGAGCGCGGCCGTGAGACAAAGGATGAGCGAGGAACGCAACGCGGAGGCTCCTGCGGGAACGAGCGACGACAACCTCTCATACGCCTGGGCACCGAGCAAGTTGCCGCCCCGACTCCTGGCCGACGCGGCGCCGCGGGCTTCACCCGTGACGGGTACCGCCCAGGGACAAGAACAGAGCCACCCCCCGCCGAAGCGGAGGGTGGCTCGTCCATCGAACGCGGCCGAAACCGCGCACTCTGTCGCTACATCACCGCGACTCGATCAACCGACCTCTTCGAGGTTCGGGTTGAGGCCCCGCTCGCTGTTCGGAATATCGAAGCAGAGCTGGAGTCCGGTCAGGCCCGGGATGTTCGAAAGAGCCGGATCGAGACCGCGAGGGTTGTTCGTGAACAGGTCCGAGACCGCCTCGAAGTCGGGCAGCTCGAGATCCACGCTCACACCGTTTTGCGCCCAACGCTTCTGGTCGCCCATCGTGCGCCCTTCCATGAAGAGCTCGATGGCCCGCTCACGCGCGAGCATCCGGTAGGCATCTGCCGCGTCAACCGGGTCGGGCCAGGCCGACAGCGGGTTGCCGCCGAGCGTCGCGTCATTGGGCGAGTTGATGGTGGTGATGTCCGCGCGGAACGCGTTGATGATGTCGATCGCGCCCTGCGGATCACCCGGCAGCATCGCCTCGGCCTCGATCAGGCGCATCTCGCGCCCACTCGCCAACCGGATCGGCGCGTTCTGCCCACCATCGTCGTACTTCGTGTAGCGGTGCCAGTAGACCTGGCCGTACCCGTCGAGCGCACCGACGGCGAACGGCTGACTGCCGTATTCCCACTCGACGCGGGGATCACCCGTCGTCTCGAAGTACCCGGTGTTCGGGATCGGGAAGCCGAAGCCCCCCGTCTCGTCGTGCGGCTGCGGCTGCGTCAGGTCCGGCTGATTGCCGTAGTACGTCGCCCACATGCTGTAGGACGCGTACGGGGACCCCGCGACCGCCCAATAGAGGGAGTTCCTCGTATCGGCGCTGGCCCCGTCCGTACTGATGTTGTAGGACCAGCTGTCGTCGGTGACCTGGCCGGCGTCGGACGCCGCGGAAGCCCACGTGCTCAGTCCGTACGTCGCCAGAATCGCACGCACCTGAGCCCGACCCGCGTACGCGGCGAGCACCAGGTCGTTGTCGGCCGCCGTGCTGATGGCGGTCGTGAACTGCCCCTCCGCGCGGGTCAGGTAGTCCGTCGCCGCGAACGGCGCGCTGCCGTCGATCACGCCCTGGCAGTAGTGCTCGCCGAGGACCCGATTCGCGTACCCGGCCCAGATGTTGGCCTGAGCCACGAGGTCGGCGTCCACACCGCCCGCTTCCGCAAAGAGCTCGATCGCGGTCTCCGCGATGAACCGAGCCTCTTGAAGCGTGGTGAAGGTGCCGCCATCGCCCGGGCCGATCGAGCCGGCCTGCTCGTCCGCGTTGTGACCGTGCGCGCCGGTTTGACCACCCGGCAGGACCTCACGGGCCACGAGCGCTCCATCCCGGATGATCCCCGGATCGCTGGCGAGCGCAACCATCAACTGACGCTGCGCGCCGTTCACGAGTCCGACCCTGGACTCCTCCTTGACCAGGAACTCGTCCTGAATCGGACCGGGGTTGGTCACCTCACAACCGGTGGCGAAGACCGCCGTGACCGCCAACGCCGCGGTCATCGAAAGTCGTTTCTTCGTCATCGTATGTACCCTCATCAGAAGGTCACCCGCAGCGACAAGCGCAGCGAAATCGGAGCGGGGACCGTCTCTTCGAAGTCGTACCCCTGCTGCGGGCCGTCCGGCGAACCGGGGTCGGCGCTCGTCTCGGGATCCATGAACGGCATCTCCTTCATCCAGAGGAAGGAGTTCAGAAGCGCGACCGTCAGGACCGAATTGCTGACTCGGTCGCCGAACACCGCGTTCATCGGGATCGACGCGGAGACGCTGCGCAGCTTGAAGAAGCTCGCGTCCCACATGTAGCCCTCCTGCTGGCTCGTGTTACCGCAACGGGCCATCCAGATCGCGGGAATCGGGTCCTTGACCGCGATCGAGTTGTCGGGATCCACGTAGTACGGGTAGCAGATCGGCGAGCGCACGCTACGACCGATCGGGAAGACCTGCTCGTTCATGTAGAAGCCGCCCTTGTAGTCGCCGCGCGCGGAGAGCTGAATGCCCCCCGGCGTCCGGACCGTGATGCTCGGGCTGATGAACGTGGTGGGCAGGTTGGGCCCGTAGAGGTACTGGCTCGCGGACGTACCGTCGCCCTGGAAGTCGGGGTCACCCGGCTCGACGAACTCGACCTCGGAGAAGCTGCTGACGAGCTGGTCGGGGTTGGCCACCTTCTGGTTGCACTGGGCGCGCAGCGGGTAGCCGACCTTGAAGCAGCCCGACTCGAGGCTCGCGTCATTGAGCTCGAGGATCTCCGAGTCGTTCGTGCTGATGTTGACTCCGAGGTCGACGCTCCAGTCGGAGCTCTGGAAGACCGTGGCGTCGATCTGTGCCTCGATGCCCTTGTTCTGGATCTTCCCGATGTTCGTGAGCTGGCTGCTGGAGAAGCCCCCGGACGGAAGCTGCGGCACGAAGAAGAGCGCCTCGGCCGTCGTCTGGTGGTAGTAGGTGAACGACGTCGACAGGCGGCTGTTGAGCCACGAGGCGTCGAAGCCACCCTCGATCTCGGTCGTGACCTCAGGACCAATGTTGTCGTTGCCGACGTTCGATGGCACGAACGCCGGAATGCCCGCGAGGCCCTCGGGGCTCCACGTGCGCACGGCGTCGAATGCACCCGGAGCGCGACCGGACTGACCGAGCGCCGCGCGGAACTTCAACTCACCCCACCCGGGGTAGAACTCCTCGTCGGACACCACCCAGGAGGCACTCGCCTTCGGGTACGCCTGGAGACCGAAGCCCGAGCCGAACGCGCTGTTTCCGTCCACGCGCAGACCCAAGGTGAGGAAGTACTTGTTCGAGACGTCGAGGACGTTCTGGAAGAAGAAGCCGGCGTTCCAGATCTTCTGCCGGTTCTCGAACGCTTGTCTCGTGGCCGCCGAGCTGATCGTCGGCAGCGCGGCACCGGGGAAGTTCTCCCCGAAGCCTTCGATCTCGCGGATGTCGTCACCGACCGCCTGACCACCCCACGAGAACGTGCTCGCGATGTCGCTGCTCAGGTCGAAGACGTACGAGCCCACGTAGTCGAGCGTAAGCACGCGACTCTGGAACGTGTTGTTCAGCAGCGCGCCCTCGGGCACCTGCTCCCATCCGAACGGACGGAGGTTTCGGTGCTCACGAGCCGTCCAGTCGTAGCCGGCCACGAACCGGTTGGTGAGGTTCGCCAGCGGCGAGTACGTCAGCGTCGCGCCGGTGGTGAAGCGCGCGACGTCCTCGTTGATCTCCTGATCGAGGAGCACCGCGAGCACGTCCGCATCACCGGTCGCGAAGTAGTTGCGCTCCTGCCGGAACGCGTTCAGTGGGAGCGCCTGCGCGTTGTTCTGCTGCGCGGTGTTGGTCAGCTCCAGCTGCGTGAACGAAGTGTTCCACTGAACCTGCAGGTCTTCCGCCGGCGAGAACGTGAGGTTCGCCCGGGTCGAGTAGCTCGTCGAATGATCGTTCGGGAGCAGGCCCTGGCCGTCGTTGAAGGCGCCGGAAACGAAGTAATCGACTCCACCGGTGCCGCCACGAACGGAGAGCGCGTAGTTCTGCATGTACGTCTGATTGGCCAGACGACCGCAGCTCAGGATGCCCGTGCAGAGGAAGTCGTCCATGAAGGCGTACGGAGCACCCTGCTCCGGAACGCCGAACTTCCGGCTCCACTCCGTGCCCGTGCCGACCTCGGCGGTCCAGACCGCCGCGCCACCCACGCCGCGCTTGGTGAAGACCTGAATGACGCCACCCGCGGCCTCGGTGCCGTAGAGCGTCGTGGCGGCCGAGCCCTTGATGACCTCGATCCGCTCGATGTCGTTCGGGTTGATCTGGTCGAGCGGGCTCACGGAGATGTTCCCGCTCCGGCCGCCACGGCGGTCCGGCGGATTCGCGTCCGGGAGCGACGTGCTGCGAATTCGGACGCCGTCCACGTAGATGATCGGCGCTTCGCTCAGCACCGCGCTGTTGGCTCCGCGCAGACGAATGACCTTACCCTGGCCGGCGGCACCGCCACCGTAGACGTCCAGACCCGGCGCGGTCGCTTGGAGCATGTCCGACACCTGGGTCGGCTCGTCCGGCAGGTCCCCGACGTTGATCTGCGCGATCGTGCTTCCCATCTCGCGCCGTGTGGACGCGCCGGCGGTTCCCGTAACGACGATCTCGTCGAGACCGAGCGCCTGGGTCGAGAGCGCGAAATCCACCGTCGCGGTGCCGCCCACGGCGACCGTGACGGACTGCGTCACGTCCCCGAAGCCGATCCGCTGCGCGGTGACGTCCCAGGTGCCCGCTGGAACGTTCAGGACGATGAACCGACCGTTGGCGCGCGTCAGCGCCCCGAGGTCCTGTGCTTCCACGAAGACCTGGACCTCGCCCAGCGGGGCGCCGGTCGCGGCGTTCGTGACGGTCCCGACGATCTGCCCGGTCTGAGCCTGGGCCTCCGTCGGAAGGCCGAACCCGGCCAGGGCGATCGCGAGTCCCGCGATCAAGCCCAGCTTGGGCACGGTGCTGCTGAACAGACGTACGACATTCGACGCCATAGAGACCTCCCTTGAAAAGCCATTCGAGATGGTTGCGTCGCTTCAATGCCCCAAACTACGTGGGAGCATCCCGGAAGGTTACGACCGATGGCGATTTCCAGCAATGGCGGGGCCTAACCCTCGTTTTCCGGCCTCGACGCGCCCCGGTCCCCGTGGTCCCGTCGGGGCCGTCCCGAGTGAACCCTTGACGATCGTCGGGAGCGAGCACTCCGTCGCCCGCCGGGGTGAGCGATCAGCGACCCACTTCGCGGACGTCGCTGCGGCCACGAGGAGGACGCACGAAGGCCGAAACCAGACTCTCATGGCCATCGGGGCCGAGCGCGGCGACACCGAACACGTAGTCGTCGATCGAGATGTCGGGGAGCGTGTACTCGGTGACGTTGCCCACGAGGAGCTCGTGCTCCCAATCGGGCGTCCACGCGGTACGCCACACCAGCCGGTATCCGGCGGCGCCGGGAGAAGGCCGCCAGCGCATCGCGGCGTCGTAGCCGGATTCGCCGCGCCCGAGCATGGGGCCGCCGCCTCCGTTCACGTTCGGAGCCGCGGGGGCGAGCGCCATGGTGGCCACGCCCGCCACGTTCACGCGTGTGTTCTTCGCCAGGTAGTCGAAATCGACGCCACCCAGCGTGTCGGCGGGCATGTGCTGGCGCGAGTAATTCTCGCGCGATTCGCTGAAGCGCACGCCCGCGAACCCTCGCCGGTTGAATGCGGTGTGGTCGCCGCCGCGGCCGAAGCGGTCTTCTCGGGCAACGAGCCGAACCTCGTGGCCAGGCATGTATGCGGCCCCGTAACGGCGGATGAAGCGCGCGAGTTGGCGCGAGGGCGAGTCCATCGGGTCTTCGGAGAAGACGCGCAGGGTCCGGCTGTCGACGATTCCGTTGCCGCCGAGCGAGTTGCCGATGATGTCGTTGTTGAAGACGGCGTCGATGGTCCATCCCTCCCGCTCCGCCTTCGCCGCGTGGAGGCTCGCGCCGACCAGACCCTCTTCCTCGGCGACGAAGCCCACGAAGACGAGCGTCGCGTCGAAGTCGAGCCCGCTTTGGGCCAACACCCGAGCCGCCTCCATCGTCAGCACCGTCCCGCTACCGTCGTCGTTGGCGCCGGGCGCCGGGTTGTCGTGCCGCGACCAGTCGAAGCCCTCCCCCTCGACCTGAGCCACGGTGTCGTAATGCCCGCTGACGTAGATTCGGCGGTCACTGCGACCGGGGAGCACGGCGACGACGTTGCAGAGCTCGGCCTCTTCCGTGATCCGGCCCTGCGGCTCGACCAGGTAGCAATCGAGGCTCACTTGGAGCCGATCGCTGAACCCCCGCATCGTCTCGAGGATGTACTGGCGCGCAGGGAGGACGCCGAAATCGTCGCGGTCCGAGAACGAGAGGGAGTGTCGCGTCTCGAAGCCGGTCAGCGTCTCGAGGTATTCATGGAGACGATCGGGAGACACATCCTCCAGCATGGCTTCGATGCGGGGGTCCACGCTCTGGGCCGCGAGCGTCGAGGACCCGGGCCTCGCGGAGCGTCCCAGCAGCGGCGCGGCGAGCATCGCGAGCCCTACGGCCAGGGCCAAGCGTCCGCCGGTCCACGGGAGCCCAGAGGGCTGCCTTCGCCCCGATGCGTGGGTGCCGAGGTGGATTGGGATTATCGTACGGACGAGGGAGCCGATTGTACGCATGGGACGAAGCACCGTGGCTGGGGACACGCGCGCCAAGATGCCCGACCCGCCAGCGCATCGGCAAGGAGGCGGCGGTCGAGCCTAGTCGGCGTGCCGACTCCGGTAGCGCGCGGCCTTTGCCCGGTTGCCACACCGCTCCATGGAGCACCACTTCCGCCGTCCTCCCTTGCTCGTATCGACGAACCACCGTCCGCAGTCCGGCGCGGCGCAGGGGCGAAGCCGGGTGGGATCGACCGCTTCGGCGAGCTCCAAGGCCGAGCGGGCCAGGGGGTTCAAGAGCGAGAGCGGACCGATTCCTGTCCATCGAGGGCTCGATCGGCCGCCGGCCCGAGCGTCGAGCGGCACCGCCTCGAGCGTGACCCGGACCCGAGGCCGATCGCCGCTCACATCGAGGGAATAGGCCGTCCGGCCCGCACGCAGCGCGCGATCGATCGTATGCGCGGCGTCCGAGGGAAGGAGGGAACCGGAACGGGTGGCGGCGAAGAGGGCGGTCAGGGCACACCGTAGGCGTGCCGCCTCGTGCATGAGAACTCGAAGTCCGGGCGCGTCCCTGGGCACCGCGCTCAGCAGGTCCCGTCGACCGATGAGCGTCAACCAGCCGCGGAAGGAGTCCCCGTCGGCCAGGAGATCCCGTGTTGCGCCCCGACCGGGCTGGATCATCGTGTTGACGAAGTCGAGCCCCAAGATCCCGGTCGGCTCCAGCCCGTCGTGATCGATCGCGTCAGTCATGACCGTATATAGGGCCTTTCATCAGTTAGTGCAACGTGATAACCTGTAAAAAATATTTAGCCAGAAAATCTAGCCGAGACGGGGTCGCCCCAATTCTTCGATGGGAACATACTTAAGCATAGTCTTAAAGATTAAGTGGACGCTTAAGTGACAGCGGGTCAGGGCCAGCCGAACTCCTCGAGATCGATGCGTCCCGATTCCGTGAAACGCACATCCTCCTGCGCGAGAAGCATGCGCTGGAGTCGTTCGGCCCCGCCGCCACCGCCGCGACGGACACTGATCTCACCCCTCGCGTTCACGACTCGGTGCCACGGCACGTCGTGTTCGTCGGGCAGGCCCGCCATCGCGTACCCGACCTGGCGGGCTCGGCCTGGGAGTCCGGCGAGCATCGCGACCATGCCGTACGTCGTGACCCGGCCGGCGGGGATTCGACGAACGACGGCGTAGAAGCGATCATAGACGGACATCGAACCAATCTACGCATGGATGAACACATGACCGAACCGGATCCCCGCTATCCGACCGGGCCGTTCAAGAGTGCCGGTCGTCCGCTGACCGCGGAGGAACGCGCGCGACACATCGACTCGATCGCTGCGTTCCCCGCCCACATGCGCAAGTCGGTGGCGGATTTGAGCGACGAGCAACTGGATACGCCGTACCGCGAGGGCGGCTGGACCGTGCGGCAACTGGTCCATCACACGATGGATTCTCACATGAACGCCTACCTCCGATTCAAGCTGGCCGTCACAGAGGACCACCCCACGCTCGTGACCTACGACCAAGACGCTTGGGCGACGCTCCCGGACGTTCGCGACCCCATTGACGGAACGCTCGACGTCTTGTCAGGCCTTCACGACCGTTGGGCGACCTTCCTCCGAGCCCTGGAACCGGCGGCGTTCGCACGCACGGCTCACCACCCCGAGGTCGGCGACATCACGGTCGACACGCTGTTGGAGATCTACGGCTGGCACGGTCCTCACCACGTGGCTCACGTCACGACGTTGCGGGCGCGGAAGGGATGGTAGAGGTCGACCCGATGGCCGGGCTCGTTCAGGAATTCGAGCGCAGAGACCTTCTCAAGGACGCCACGGAAGGCGTGGCGGACCACCTCGCCGAGGCGTCCAGGACTGTGTACATCGGCTTCGACCCGACCGCGCCTAGCCTGCACCTCGGCAATCTCGTCCCGATCATGGGACTCGTCCACGCGCAGCGGGCCGGACACACGCCGATCGCTCTCGTAGGTGGTGGCACCGGCCTGATCGGAGATCCTTCGGGGAAGACGCTCGAGCGACAGCTTCTCACGAAAGAACGAGCAGCAGAGAATGCGGAAGGGATCCGCGCACAGCTCGAGCACTTTCTCGATTTCGACGTGGGGACGAACCCGGCGCGGATGCTCAACAACCACGATTGGCTCGGTGAGCTCGCCCTCGTCGACTTCCTGAGGGACATCGGCAAGCACTTCTCCGTGAATCAACTCATGGCGAAGGAGTCGGTCCGTCGGCGGCTCGAGGATGACGAGTCGGGCATCTCGTACACGGAGTTTTCCTATGCGCTGCTGCAGTCGTACGACTTCCTCGAGCTGTATCGACGAGAGGGGTGCACGATCCAGATGGGCGGCAGCGACCAATGGGGGAACATCACGGCCGGCATCGACCTGGTCCGACGCGTGGAGGGCGTCAGGGCTCACGGAATCGTCTTCCCGTTGGTCACGAATACGTCGGGGACCAAGTTCGGAAAGTCGGAAGCGGGCAACGTCTGGCTCGATCCGGCGCTGACCTCACCATTCCGTTTCTACCAATACTGGATCAACGTCGACGATGCCGACGTGGTGCGTTATCTGAAGTTCTTCACGCTCAGGGACGAGCAGGAGATCGCCGTGCTGGCGGATGCGGTCGAGCGCGAACCGCACCGTCGAGCTGCTCAACGGGCGCTCGCCGAGGAAGTCACGCGGCGCCTTCACGGAGAGACGGGGCTGGCGGCTGCAGCACGGGCTACCGAGGCGCTCTTCGGCGGAGACATCGAGGGACTCGGCGCAGCAGACATCGCCGACGTCTTCTCGGACGTACCCTCGTCGGGAGTTTCGGCGGCCGAGCTCGAGGGCGACGGTACTCCACTGGTCGATCTGCTCGTGGGCGCGGAGTTGGCGACGTCGAAGGGAGACGCGCGGCGCTCCATTCAGGGTGGGGGTGTCTACCTGAACAGCGAGCGCGTTGACGACGTGGACCGCGCGGTCACCCTCGACGATTCGATCGAGGGCCGCTTCGTGTTACTGCGTAAGGGAAAGAAGCGGCATCACCTGGTCGCGGTTCTTCGCTGACCGCGGGACAAAAGAAGAGGGTCCGGGGCGCAGGCCCAGGACCCTCGTTCCGTGCCGGGTGTCGCGATCCTCAGTAGGTGATCGTGTACCCGAAGTTGAGACCCCAATCGAGGCCGAGCTGCGGCCCTTCGTAGTCGTGGTGCATCGAGTAGATCGCTTCGAACGAAAGCCGATGTCCGCCGAGGACGCTGGATTCGGGGAGCACGAGGGTGATGCTCATCGGAAGCATGGCGCGCTGACCCGCGAGCATCGCGCCCATGTTGTGGGGGTCACCGTCGACATCGAGGCGATCGTCGAAGCCGGCGATGTTGTCCCAGCTCTGCCAACGGCCGCCGGCCATGATGCTCAAGTATTCATTGATGTTGTAGGCCGCGTACCCATTGAACTCGTACATGTCACCGAGCGTATAGCCACCCGCGGTGCCCGCGCTGTTCGAGCCGACGTTGACCCTCATGCGGAACTGCGCACCCAGGGAGCCAACCTGATTCTGCACGCTGCCCGAGAGGGCAGCCGTCACCCCGAAGGTGCCGCTTCCCGGACGCATGTCGTACGGAAGCGGCGTCTGTGTGCCGGATTGCGAGGCCGTGGTGTCGGCGTACGTGGTGCTGGCACCGGTCGGGATGATCCCCCCGCCTTGAACGTTGAGCCTGTACGGCCCCTCACCGTAGACGGTGTAGACCGCGCCCACCTCCACGTCGCCGAAGTTCTCGATGCCGGTGCGAATGAGGCCGTTGTTCGCGATCGTCTCACGCTCCAAGACCGCGAATTCCCCACGTGCGACGAGGGTCAGCTCATCGGTGACACCGTACCCGATCCGGACCTGGTGCCGGATGTCCGACCGGGTCAGCGGGGCGTCGTTGTAGAGCGCCAGGGTCGTCGCGAGGTCCAGGGAGTCTTTGGCGAACCAGACACCCCGAGCGTTCATCTGCGAGAAGTTGTAGGTCAATTCGATCTGACCCATGCCGAGGGTCCCGGCGCCGAACATGCCGAGCGGACCGGCGGCGTCCGGACGATCCGAGCTCCACGTCCACTCTTCCGGACCGGACATCATCGTCTGCTGCGCGGTCAACGGGGTCGCGACAGCGAAGATCGCTGCAGCTGCCACTAGGCTCCTGCGAACCATGAGTTCTTCCTCCGGCACGGGCGGGCACTCAAAAGAGTGCCCCTAGAATGTCTAGGCGCGCCAGAATCGGGAATGAGCGAGCCGCGGCCCCCCCTGATACGGCGCGAGCACTTGAAAATGGCCATGCGGTCGCCGAAAAAACAAGTGTTTATTTCGGCGACTCTTCTTCTGTGACGCGGGTTATCGACGAATAATGCATCGCCGACCGCGCCAGCGGAATGATCTTCTATTTCTTGGCTCATCCGCGACGCACCAGCGGGGGGAGCAGCGCCTCTGGAATGCCGAAGCCGTCGACGAGGTGCACTGCGCACGCGGCCAGCTCCCTGCAGAGCGCGTTGACCTCGGCGCGGATGGCTCGACTCTTTCCGACCTCGATGTAGCCGGACTCCAAGAACCAGCCCCTGTCGGCCTCGATGCGCGAGAGTGCGTAGAGCGCGCTCGCGTCCGCAAGGAGCTCGGACATGCCCGGCTTCGGGGCGGCCGTGCACGCATCCTGGAACGCACTCAGCACGATGCGCTCCGCGTGCGCCTTGGCCAGCGCAACCAAGTGGTCCTGCACCTCGTTGACAGCGTCGAACGACTCCATGCCGTCCCTGAGTCGGGATCTGAGCCTCATAGCGGCCGAGCGGAGCAGCCGAGCCTCGCGGTACTCGAGCGCCGCACGCTGGAACGCGGGGTCTCGCAGATGTGACGCGTCCGTGCGGCGCGTGACCAGAGGATTCAACTCGGTCAGTGACGTTTCGGCACGATCACCGAGCACACGGATCGCGCGCCAGAACGTGAGGTCACCCATCTCCTCCTTGTAGCGCGACAAGAGAACCTTCGCCACGAGCTGATACAGGACCAGGTTCGCGCCTTCGAAGGTCGTGAAGACGTCGGTGTCCTCCTTCAGCGCGGCCAACCGGTTCTCGGCGAGATAGCCCTGGCCACCGCATGCCTCCCGACCCGCCTGAACGGCGTCGACGCAATGATCCGACGCGTACGCCTTGAGGGCCGCCGCCATCCCCTCCAACTCGGGATCCTCTTCTTGGATCGAGTCGGTGAAGCGTCGTTGCAGCGACCGAACCGCGAAGTGCAGGCCGAGCGTCGTGGCCAGCCGGGGCAGGAGCTCACGCTGCATGGCGGTATAGTCGAGAATCGGCCGCTCCTCTCCCCCCTGAGGACCGAACTGGCGCCGACGGGCCGCGTAACGGATCGAGATCGTCATGGCCACCTTCGCAGCGCTGACCGACGCCGAGGCGATGCTGACGCGACCGGCGACGAGGGTGCGTAACATCGTGAAGAAGCGCCGGCCCGAGCTCGTGATCGGACTCCGATATCGTCCCCCGCCGTCGATCTGGGCGAAGCGGTCGAGGAGGTTGTCGACGGGAACGCGCACCTGGTCGAACCAGATGCGGCCGTTGTCGACCCCGTTCAGTCCTGCCTTGAGCCCTCGGTCTTCGATGCGGACGCCCGGAACGACGGTCCCGCTGTCGTCGCGAATGGGAACCAGCACAGCGTGGACGCCGTGGTCGACGTCGTCGACGACGAGCCGAGCGAAGACCGTCGCGAGACGCCCGTGGAGTGCGGCGTTTCCGATCCAATCCTTGCCCGCCCGCTCGTCGGGCGAATGCACGATCAGCTCGCGCGTCTCCGCGTCGAAGTGAGCGGTGGTCTCCAGGTCGCGGACGTTCGATCCGTGACCCGTTTCCGTCATCGCGTAACTACCGGCGAGCGCCAGCGACCCGATTCGTTCGAGATACTCTTCGTGATGGCGTTTCGTCCCGAGCTGCTGGATGCTGCCCCCGAAGAGGCCGAATTGGACGCCGAACTTCACCAGTACGCTCAGGTCTCCGAATGCGAGCGTCTCGAAGGCCGCGATCGACCCGCCCGGATCGCCGTGTCCGCCGTACTCGGTTGGCAGGCCGAGCCTCCCGATCCCTTCGTCGGCGAGATAGCGGATCGCGTCGAAGACCCGCTCTCGATACACCCCGTGCTCGAGCCCGTGCTCGATGGCCATCTCGGGGGCGCTCATTAGATGCAGAACCCT
>JAOTVL010000096.1 GCA_029863525.1 Gemmatimonadota bacterium
CCGGCGCCGCGCCATGCGACACATCGAGAAGGGACGCGTGGTTCTCTTTGCGGGTGGGACGGGCAATCCGTACTTCTCGACCGACACCGCCGCGGTCTTGAGGGCCATCGAGATGGAGTCCGACGTCGTCATCAAGGCGACGAAGGTGCAGGGCGTCTACACGGCCGACCCCGCGAAGGACCCGGACGCGGAGTTCATCCCGAGCATCTCGTTCCAAGAAGTGGTGAGCCGTGAGTTGAACGTCATGGACGCCGCAGCCGTGGCGCTCTGTAAAGAGAACCAGCTCCCGATCATCGTGCTGAATCTCGGCGATCGCGGGGCCGTGGCCGACGCGATTCGTGGGGAGCGCGTCGGGACCTTAGTATCGTAGCCCAGACACCCAATCGGAGGTCGTGATGCCGACGGTCGAAGACGCCAAGGAACGAATGGACGCCGCCCTGGAGGCGATCCGACGTGAGTTCGCAACGGTCCGAACCGGGAAGGCCACCCCGGCGCTGCTGGACACGGTCCGGGTCGATGCGTACGGCTCCAAGATGCCGCTGAATCAGGTGGCCACGGTGAGCACGCCCGAGTCCAGCCTGCTCGTTGTTCAGCCGTTCGACAAGACGCTCCTCAACGACATCGAGCGGGCGATCATGACTGCGGACCTAGGCCTCAACCCGGCCAACGACGGCAACATCATCCGGGTTCCGATTCCGCCGCTCAACGAGGAGCGGCGCAAAGAGTTCGTGAAAGTCCTCCACAAGATGGCCGAGGAAGGGCGCATTTCGATCCGCCACGCGCGCCGGACGGTGCGTGAAGAGATCCACGCACTCGTGAAGGAGCACGAAATCGGAGAGGACGAGGGTCATCGCCGCGAGGAAGCGCTCGAGAAACTCACGCACGAGTACTCGGACAAGATCGACGAGCTGCTGAAGCACAAAGAAGAAGAGGTGTTGGCGATCTAGCTCGTCCGGCGCCATAACCCCGCATGAGCCCTGACCGACTCGATCGAATCCGCCAGAACGGTGCCGTTCCCACACATGTTGCCGTCATCATGGACGGGAGCGGGCGCTGGGCCCGCGTCCGCGGGCTTCCGCCGCACCTTGGTTACCGCGAGGGAATGAAGTCGGTGCGCGAGGTCGTCGAAGGCGCGGCGGAGGCCGGCATCGGCATCCTCAGCCTCTTCGCCCTCTCGACCGAAGACTGGAGGCAACCGGGCGAGGATGGGTCTGCGCTGATGGGCCTACTCGAGCTGTACGCCCGAACCGAATGCGAGGAGCTCCGGCGGCAGGGTGTCGAGGTACACGTTCTCGGCGACGTCGACCGGGTCGACGACTCCACGAGGTCCGCCATCGACAAGATTTCCAAAGCTACCCGCGGCGGGCGAGCGCTTCGGCTCAACCTCATGATCTCGTATGGCGGTCGTGAGGACATATTGAGGGCGACCCGCCTCATCGTCGACCGCGTCCACACCGGAGGGCTCGCCCCGGAGGAGATCGACCAGGGCGTCATCGAGGCTGCCTTGTTCACTGACGGGCTCCCCAGCCCGGACCTCCTTATACGGACCTCCGGCGAGCGCCGCACCAGCAACGTCATGCTCTGGCAGCTCGCGTACACGGAGCTTCATCTTTCCTCGGTCCTTTGGCCGGACTTCGGTCGAGACGATCTCTTCGACGCGGTTCTGGATTTCCAGGGTCGTGAGCGGCGCTTCGGCCGGGTCATGGCGACATGAAGGACCTCGGTACGCGGGTCGGTGTCGCGGCCATCGGTATTCCGGCGGTGCTCGGCCTGGCCTATTTGGGAGGGTGGTACCTGGCGCTGCCGCTGACCGCCTTCGCCGCGTGGGGAACGCACGAGGTAGCGAGGCTTTCGGCCAAGAAAGACGTTCACGCTCTCGAGTTCATCAGCGCGCCGGCAGCCGCAGCCCTCGTACTGGCTGCCGCCTGGTCGCCGACCTTCAGGACGTTCGCGCCCATCGGGCTCGGCGTCATAGGGGCGGCGACGGTGGCCGCCCTCGCGACTGCGTTGAGCGCGCGTGGGCCCGCAAAGAACCCGCTGGGGGCCTCGGCCGTGACGGGGTTCTCGGTCGTGTACCTCGGACTCCCTCTGGGATGCGCCATGCTCTTGCGTGCGCTGCCGGAGTCACCGGCCTGGTCGGTGCCCCCCGAGCGGTCGTCGGCCTCCGGGCTCGCGCTCCTTGCGTTACCGCTCGCGGCGACGTGGATCGGTGACGCAGCGGCATACTTTGCGGGCTCGACGTGGGGCCGGGCGAAGATGGCTCCCTCGATCAGCCCAAATAAGAGCTGGGTAGGATTTTGGGCGAATGTCGCGGGTGGCGGAGTCGCGGCCGTGCTTTGGGCTCTGGCTGTTGCCGCTCTCCTCCCGGATCTGCCGATGATGCCAATGCCTCTGGTCGGGGTCCTCGGCGCTGGTCTCGGCGCGACCGCGGTGGTCGGTGACCTGGTGGAGTCGCTGCTGAAGAGAGAGGCCGGGGTGAAAGATTCCGGGACGTTTTTTCCGGGCCACGGTGGGGTCCTCGATCGGATCGACTCCCTGTTGTTCACGATTCCCGCCGCCTACGTGGCGTTGGCAGTGCTAGGAGCCACGGGTTGATCCGCGTCGCGGTCCTCGGCTCGACGGGGTCGATCGGCCGTAGTGCGCTCGAGGTCATGTCGCGACATCGCGAGCGGTTCGAGGTGGTTGCGTTGGTGGCGAACCGAAGCGTCGACGAGCTCGTGGGGCAGGTCGAGGCGTTCTCCCCGAAGCATGCGATTCTGTGTGACAAAGGCGTTGCGCTTCCCGCGACTGGCCGGTCCACCCGTTGGCGCTCGGGACGGGAGGCGATGCTCGACGTGACCGCCTCCGACGAGGTCGACGTCGTGCTGAACGCCCTGGTCGGCGCCGCGGGCCTCGAGCCGACGCTCGCGGCCCTCGATGCTGGGCACCGACTCGCGCTCGCGAACAAGGAGTCCCTGGTGGCCGGCGGCGAGCTGGTCATGTCGGCGGCCGAGCGCGGAGGAGGTGAGATCGTACCCATCGACTCGGAGCACAGCGCGATTCTACAGTGCCTGGAGGGCCACCCCATCGGCACCGTCCAACGGGTCGTCCTGACTGCGTCCGGTGGCGCGTTTCGGGGCCGATCGATCGCCGAGTTGCGGGAGGTTGATGCCGCGTCTGCGCTGGACCATCCCACGTGGGACATGGGCGCCAAGATCACCGTGGACTCGGCCACGCTCGCGAACAAGGCGCTCGAGGTCATCGAGGCGCACTTCCTCTATGGCCTCGACTACGACTTCATCGACGCCGTCGTGCACCCTCAGTCTGTCATCCACTCCTTCGTCGAGTTCATCGACGGATCGGTGCTTGCTCAGCTGGGGTTCCCCACCATGGAACTCCCGATCTTGTATGCGTTGAACTACCCACACCGAGTGAAGGACCCGGCGTTGCAGACGTTCGATCCCGCTCGATCATCGCCGCTCACGTTCGAAGAGATCGACCACGAGGCGTTTCCGATGTTCGAGCTCGGGGTCGAGGCGGGTCGACGGAGCGGAAGTGCGCCCGCGGTGTATAACGCCGCCAACGAAATCGCTGTGGCGGCGTTCCTGGAGGACCGAATTCGGTTCCCGGAGATCGCTCTGACGGTCCGAAAGACGATGGACAGAGTCGGAGCCGAAGCCGTCCGAGACATAGACGACGTGCTCGCCGTGGATGCGGCGGCCCGATCCGTGGCGGCCGAGGTGGCCGGACGGCCAATAGGAACGACTTCATGACAGTACTGGCGACCGTCATCGTCCTCGGCGTGCTGATCTTCGTGCACGAGCTCGGGCACTTCTGGGCAGCGAAAGCGGTCGGGATCGAAGTGCAGCGCTTCTCCATCGGGTTGGGGCCCAGGCTTTTCGGCTTCAACCGGGGCGAGACCGAGTACGTCATCAGCGCCATTCCGCTCGGCGGTTACGTGAAGATGGGCGGCATGGACGACGAGGTCATGGAGCGGATCGAGGGCGGGGACGTGAATGCTCGCCCGCGCGAGCCGAGCGACCGCGACTTCGACTCGAAGCCGATCTGGGCACGCACGCTGGTGATCTCGGCGGGGGTCATCATGAACATGATCTTCGCTTTCGGCGTCTACGTCTTCTTGGCCGCGAACTATGGGATACAGGTCTACGACTCGACGCGGATCGGGATGGTCGACGATTCCTCGCTACCGCCCGGGACGGAGGCTCTGGGTAGCATCGAGCCGGGAAGCCGTGTCGTCGCCATCGGTGGCGAGGCCGTCGCGCATTGGGGCGATGTAGAGACCCGGCTCTATGAGGGGGACCCGGGGCCGGTCACGATCGACCTCGTGGAGCCGCAGCGAAGCGTGGAGATCAGGGTGCCGGTCACCCAAGCGGAGCGGCTCGCGCTCGTCTCGTCGGTCGCGGTCTGGCTCGAGGCGGGAGTGGGGTTCATTGCGCCCGGCTCACCGGCGGATCGCTCCGGCCTGGAAGTCGGTGATCGCATTCTCGCGGTGTCAGGTCAGCCGACCGTGAATTGGTGGGCCTTCGTCGATCAGATCGAACGTCGACCGGGTCAGCGGGTGCAGCTGAGTATCGAGCGTGACGGGAGTGCGCTCACCCGCAACGTGACACTCGACGAGGAGGTGGATCGACGCGCGGACGGATCCACCGTCTCGGTTGGAAAGATCGGGATCTCGCCTCCCTCGATCGGTTTGACCTACGACCAGATCGGACTCGGCGAGGCGCTTGAGACTGGATACCGTGAGACCGTCGCCGTGACCGGTCTCATCCTCGGATTCCTTCGGGACCTCGTTACGCTCAACGTCTCGCCACGATCCGTCGGGAGCATCGTGACGATCGGCGAGTTTTCGGGGCAGGCGGCCGCCGCCGGAGTCGACACCTTCCTTCGGTTCATGGCGCTGTTCAGCGTGAACCTGGCGATCCTGAACCTGTTGCCGATCCCGGTGCTCGATGGGGGCCACTTGGTGTTCCTGGCCATCGAGGCGGTGCGAGGGGGACGGGGCCTGTCGATCGAGCAGAAGCTCAAGTGGAGCAATGTCGGGTTCCTGATCATCGTCGGTATCATGCTTTGGGCTCTCTCCAACGACTTCTTGCGGCTTTTTGGCCTCTAGTCGGTCTGTTCGGGTAGGTGTCTGACCGACGTGGTGACGCTCGCTTCGACGCGCTGGCTGTCGCTGTCGCCTGAGGGCTTCCCCGGAGCGGTCCGAGGCTCCCGAGGCGCGCTCCGCGAGCGTCACCACATCGGTCTGTCCGTGCAATCCGCAAACACCAGTCGAGCCGAAGCGCCGAAAGGGAGTCGCGGGGGTTCGCCCTGCCAAGTTCTTTGAGCAGGCGAATTCGGTGTACCGGCGGGTTTGTCGTTTCTGAAGAGCCCTCGCCGTGGCTGCGCCGGCTCGGCGTTGTGGGGATCCTCGCCGTGGCTTCGCCGGCTCGGCGTTCTGTAGGGGGATCCTCGCCGTGGCTGCGCGGGCTCGGCGTTGTGGGGATCCTCGCCGTGGCTTCGCCGGCTCGGCGTTCTGTAGGGGGATCCTCGCCGTGGCTTCGCCGGCTCGGCGTTCTGTAGGGGGATCCTCGCCGTGGCTGCGCCGGCTCGGCGTTCTTAGGGGGATCCTCGCCGTGGCTTCGCCGGCTCGGCGCCTAGAGGAGGCTGAGCTGGCTGGGGCCGGATCGGTAGCGTAGCTCTTCGATGTCGAGGAGGTCGGTGGGGTCGTCCTGACGGGCGACCTCGAGGTGTCCCTGCCACCCTGCCTTTTCGAGTGCGCGCCCGACGACATCCTTCGCGAGGGCGGGCCGGTTGCACTCCTTGGAGAGGTGCGCAAGCACGATACCCGCGAGACGTGGGTGCAGTAGTTCGGTGGCGAGTCGGGCTGCGGCCTGATTGGACAGGTGCCCGTGGCTCGAGGCGATCCTGCGCTTGACCGAGACGGGGTAGGGGCTGGTGTGGAGCATGACCTCGTCGTGATTGGCCTCGAGCACGAGGAAATCACACGCGGCGAGGGCGTGTCGTATCTGGGTGGTGGGTCGGCCGAGGTCGGTCGCCACCCCGACCCGGAGGCCTGTACACTCGTCGACCAGCGCGACCCCGACCGGATCGGCGGCATCATGGACCGTGAGAAAGGGCTCCACACGCACGTCGCCGACGTGGAACGGTCGCCCGACTCGATACTCCTCGACGCGCTCGGCCCCCCGAAAGAGCTTCGCGCATGCCGTCCGTGTGCGGTCGGTCATGTAGAGCGGCGTTCCATGCCTACGCGCGAAGACCCCGATCCCTGCGGTGTGGTCGCCGTGGTCGTGCGTCACCACGATCCCGGAGATGGAGTCGGGGTCTACGCCGAGCCGCTCCAGCCTCTCCGCGACGGACCGGGCACTGAATCCAGCGTCGACGAGTAGTCGGGTGTTGCCGGCCCATACGAAGATCGAGTTACCCCCGCTCCCGCTTCCGAGAATGGAGACCTTCACGACGACGGCCAGTCCCGCGCATTCCGACCGTTCATGACAGCCTCGTTCATTGTGCTCGGCGGCCGGCGGTTTCGGTCCATGCCTGCCGGAGGATCCGCGTCACGCCTGGGGTGAGTCCTTGCTTGCGGCGGGCCATCACGCGCTGCGCGGTCTCCAGGAACTTCTCGAGACGGTGGTCCCGCAGATCGGTCCCGGAGCCCCAACTGAACGGAGGCACGACCCTCGGAGGCATGACCCCACCGTACACGTTGCTGCCGGCGCCGATGACCGTACCCGTATTGAGCACGGTGCCGATCCCCGTCTTCACGTGGTCGCCCAGGAAGGACCCGACCTTGAGCATGCCCGTGTCCTTTTCGCCACCGAGCGTCCAGGCGCGAACCGTCGTGTAGTTGTTCTTCAAGTCGGAATTGGTGGTGAAGGCGCCCAGGTTGACCCAACGGCCGAGGTAGGCATGGCCGATGTGCCCGTCATGGGCCTTGTTCACGAAGCCGAGCAACACACTGTGCACCACCTCACCGCGCACGAGGCACACGGGCCCGATCGACGACGAGCCGACAGCCCCACCCAGAATGGTCGACTGGGGACCGACGTACAGCGGACCCACGATTCGGGCGGGCCCTTCCACGCGCGCGCCCTCCGCGAGGCGCACGGGTCCGTCCCGCACATCGATGTGCACGCCCGGCTCGATCTCGGCTCCCTCTCCCAACGAGATCATCCCATCGCCGATGCGATGGACGCCCGGCGGCGCAGAATCCTCTGGCCAAAGCTCCGCCACGTCCCTGAGGACCCGAGCGCCGTTCTCCGCAACCAGGTCCCAGAGGTGCTCGAGCAGCCGCCCGGCGACGGCAAGGGGCGCGCCATAGTCATCGGCCTGATCGGGGTCGCGCAGCCATGCGTCGGCGGGGGGCGGTTCCCCGGCCGGAACGATCCAGCCCGCGGTCTGACCATCGATGACGATGCGCCGCCGTTCGTCCGGAACGCCGACGGTCCCGAAGTCGGGTACGGCCCGGCTGGACAGGAAGACGCGTGTCGCGTCGTCGAGCACCTCGTCCGCGGACACTACCGGAGCCGCACCCGGCTCGTCGAAGCCGTGGAGCGCTGGGCGCGAAAGATACCCCACGCACGGACCGCCGAAGACGCGCTCGGCTCGCTCGCGCTGGGTGAGGCACCCGTGGAGCAGCTCTCCGACCGGACGCGTCAACGTGAGCGGCGCCCACCCGCGTGCCCTTCGATCGTCGAACAGGTAGAGTCGGAAGCCGCTCACGGGCCGTTCTCTCCCAACCGTGCCAGGAGTGTCTTGAGGTCCGCTGCCCGGTGGCGTGGGAGCACCATCGTCGTGTCGTTGGTTCGCACCACGATCAGGTCCTCCGCCCCGAATACCACTACGGAGCCGTCGCCTTCGGAGAAGACGATGTTGCCCGTCGCATCCACGAGGCGCCCAGATCCGAGCACCACGTTTCCGTCCGCGTCCGTCGAGCGCGTGCGCGCCAGGGCCTCCCAACTCCCGACGTCGTCCCACGAGAAGGAGGCCTTCACCACGCCTACCCGTTCGCTGCGCTCCATCACGGCCCGGTCGATGACGCTCACGGGGACGGCATCGAAGAACGACTCGTCGTCGCGCTCCAAGAGCGGAAGGTGCTCGGCGACTTCGGGTGCATGACGCTCGATCTCGCCCAGTAGCACGGTCGCCTTCCACACGAAGATCCCGGTGTTCCAAAGATATCCTTCGTCAACGTACCGGCGTGCCGTCGCCGCGTCTGGCTTCTCGTGAAACGCGGCGACCTCGAAGCCCGGTGCCGAACCCGCCGGGGCGAGCTCCGCGCCCAGCTCGATGTGTCCGTAACCGGTCTCGACGCGGCTCGGCTCGACCCCCAAGCTCAAGAGCAGCTCGTCGCGCGCGGCGATCTCGACCGCGGTGCGCACCGTCTCCTTGAAGGCTTCGATCGGGCGGATGAGGTGGTCGGCGTGGAGCGAGACCATGACCGCGTCTGGATCGAGGCGGGCCAGCTTCCACGCCGCCCAAGCGAGCACGGGCGCTGTGCCGCGGGCCTTGGGCTCGATCCAATACGCCTCGTCCGCGAGGTCGTGCAGCACGGTCCGGAAGGGAGCCGCCAAGTGCTCACCGGCGAGAATCCGGATCCTCGCGTCGGGGGCGAGCGAGCGAGCCCGCTCGACGGTGTCGACGATGAGGGGGCGTTCGCTGGCGAGCGGAAGGAGCTGTTTGGGGCGCTCGCGCGTGCTCACTGGCCAAAAGCGCGAGCCGATGCCGCCCGCCAGGACGGTGACCCAAGCCCCTACGTCAGGCTTCGCCGAGGATCTCTTCGATTCGGGCAATGAGCTTCTTCGGGCTGAATGGCTTCGTGAGGAAGTCGTTCGCCCCACCTGCGAGGGCGGCATCCCTGTCGGTGTCCTGGCCCTTCGCGGTCAGGATGATGACGGGGGTCTCGGAGTGTTCCGGATCGGAGCGAATCTTCGATAGGATCTCGAGCCCGCTGGCTCCTGGCATCATGAGGTCCAATATGACCAGATCGGCGTCCTCGACGGCGAGCTCATCGAGTCCGGCGAGCCCATCCGAAGCCGTCTTCACTTCGTAGCCCTTCTGCCCGAGAACCGCGCTGAGGACACGCCGGATATGAGGTTCGTCGTCCACGACCAGAATCCGTCCACCGGTCGGCTTGGAGGACCTTTCGGGCACCGCGTCACCTCACTCGAAGAGAGCCTGAAAGGTCGCCGGGGAACGCCAGCAGGCCGGGTCGGAGAGGGCGGACCGAGAACCGATCGGCATGGCTGCGGAACCTACCCGGGAAGGGGGGTTAAGTCAAGCAATTACGGGGGTTTTCGGGGTTGACCGCGGTGTTCCGCTCGGGCAACTTCCGCCCCCCGAGTCCCGGTCATCCGAGAGGTCATTTCAGCCGATGCAGAGCGAATCACGCGATCGCCTTCGAGCTCCGTTCTTGGCGGCGTCGGCAGCGGCGGTACTGGTGGCGTCGGCGGCGTGTTCGGACGACCCGTTCGCTTTCGACTGGAACGATGCTCCCGACACGGTTCAACTCTATTCCCTGGCTCGACCCGAGTTGAACCTCGTCAACGCGTTCAATTTCCTTCAGGGCTCACCCGTCCTCGTCGAGGCGCCGCAGGCCACGGGGTCCTGGGACGTGGCCGTAGACACACGTGCCGGCGAGATCGTGCTTCTCCCGCCGGGCGCGCTCAACGTCGTGGGTGCGGCGAAGATCGCGCCGCTCGAAGGGATGACGCTCGACGACGTGACGCGCGCACCGGCCGACACGCTCGTGTACATCGGCGACAAGCCCGTGCCCGTCCGCATGGGTACGATCTACGTCGTCCGCACGAATCGTCAGCGAGGGGCGTTCGGGCGCCTCTGCAACTACTACGCGAAGCTCGAGGCGGTCACGATCGACGTGGCGGGCGGAACCCTGACGTTCCGAGAAGTCACGAATCCGGTCTGCAACGACCGCGATCTCATTCCACCGCGCTGAGGCGCGAACGTGCTCGACATTCGCCTCCTCCGGGCGGAGCCGGAGGCGACGAAACAGCGTTTGGCCCGTCGGGACTCCTCGCTTCCGGACGCTGTCGACCGCGTGCTCTCCCATGACGAGGAGCGCCGCGACGCGATCGGAGTCGTCAACGACCTCAAGGCAGAGCGGAACGCGGCGTCGAAGCGAGTCGGCGAGCTGAAGCGAGCCGGCGAGAACGCCGACGAGCTGATCGCCGAGACGCGCGCTCTGGGCGAGAGGATCGACGAGCTGGACGGCGTCGTTCGCGCCTCGGACGACGAGATTCGGCGACTCCTCCTCGAGATCCCCAATCTGCCGCTCGATCGTGTCCCACGGGGAGACGAGGACGCCAATGAGGTGATTTCGACGTGGGGCGATCCGCCAGGCTTCGCGTTTGAGCCGAGGCCGCACTGGGAACTCGGTGAGCGGCTCGGGCTGCTCGACCTTCCCCGCGGTGCCAAGGTCGCGGGATCCGGGTTTCCGTTGCTACGAGGCGTGGGGGCGAGGCTTCAGCGGGGGCTGATCAACTACTTCCTGGACGTGCACACCGCGGAGCACGGGTACGAGGAGGTCCGAGTGCCCTACCTCGTCACTCCCGACTCGATGGTCGGCACTGGACAGCTGCCCAAGTTCTCGGATGAGTCGTATCTCACGGAGCGGGACGAACTTTGGCTGGTGCCGACTGCCGAGGTCCCGGTCACCAACCTGCATCGCGACGAGTTGCTCGAGTTCGACGAAGTGCCGAAGCGCTATACGGCCTATTCACCCTGCTTTCGGCGGGAGGCAGGCGCGGCTGGAAAAGACACCCGAGGGCTCCTTCGGGTTCATCAATTCGACAAGGTGGAGCTCGTCCGATACGAGCTTCCCGAGCGGAGTCTCGACGCGCTGGAGGAGCTGACGCGTGAGGCCGAGATCCTCCTCGAGCGCTTGGGCATACCCTACCGTCGGGTGTTGCTTGCCACGGGCGATCTCGGGCAGAGCGGTGCCATGACGTACGACCTCGAGGTTTGGGCGCCTGGTGTCGGGTCGTGGCTCGAGGTTTCGAGCTGCACGACGTTCACTGACTATCAGGCGCGGCGGGCCAACATCCGCTTCCGCAGGGCTCAGGGAGAGAAGCCCGAGTTCGTCCACACGCTCAATGGGTCGGCACTCGCGCTGCCGCGCGTGGTGGCGGCGTTGCTCGAGACCTACCAGGATGCGGACGGCAATGTCTCGCTGCCCGAAGTGTTGCACCCGTACGTGGGACGCGAGCGGCTCGCCCTTTCCAATTAGGAGCCCGTCCGAGTCATGGAGTCCGTGCATGAGTGACCGCGGCTGCTCAAACGCACGCATGGCGACGCACCCATGAGGCGCATCAAGTGGCCGATCGCGCTCGCGACGCTGTTCGTGATGCTGCTCGGGTGGTACCTGCTCTACACGCAACAGATCTTCCAGCGCGTCCAGGCAAACTCCGAGCTCCTCTCCCGCATTTACACCGAGGTTCAAGAGGGGCTCGTCTCCCAGGATCCCGCGCGGGAGACGGAGGCGCTCTACCAGCTTCAGCGGATCGTCACGGAGTCGGGCGTGCCGCTCGTGGTCATGGGGCCCGGTGACACCGTCTTGAACCACGTCAACCTCCCGTTCTCGGTCGACCACCGGACGCCAGAGGGGCAGGAGCGGATCCAAGCGTACGTCCGGCGCCTCGACGAGGAGCACGATCCGGTCGGCGACCCGAGCGGGCTGCAACACATCCACTTCGGCGATTCGGCCGAGGCGCGGAGCCTTCGCTCCGTTCCGTTCCTGCAGGCGACGGGCCTCCTGCTCACGGTATTCATCGGCTTTCTCGTCATTCGCTACCAGCGACGGGCCGAAAGCGAGAAGGCGTGGACGGCGATGGCGCGGGAGCTGGCGCACCAACTGGGTACTCCACTGTCGTCTCTCGCGGGGTGGTTGGAGGTCCTGCGCCTTCCTCACCACGAGCGCCCGGGCGATCTCGACGATCTCGAAATCGCCGCGTCCATCGGGGAGGATCTCGAGCGTTTGGAGCGCATCAGCCACCGTTTCGAGCTCATCGGCACCGAGCCCGAGCTCGAGAGCCTGTCGGTCCGTCAGGTGGTGCGCGACCTCGAGGCGTACCTTGCCGCACGCATCCCCCGCATTGCGCGGAAGGGCGTCGAGCTGATCGTCGACATCCCGCACGGGCTTCCACGGGTACTGGGTAACGAAGTGCTACTCATCTGGGCTCTCGAGAACGTCGTCAAGAACGCGCTCGACGCCCTGGCGGGCCGCGGCGGGAAGATCACCATCTACGCTCGTGAGGTCGGGGGCGACTGGGTGAGCCTCCGCATCCGGGACACGGGTCCAGGGGTCGATCCTGAGATCAGGGACAAGATCTTCGACCCCGGCGTGACGTCGAAGGCCGGCGGATGGGGGGTCGGTCTCGCCTTGTCCCGACGAATCGTCGAGGGCGTGCACGGGGGCAAGATCGAGCTCCTCGAGAGCACCGAGGGCACCACCTTCCAGATCCGACTCCCCGCGGCCGATGCCTGAGACGAGCACCGCCATCCATCTCGACGGACTCAACCCCGAACAGCTCGAGGCCGCCGAGCACTTCGAAGGACCGATTCTGGTCCTCGCGGGCGCCGGATCAGGCAAGACGCGGGTGCTCACGGCGCGGGTTTGCAACCTCATACACCGGCACGGCGTCGGCCCCGATCGGATTCTCGCGGTCACCTTCACCAACAAGGCGGCGGGTGAGATGCGAGAGCGGATCGGGCGGCTGCTCGGTTCTGACCCTGCCGGAATGTGGGTCGGCACCTTCCACGCGATCGGCGCGCGGATCCTCCGTCGGCACGCCGACCGTCTCGGCTGGGATCGCACGTTCAGCATCTTCGATTCCGAGCAATCGTTGCGTCTGCTCAAGAACGTTCAGGAGTCGGTCGGGCTCGACCCCAAGCGGTGGAGCCCCAAGGCGATCCGCAACGAGATCAGCAACGTGAAGAACCAGCTCGTGGACGCCGAGACGTTCGTCGCGGACCATGAGGGCTCGTTCGACCTGTTTCTCCGCAACGTGGCGCGGGTCTTCCCGGAGTACCAGAAGGCGCTCGAGCATCAGAACGCGTTCGACTTCGACGACCTACTCATGAAACCGGTGCAGCTCTTCGAGTCGCAGCCGGAGTTGCTCGAGCGATATCGGGAGCGGTTCGCGTTCGTGCTGGTCGACGAGTACCAGGACACCAACCGGGCGCAGTTCCGCTTCGTCGAGCTGCTCGCGGGCCACCACGAGAACCTCATGGTGGTGGGTGACGACGACCAGTCCATCTACGGCTGGCGAGGCGCTGACATCCGGAACATTCTCGAGTTCGAGGAGTCGTTTTCCACCGCGCGCACGGTGCGGCTCGAGCGAAACTATCGGTCCACGGAGCGGATCTTGGAGGCGGCGAACCACGTCATCTCCGAGAACGTCCACCGAAAGGGCAAGACGCTGAGAACGGAGCGGAGCGGTGGCGAGCCGCTCTCGCTCGTGGAG
>JAOTVL010000206.1 GCA_029863525.1 Gemmatimonadota bacterium
GGTTTTGGGCACGCTGAACGGGATCTGCGCGATCACGTCTTCGGAGGCGACTACGCCTTCGGAGTATCCGGAGAGCTCGGTGACCTCGGTCGGCGGGAAGAACACGGTGACCAGAATGGCGAGCGCAACGAGCAACCCCCCGCGGGCCCCGTGGTGGCGCATCCGCTCGCCGAGCGTCGGGCCAGGCTCTCCCGACAGGCGATACAGAACGGAGTGCGAGCCCCGCTCGTCTCTGCGGCTCACGGGCTGGCAGCCTCGTCCTCGTCGGCGTCCTCGCGCGCGTACGCTCGGATGATGTCCTTGACGAGCCGGTGACGGATGACGTCCTTGGCGTCGAGGTAGATGATCGAGATGCCGTCGATCGCGCCCAGAATCTCCTCGATCTCGAGCAGGCCCGAGTCCGCGTCCCTCGGCAGGTCGATCTGGGTCTTATCGCCGGTGATCACGACACGGGAGTTCAGACCGAGACGCGTCAGGAACATCTTCGTCTGAGCGCGCGTCGCGTTCTGGGCCTCGTCGAGTATGACGAAGGCGTCGGCCAGGGTCCGACCCCTCATGTACGCGAGTGGGGCGATCTCGATGGTCGAGTCTTCGAGGGCTCGCCGCACTCTCTCGTGGGGCATCATGTCTTCGAGCGCATCGTAGAGGGGCCGCAAATACGGATCGACCTTCTCCTGGAGGTCGCCGGGCAGGAACCCGAGATTCTCTCCCGCCTCGACGGCAGGGCGTGCCAGGATGATGCGCTTCACGCGCTTCTTGTAGAGCGCGTCCACGGCGGCTGCGACGGCCAGGTAGGTCTTTCCCGTTCCGGCCGGCCCGATACTGATGACGATGTCATTGTTCTGAATGGCATTGATGTAGGTGCGCTGACCATCCGACTTCGGGACGATGACACGCCGTGAGCCCGGCAGCGCGATCCGCACCTCGTCGTCCGGGTGAACGATGCCGTCCGCGCCCAACGCGTCCACGCCTTCCGCGAAACGGGCGATGTCTGGCGTGTCGAAGGGAGCGCGGAGGCGAGAGAGCTCGATCATGTGCTGCACGACCGGGGCCGCCCGCTCCACGGTGGGTAGCTCACCGGACAGGACGAGATGATTGCCCCGCATGACGACGCGGACCCCGAAGAGCCGGCTTACCTCGTGGAAATTGCGGTCGTTGACCCCCGCGAGCATCAGGGGGTCGGCACCCTCGGTATCCAGCCGATGTTCTACGATCGTATCGCCGTTCGCCACGCCTACTCCTGGAAGCGCCTGCGCTTCCGGTTCGCTCTAACCGTCCCGGGCCGACTTCGCGAGTGAAAGCCCGAGCGCGTCCAGATCTCTCTGATCGACCGAGGTGGGCGCGCCTTCGAACAACGCGCGGGCCGCCGTCGTCTTCGGGAACGCCACCACGTCCCTGAGGCTCTGGGACCCGGTGAACCGCTGAACGATACGGTCCATCCCCAGCGCAATGCCACCATGGGGTGGCGCGCCGGCCTCGAGCGCGTTCAGGAGGAAGCCGAACTTCGTGTCGACTTCCTCGTCGGTCAGCCCCAGGACCCTGAGCACCCGTCGCTGCAGCCCGGACTCGTGAATCCGGATGCTGCCCGAGCCCAGCTCGGTTCCGTTGTAGACCAAATCGTACGCGGTCCCCCGCACCGCTGCCGGATCGTCGTCCAGGAGGTCGAGGTCGTCGACGTGCGGCATGACGAAGGGATGATGGCTCGCGGTCAGCACGCCGTCGTCCTCGTCGAACACGGGAAAATCCGTAACCCAGAGCCACGCGTGCTCCCGGACCGGTTGGATCTCCGCGGCTTCGATCGCCGCCGAACGTACGGCTGAGAGCGTCGACGACGTGAGTTTGTCGGGCCCGGCCGAAACGAGGGCCAGATCGCCGATCCCCAGACCCATCGCGTCCGCCTGGACGTCGCTCAAGAACTTGCCCAGCGGTCCGGACGCCGCTTCGTCGCTGCGCTTCGCCCAGAGCAATCCCGGCGCACCGGCCGCCTTTGCGGCGGCCTCGATGCCGTCGATCTGCCGCCGGGAGAGGCGACCCCCTCCTTCCAGCAGAAAGCCTCGCACTCGGCCGCCCGCGTCCACCTGGCTACGGATGATCCCGAAGTCGACCTCGGCCGTCGCGTCCGTCCAGTCCCGGATCTCGAGCTCGTAGCGGAGGTCCGGACGGTCGGAGCCGTACCGTTCCATCGCCTCCGCCCACGTGAGCCGGGGAAAGGGGAGTGGGGCGCCGATGCCGGCGACTTCGGCGAGCTTGGCCATCATGCCTTGCACCCAGACCAGAATGTCTTCGGCCTGCACGAACGACGCCTCGATGTCGATCTGCGTGAACTCGGGTTGTCGATCCGCTCGCAGGTCCTCGTCGCGAAAGCACCGGGCGATCTGGAAGTACCGATCGAAGCCCGAGATCATCAGGATCTGCTTGTAGATCTGGGGACTCTGAGGCAGAGCGTAGAACTCACCCTTGTGCACTCGGCTCGGGACGAGGTAGTCGCGAGCGCCCTCGGGTGTGGCCTTGGTCAGGATCGGGGTCTCGACCTCGAGGAAGCCATGCTGGTCGAGATAATTCCGGACCGCGAGCACCAGCTGGTGACGGAGAGCGAGGTTTCGCTGCAACTCGTCGCGCCTCAGGTCCAGCACCCGATGCTGCAAACGCAGCTCCTCCGCCGGCAGCTCGTCATCGGCCGCCCGGTATACGGGGATCTCAGGGGTGCGCGCGTCGGAGAGGGTCTCGAACCGCGTCGCCCTGAACTCCACGGCCCCGGTCGTCATCTCCTCGTTCTGGGCGCCCTCCGGACGCGTGGCGACGGTCCCCTCCACGAGGATGACGTCCTCGTGTCCGATGCCGCCCGCGCGCTCGAGCGAATCGGCCTCGGTCCATTCGGGACCGAAGGAGACCTGTAGCAACCCGCTGCGGTCCCGCAGGTCGACGAACAGGAGCCCGCCGAGGTCCCGTCGCCGGTGTACCCATCCGGCGAGCGTCTCGGTCGAGCCGTCGTGTTCGGCCCGGAGGCCTCCGACCATCCGCGTCCTCAGCTGCGTCTTCTCGATTTGGCTACTCGCCA
>JAOTVL010000097.1 GCA_029863525.1 Gemmatimonadota bacterium
ATTACTGATCGTGGGTCCGAACGCCGCCGACGTTCCGTTCCCCTTGGGTTTCGGTCTTCTGGGGTTTCTTGCGGGCGTCACCTTCTCGGGCGTCCTCGGGCTGGTCGAGGGGCGTCGGAGGTTCGATCAGATGTCGCTTCCGCGCTTCTTCGCCTGGGGAGGCCTCGGTGGTCTCCTGTTTTCCGGGATCTTCGTTTCGCTCGCGGGCCTAGGCGCGAGTACCCTGATCGTGCTGGCTCCGGTCTTCGGGCTGGCAGGGGCAGGCTGCGCGGCGGGCACGTTGGCTCTCGCCCGATTGGCCGAAGACCAAGAGCTGCTCGACACCGCGGCGGACGTGGACGAAGTCGGACTCACCGATGACGAAGCGCGGGAACTGCTGGGGGGTGGGCGCTGACCGAGCGCTGCACGCGTTCACGGACGAGGTCCATTCAGACCGAGGCCACCTCCTTGGCGGCCGTGGGGATCGTCCGTCAGCCTTCAATGCTCAGATCGTCCAAACCCGCATCGAGCCTGCCGTAGTTCGCCGAGAGGACCCCCAGGTCCTTGGCCTCCGAAAAGCTCAGCGGCCTCCTCGTGCCGACTGGTTCGAACGGGGGGCCGAGTGGTCTCAGGCGGAAGAAATGGCCTGACTCGGGCGATTCGGACACCTCGAACTCGGTCCACGGAAAGCCGCGCTCCTTTTGCCTCGCCATCTCCTGACCCGAAAAGAACAGGGTGGCGCCCCCAGACTCGGCTACGAAGAACACCGGTCCCTCGTCTTCGACCTCTGGGGCCTCGAGGGCTGCAACTACGCGGATCCGGTGCAGCGCGATCTCATCTCGCGCCAAGTCGCGGCGCACACGTCGGCGAAACTCACGACCGCCCGTCCATCTACGGCCCCTGAGGTAGAGGAAGGCCGCGACCGTCAGGGTAGGCAGAAGCCACAGCATCGCTGCAGCCCCTCCTACCTCCTCTCCCAGAAGCGCCCGCTGGAGGATCCGACTCAGCCACCCGGCACACCACACCGCGAGAAGAAACAGCCCGATTCGCGCCGCCGACGTGGGAGCCGACACCAGGCCTTCGAGCTCGGTCCTCTCTCGACTCGTCATCGCTCGGTGTGACGTCTCCACTCACTCCCTCCGCTGAGGGGAGAGGTCCGCGTCCCGAGGACCTCCCCGCTACCGGTCGGAAATCGGCCGCGTCACCACAGGCCCGTCCCAGTTCTGCGCCGACGAGATGTTGGGGTAGCCCCAATCTTCGCCGTTCCAACCCTGGAAGCCGTCCATCTTGAAGGTCCAAAACCCGGTGGACATGTCGCTGATGAGGATCAACCCGTCCGCGTTCCTCACGTCGACCCCGAATGCGCCGTTGAACATCGCCGAGCGAACCGGGTTGGGGGGGCCGATATATGTGTCGTAGAAGCCCACCGTCACGGGGTTTATGGGGTCCTGCAAGTTGAAGATCTGCAGACCGTCCAGGTAGCCCGATACGAACACATAGGGCCACCTCACCTCATGATTGTGGACTAGGTGCTTCCAGTTCGCCGTGAACGCCGAGATGGGGGAACGGATGTTCGTCTGTTGGCCCTCGAGCGCCGGCTGCAGGTCGAAGATCCGTAGCGGCGCATACTGATACTCCGTCTCGGCGATCACATACCGCCCATCGGGGCTCGGCGTGAACGTGTGCCCATAGCTCACACCGCTGACGCCGGTGAGGGTGATGCGGAGCTCCGGATTCTGGACGTCGCTGACGTCGTAGATGAAGTACCCGCCCGTGCCGCCGCCGTAGAACCGGTCCTCTCCGGTGTCGGGGTGGTAACCGACATAGAAGTCATGGTAGCCACGCCCGCCGCCGCTTCCGAGTGCGGTCTCCGGAACCGGCACGAGGCCCACACGAGCGTTTTCCAGGTCTCCTTCGACGATCATGCCCAGGTCGTAGACGAGCGCGCCCGGCGCCCGCGCGGTCGTGAAGAGGTACACGCGGTCGTTCGAGTGCTTGTAGATGAAGATGTTGTGGAAGCCGCCCGGCATGTCGGGCTCTCGGATTCGGGCGACCTCACGGACAGTCGAGGCGTCTGGCAGGCCGGTGACGTCGAGAATGACCGCGCCGAGGTCCGTGTCGGGACCGCCCTGGCCGAACTGCAGCGACTGCACCAAGTAGTAGCGGTCGTCCCATTTGAAGTGCTTCACGTCCATGCCACCGGTGCGCTGGTGGAGATCCTGATTCTCGATCCTCCACTGATAGAGCAACTCCGGCTTTTCGGGGTCCGCGATACTGATGATATCCGTGCCCTTCGGACCCTCGAATCCGTAAACCATGCGCGCGACGTATGCGAACGGGCGGTCGAGCTCCTGCTCCACGTCCATGTCCGCGACGGACAGACGCGGCCCGAGCGGCAGGTGCCCGAGCACCTCGATGTTGTCGCTGCCGCGCTTCAGCGGCGACCACGGTACGTCTTGTGCAGTAAGTGGGGTCGTCGTCATCGCAAGCAGGGCGGTGACGGTCAGGGCGCGCACGTTCTTCATCTTCGACCTCGATCGGGCTGGTGTGCAGAACCGCGGAAATTGGGTCGGAGCCGAACCGGTGGCAACCGGTTCACGGGACACACGTCCATGTCGGGCGCTCGCGGGTCGTTTTAGATTCGAAATTCCCCCATCACGACTCGCGGATCCGCGATCGCTGGGGGTGAAGCGTGAACCCGAGCGAGGATCTGATCGTTTTGAATGGAGCGGTGATGACGACGGCGTTGGGCGCGGCGGCGCTCCAGAGTGTGCCGAGCACCTTCGCGATCGGCGATTTTTGGAGCCTGACCCAGCAGGCCGGGCCATTACGCTGGCCGATCTTCTTCGTCCTCGCCTTCGGCCTGGTTCAGGTCTTCGCGAAGGCGTACGAGTTGATCCGTGACCGGTGGGCGTCATCGGCATTGCACTCGGTCGACTTCACGTCGATGTCCCTCGACGAAATCGCCGAGCTGGTTTCGCGTCAGGGTGCGAGCATGCTCGCTTCGCTGCATGCGACCCTGGTCAACGTCTTCCAGACCAGGCCTGCCGAGGGTCTGTTGCACGACGAGATCACCAACTTCGTGCGGTTTCAACAGGACCAATTCGATGTATTTCGGAAGCGAATGGAGTTCCTTTCCGATACCGCGGGAGCGTTGGGCCTCATGGGCACGGTGTGGGGCATGTTCACCGTCTTCTTCCAGGGGACGGCCGAGCAGGACGTCATCCTTCGAGGCATGGGGATCGCCCTGATCACGACGCTTCTCGGGCTGATCGTCAGCATCATCCTGAACTTCGGCTCGACGGAACTCTCGACGCTGTTCAACAAGCGTCTGGAGCGCGTTTCGACGAAGTCGGACGAGCTGCGCTTCCGCCTCATGGAGTTGGCCCCACGACCCGCGGACCTCGGACGTACGGTACCGCCTGGGGTTGAAGCCGCCGGCCGAGTATCGAAGGCCAGGGGCGAGGCGACCGCGGAAACTGGCACTCTCCCGGGCGGGACGGGACCCGCCACGGGGAGCCCGATTCGGTCCTCTCCGCCGTTGCCGGGGTGGCGCTACGTAGAGTTCGACGGGGACCGGCACACCGTGCCGGCCGGCGAGGTCGCGTCGATCGGTGTCGTCGTGAAGAACGGCTCCGATGCGCCCGCGGCGGGAGTGCCGGTCTTCGTGAAGATCGCGAGTGGCGACGCCGTTCTCGCGAGCGGCGGCCGAGCACTGCGTGAGAGCTCCGATGCCGGTGGTCGAGTGGCCGTCGAGTGTCGGGCGCCCCAGCGCGTGGGGACGTTCGCCCTGGAGGCCTCACTGCCGGAGCAACCCGGCTCCCCCTCGACGGTGCAGGTCCACGTCGTTGCGGGGGAGCCGCAGAAGATCGAAAAGGAGGGCAACAACCAGGCGGCCGTCGCGGGCAGCCGGCTCCCGCTTCCGCTGGGTGTTCGCGTGCACGATCGCTTCGGCAACCCGGTTCGCGGGCTCTCGGTCGGGTTCAGGGTGAAGCAGGGGGACGGCAAGCTCGGTGTCGGGCAGACGGAGCGCAGCGTACCCACCGACCATCAAGGGCTCGCGGCGACACCCTTCATCGTATCGAGCTCGGCTGGTCAGAATATCGTCGCGGCGTCGATCGATGGGACGAAGAGCACGGTCGAGTTCGTGGCCTTCGCCACCGAGTTGTAGACCGTGGACGCGCCACTCCGGGTGTGGGAGGCCTGAGTGCAGAAGTCAGGCTTCGTGGTCCGTTTCGTCGACGTGGTGCTGATCCTCCTGTTCGGGTTCATCAGCATCTCGAGCGTCCGTGCGACGGAAATCGACCTTGCCGAGAGCACGGAGACTCCGGCCCCGGCTCCGGATACCGAAGAGGTGCTCTTCGTCGGGATCCGGCCGGACGGCACCTACCTCGTCGATGAGGAGCGAATCGAGCTGCGCGGCCCCAACGAGCTCCTCGAGTACCTGGACGCGCAGTTGGGCCTCCTCGGCGATCGTCCCGTGTCGGTCCGCATTCGCGCGAGTCACGATAGCGCGATGCGCTTTCTGGTCGATGCGGCGCGCGTCGCCGACGAGCTCGGCCTCCCGAAGGCGCTGGAGGTTCGAATGGCCGGAGGAGGCGAGTAGCGTGGCGACGCGTGGGTTTCTCATCCGGTTCATCGACATCGGACTGATCGTGCTGTTCGGCTTCTTGATGATCAGTGATATCGAGGCGTCGTCCTCGGTCGAACTCGCCGGATCCAGAGACCCCCTCGAGGAGCTCCAACCGGAAGACGACGACGAACGGGCGTTCGTCGTCGTCGCGATCGGCGCGGATGGATCGTTCTTGGTCGGGGAATCCCAAACTCCGATCGAAGAGCGGGTCCGCATCGTGGAGGTGGAGGTGCTGTCGAGGGTGCTCCGTTCGCTCGACGCGGAGCTGGGGGTCGAAGATCGTGAGGTCGTGGTTCTCATCGAGCCACACCCCATGTCCCTGGTCCAGCGCACGGTCGACGTGATGGACGTTTGTGACCGGTTGGGCCTTCCCAAGAGCCTCGGCATGAACATCGACGTGGCGCCGGGAGCCGATCCATGATCAAGCCCAAACCGAAGCCGTCTTCGGCGCCTTCGCGAGCAATGGCCGTGGTCGTCACCCTCGCGCTCATGATGAGCGCGTACGTGGGGTTGAAGGGTCTCGCGGTTCCGGCGTTCGCGTCGGGACGCGACGTCATCCGTGAGATCGACCCGCTCCTCTTCGAACGGTACGCCGCGCCACCTCCACCCGAGGAAACTCCACTTCCGGACACCGAGGAGGAGCCCGTCGAAGCGGAGGAGGAGCCGACCGAGCTGGTCCCGTTCGACCGTGAGGTCGGCCTCGCGGTAGAACAGCTCGAGCGGATGTTCGCCACCGACGAGCCTGCCGCTCCGACCGCCGACCGAGCGTCGGCGGCAAACGCGGCGGCCCCTGGGATCTCGGAGGAGATCCCGAACGATCGCTTCGAGGCGCTCTTCGGTCGCGGGGGCGACCTGGGCGCCGCGGGCGTTGCGGGGGCCCGGTCCGGACGTGCTGGTGGCGAGGCAGGTGGGGTTGGGCTCGGAATCACCGAGAGGGCCTCGGCCGACGTCTCTGATTCGGGATCTGCTGCCCGCCTGGGCGAGGTCGGACCGGGTTTGGAGGCGATCACGGAAACGCGACGGGCCCCAACCGTCGAGTCCAGCGAAGTCGTCATCGGGCGGTACGAGCCCGAGAGCTTCGACGGCTCCGCAGCCGAGCAGCTGGGGGCGTGGATGCGTGAGCATCCCTCCGAGCTACCGGTCGGTGTCCGGGTTCACATGAACTTCCAGCCTTCGTTCCTGACGTCGGCCGTCTCCCTCACGACGGATGGTCAGTCGTGGGAGCTGTACTTGATGTTCAACGAGAGTCTCCGCGAGCTTCACATCGTGTTGGTCGAGGCTCAGCGCTCGATCTACATGATCGATCGTGGCTTCCGAGAAGAGAGTCGGTCCTTGCGCGAAGGCACGGTCCGGCGCGCGGACGGCCAAATCGTCGCGGTCGACTCGAGGTCGGCGGCGACCTCCGGTGAGCGTGCCCAGGACTTCTACAACGTGTTTCTCTCTTGGTGGGAGTCGGTAAAGGACGATGTGGGTAGCTCGTAACCTCCTGGTAGTCGCAGCCGTTTGTGGCGCGGTGGCGTGCTCGTCAGCGCCGCCCCCCGAACCGGTCCAACCGGCCGGGCCGACGTTCGTTCCCGCCGGCGTCGACTCGTCGGTTGCGGCGGCGGCGGACTCCCTTGCCGACGCCTCTTTCGTCGAGCCGGCCCAACAGGATGAGGCGTTGCAGCTTCAGGAAGAGAGCCGCCTCATGGTGGAGCGCTCCGACTCCATCTGGCTGGCTATGGCCGCGGCGCTCGACACGGGTCGGATCGTCACCCAGGAGGACTCGATCGCGGCGCGGGTCGCCAGTACACAGGGTGGAGCCACGCTCGTCGAGCTCGAGGATCTTCTCCGCAACTCCGAGTTGGACGTTGGCGACCTGGCGATTCGAACCGAGATGCTCCTCGATAGCGCGCAGGTTTCGCTCGAGCGGGCCTTCCAGCTCAACCCCTTCGACAGCCGCAATCGGGTGTGGCTCGCGCAGGTGTATGGGCTCCAAGCCCGACGGCTCGGTCAGACCGAGGCGTACGACCGCGCGATCGCAGAGCTGGAGAAGCTGGCGCTCGTGACACCGGACGAGCACACCGTCTTCGCGATGCTCGCCAACAACTATTTCTACGTCCAGAACTGGGACGGGGCCGCGCTCAATTATCAGCAGGCCGAGGACGTGTATCGAGCGACGTACGATCTCGTCGTCGACGAACAGCCGACATTCGACTCCGAGCTCGTGTACTCGTACGCCCAGGCGCAGGGCGACATGCACGTACGACGGTTCGACGCGGCGCGGGCGGTGGAGGCGTATGATCGCGCACTCGTCTATGCGCCGACGCCGGCGGACAGCTCCTATGTCGTCGGAGAATTGGAGTGGATGGCGTGGGACGACATGAACATATTGTCGAGCTTCGCACGCGATTCGTTGCTCGCGCTGGAACAGGCGGGCGACCTCCAGAGCGCGCGGGACGGCTACGCCGATCTCCTGACCCGGCTGTCGAATCGAGACGCGATGGACGAAACCGAGTGGAGACTCGGCATCGTCGACTACAACTTGGGCAACACTTCGGCGGCGGCCGAACGACTGCAGGCCCTGGTGGCTCGCACTCCTACCGACGCATCCGGGGTGCCCTTCGATTCGACGCATGCGCGCTACTTCGACGACTATGGCACGCTCACGTTGAATCTCGGCCGAAGCGCCCGCGCGGACCTACGAGATAGCCGCACCGCGCTGAAGTATTTCACGCAGGCGACCGAGCTGGCGTGGTCCGGGCGAGCGGTGGCCCACTTCGAGGTCGCGCGACTTCTGCAGGGCAACACGGGCGCGGCGCTCGAGAGCGCGACGCGCGCGCTCGAGGGGGAAGACGCGCTGTCGGTCGACCAACGCGCGGAGCTCTACCGGCTCTTGATGGAGCTACACCGGCGCACGGGTGACTTCGACGCGGCCCGCCGCTTCCGCGATGCGTACCGAGCGATCCGCGGCTGAGGACGCCGTGAGACGCCTCGGCTTGGCGGCCTGCCTGGTCGGAGCGCTTTCGAGCCAGAGCGAAGCGCAGGAGGTCGGTGCGGTCGACTTCACCCAGGTGACCCGGCCGGTCGTGCAGGTCGTCGATCGCGAAACGATCGACTACCTGCTTTTCGAGCTGTTCATCGAGCCGCTCGAGTACCCCAATCGCTTGCAGGTCATCGACGTCACGCAGAACGGCTTTGGACCGGACGACGTCATGGTGTCGTACCCGTCGGTCGAAGTCTTCGTGATCCCCGAGCTCATTCCCGATTCCGTGCAGACCATCATGAGCGGCTGGCAGCCGGAGGTGGAGTATCGGATGGACTCGGGCAACATGTCGTCCGAGGCGTTGGCATCGCTCATCGGAAGCGAACGCGATGCCGTCCGACGGGCAGAGGGGGCGATCCTCTACGACGTCGTACAGGCCGTGGAACGGAGCTACCGGGACATCCCGGTTGCCCTCCTCTTCCAACGCGACTCGGTCGGCTTCACGTTCCAGCTTTGGGACTACAACGAACCGTCCATGGAGGTCGTGGAGCGCAACGATCTTCTGCCGGACTCCGCCGTGGCCGCAGTGTTGGAGATGCTCCGCGACGTGGGGTACGTGCCCGGCGAAAACGCGGTCGGTACGGGGATATCGCTCGAGTCTCGGGGGCAGGGTGTGGTCACGGTGGACCGCGCGCTTCAAGGTATGACGCTCCTTCCCAACGAGCAGATGCGGTTGCTGGCGGCCCAGACCGTTCTGCTCGGGTCGTTCGACCTGGATCGGTCGGGAGCGATCGACCGCGCCGTCGAGATCGACGCTCTGTCTTGTGCCGTTTGGGGGGCGCTCGAAGAGGCCTTCCCCAATTTCCTCACCCAGTTCGGCTTCGATGGCTCGGGGGAGCCGTATGTCGGAGATGTGGTGTTCGACATCGCCGAGAACGTCCGGGCCTCGGCCTACAGGCGGGCGTCCGCGTGCTTTCGTGGAGAGCTTCCGGAGCCGACGGACCCGAGCGAGGTCAACGATCCGACCGCGCTCGGCATCCTGCCCGAGTCGGTCGAACGCTTCGTGCGGCTCGAAGCGGCCGGTGAGATCCTCCAACGTGCGGGCCAGCTCGGAACGTCCTCGGAACAATGGGCGGCAGAGGTCCGCGACATCCTATCCAGCCGCTTCGACCGTGATCGCTCGGGCATGCTCGACCGTCCGGTCGAGATTCGCAGCATACCCTGTGACGTCTGGCAGGCGATGGCCGCGACGCACCCGGACTTTCCGTACGGACTCGGCTTCCTCGCTGGCGAGGTATATCCCGGCGATCACCTCGGTGTTGCGCCGGAGCAGCGCGAGGAGACGCTCGCCCGCTCCAGCGACTGCGTGCAGGCGTCCGCGCAGACAGGGACATCTTCGGACGTGCCGGACATCCCTCAGGGATTGAGCGAGTTCCTCGATGGCTTGACTGCGGCCCAGATCGCCCGGGCGGCGCGTAGCGTCGAGCCGGGTTCACTGCGATGGGCGACGCTCATCCAGAGCTCGCTCGTTGGTCAATACGATCTCGATGGATCGGGCACTCTCGATCAGACCGACGAGATCGTCGCGGTTCCGTGCCCGGTGTGGCGCACGATCGAAGCCACGTATGGGGCCCCACTATCCGAGCTCGGCTTCGGTCCGGACGGAGAGTACTTCGGCGACCAGATCGGCGTCGCGGAATCGCAGCGCTCGATCGCGACCGGACGGATCCGGGGCTGCGCCGCCTAGGCCTCCCGCGTCGGCCGATCCCTCAGCAGCGTGTAGTGTCCGAACATCCACGCGAGGATGAACATGAACACCGCCGCCACCGCGAGAAGTTGGAGTCGCCGAGCACCGATCGCTTCCGTGTCGGCGAGCATCTGCTCCTGCGTGCGCGCCAACAGGAGGTGTCCTGATGCCGCTCGACCCGCAGCCTCGAGAGGTTCGACGGCGAACGTCTTCTCCACGCCGTCGAGGTCGGTTCCGGTCATCATGTAAGGCCCTCGGATTACTTCGCCCGACGGCGTGGGGAAGCCCGCTGAGACTGTGGCTCCCACCGTGTCCGTGCCCACTCCGCTCACACCCGCCGGGACACGGATCATGACGGTACCGTTCCCGTCGATCACCGTGAGGGTCGTGCCCTGCGGCACGTCCATCTGATAGACGCCGTTGGCGAGCTGGTCCAGGTCGAGATACGCAGCGAGTACGCCGCCGCTCCCGGACGCGTCCGCTCTCGAGGTCGGGTAGGCGAGACCGACGATCGGCTTTCCGGTCAGTCGACCGATCACGAACTCACCGACGGTGAAGCGGTTGTTCGCCATGGTCGCTCGATGGTAGTACCGGTCTCCCACGAACAAGCTCTCGTCCATCGCGAGCGACCCGCAAGTCACGAACCCATCGGGCTCGATGTACTGCAAGGCCGTGTAGTGATTCATGTGCCGCATGATGGAGGCGAGCGTGCGATTACACGTTGGGCCCGGGGTGGTCCGGAACTCTGCCATCTCGGAGAGAGCGCCGAGCAACGACTCCGTATCACGTAGGATCGCCCGATACTCGAGGCCGGCTTGGTTCGCGAGTCGAAGCAGCTCGGTCTCATGATCCGCGAGCTGCGCCGCCTTCATCGACCGGTCCGCGTGTACATACAGCGCGACAGTGGGGAGGAAGGCGAAGAAGACCAGAATGAAGAGTCTGGTTTGGTTCGACACGGCGATCTCCTCGTTGCGTGAGAACCGAGCGACGCCACCGAGGGTGGTGCGCTCGAGGGGCCTCCACCCACCGGCACGGGTCGTCCGATATGTCTGTCGCGGTCACCTTTGGCCCCGGCACCTAGGGTACGCGCGCATCGCGGAGTCCCGCAAGCCGGCGTCCCCCGAAGGGTCGGGGCGGCTAGAGGTCGAGCGTCAGCGCCTCTCCTCCCACCATTCGTCCTTGACCAACGCCAGCGTTCGCTCGTACGCACGGCCGTCGACGGTCAGCACGACGCGGTACTCGCCAGGAGGCGCCTCTGTCATTTCGTAGCGGATTCGGTCTTCGCGAGACACCCCGCCGCCGCCGAAGCCGCCGCCGCCTCCACCTCCGCCGCTCATTTGCTCGCGCATGCGCTCTTGCTGGTCCGCGCTGCGCTCGACCCGTTTCATCAGATCCCACTGCACTCGATGTACCCCCTCGGACGTCTCTCCCTCGATCTCGGAGATCGCGAGTCGGCCCTGGTACACGGTGAGTGTGACCTCATCGGCGCCGTCGTAGATAATAGAAGAGCGATGCGCCGACCTCCTCGCTCTCGCCGTCGAAGTTCGACGAAGCGTAGTTCGTGAAGTCGGCTTGGATCCACCGGATCTCCGCCTCCGGCTCGAAGAAGTATGCGTCCTGAGCAAGGACCGCCGGCGTCAGCTCGGATAGGGGCGCGAGATCAGCGATGTAGATGCCACGACCGTGCGTCGCGACCACGAGGTCGTCGTCTCGCTCGTGGATCTTCATGTCGTGAACCGGATTGGTGGGCATGTCGAGCTTCATGCTCGTCCAGCGCGCCCCCGCGTCGTTCGAGACCCAGACCTGGAACTCGGTCCCGACGAAAAGGAGGTCCGGGTTCTCGTGGTGTTCCCGGATTACGTTGACTGGACCGGGTGGCAAGTTGGACGCGATCGACGTCCAGGTCTGGCCGAAGTCCGTCGTCCTGTAGACGAAGGGTCGGAAGTCGTCCCGCCGATATCCCGTGTACGAGACATACGCGGTTCCCGGATCATGGTGGGACGCTTCGACGCGACTCACCCAATACTCGGGGTTGCCGGGGATGTTGTCGTTCAGAAGAGTCCAGTTCTGGCCGCCGTCCCGTGTCACTTGGACGTTGCCGTCGTCCGTTCCAACCCAGATCAGCCCGGGCGTGAGCGGTGACTCGTCGATCGACGTGATCGTCGCGTACTGGATGTTTCCGTCGCCACCCTTGCCTGTCGTCAACGTGGCCGGGTCAGCCTTGGTGAGATCGGGGCTGATCACCTCCCAACTCTCGCCGCGGAACTCCGAGCGGAGCAGCATGTTGCCCGCATGGTAAATGACGTCGCAGTCATGCGGTGAGACCAGGATCGGTGCGTTCCAGTTGTAGCGCATCTCGTCGTCATCGTAGCGAATGGAGCGGACCTCACCGGTCAACAGGTCCGTGCGACGGATGGGGCCGAACTGCGACTCGTTGTACAGGTAGCGGTTCTCGCACCAGTCGAACTCGTTGTACATGCCGTCGCCGCCGCCGACCCGGTCCCACATCTCGAAGTAGACAGGGTCCCCCGAAGGGTTGGTGTGGTAGGCCATATGCGAACCGTTGTCCTGGAGGCCCCCGGCGACCCGGTACGGATACGACTGGTCCACGCCAACCGCGTAGAACTGGGCGAGGGATTGGAAGTCGGGGTGGTACCAGTTCGCGCCTGCGTCGTAGCTGACGCCCAGCCCGTGGTCGTACCCGAGGATCATGTGGCGCGAGTCGTTCGGGTTGATCCAGAGCGCATGGTCATCACCCCCGAAAGCGAGCGGGCGGCGCTCCCACGTCTCACCACCGTCGTACGTGCCCCACGAAGCCGCGGAGAGGACATGCACGACGTCGGGGTCGTTCGGGTCGATGATGATCTGGCCGTAGTAGTAGGCCGGCGCACCGCCGATCGATTGGTCGTCGGGGCTGACTTTGGTCCAGTTGAGGCCGCCGTCGTCGGAGCGGTAGACCTCGCCCCCGATCATGCCGCGGCTCGACTGGTGGTCGAGCAGCTCCCGGCGGCGCTCTTCGTCCGACATGTCCTCCTTGTTCGCGTTCTCGATCGTCACGTAGAGGATGTCGGGGTCGCGCTCGTACACGTCGACTCCGATGCGACCGAGCATGCCACCGGGGAGGCCCTGGCCGATCTGGATCCAATTGGCACCACCGTCCGTCGTCTTCCAAAGGCGGCTGCCCGGTCCACCGAGATCGAAGGTGAACGGAAGCCGCACCTTGTCGTAGCTGGCGGCGTAGAGGGTGTTGGGGTCCGTCGGGTCCATGACGGCATCGACGACGCCGATCGTGCGACCCTCGACGACAGGCGCGAGGACCTGCTCCCAGCTTCGTCCACCGTTGGTCGACTTGTACAGCCCGCGCTGGCCCCCCTCCGAGTAGAGCGGGCCGAGTGCCGCCGCATACACCACGTCCGGATTGGTCGGGTGGACGACGATCCGTCCGATGTGCTGCGACTGGGGCAGCCCGACGTTCGTCCAGGTCTCGCCGGCGTCGATCGACTTGTAGACGCCGTTGCCCCAGTACGAGGACCGTGAGTTGTTCGCCTCGCCGGAGCCCAAATACAGGATGTTCGAGTTCGACTGTGCGACCGCCACCGCTCCGATCGAGAAGACGTCGGGCTGGTCGTCGAAGAGCACGTCGAACGTGATCCCCCGATTGGTCGTCTTCCACAGGTGACCCGAAGCCGTTGCGATGTAGAACGTGTGCGAATCATCCGACGGGACGGCGATGTCGATGAACCGACCACTTTGCCGCGTCGGCCCGATCTCGCGGTACTCGAGATTGGCGAGGTGCGCCTCGGTCAACGCCTGGGCGGCGGTGGGCGAGGGCGGGGCCAGCGCGGCAGCGGCAATCGCGAGCAGAGCCGTCGGTCCGACGGTGCGGAGCTTGTTCATCAGGGAGGTCCCGGGTGTTTGGATGGGTCCGTGCGGGAGCGGTCACCGCCCCGGGGTCAGACTCCGGGGCCTGCGAGAACGCTGAGGCTAGAAACCGCGTGGCACCCGGGCAAGGGTCGACGCTGGCTCCGGTTGCGGCGTGGAGTGGGGTCGGACATCGTGGGGTCGGATCGGGTCGTCTGGGCCCGGCGGGGGATTGGAG
>JAOTVL010000207.1 GCA_029863525.1 Gemmatimonadota bacterium
TGGCGCCTCTTCAGCCAAAGCCACGGCCTCTGGGTGCCTCCTCTGCGGGCGGTCGTCCGAGACGCGCTCGACGAGCGCCGCAACCCCTTCTACCGCAACGCGAGTCGCGCGCTCTTCGTGGCGAAACGAGACGGTCGCCCCGTCGGACGGATCGCCGCGATCGAAAACCGGCGGCACAACCGCCATCACGGAGACCGGGTCGGCTTCTTCGGGTTCTTCGATTGTGCCGACGACCCCGATGCGGCCGCCGGCCTCTTCGCGCGGGCGGAGGCGTGGATGTCGGAGCGTGGGCTGGACGCCTCGCGCGGTCCCGCCAGCCCTTCGATGAACCACGAGGCCGGCGTGCTCGTCGACGGATTCGACACCCCGCCCGCCATCATGACGCCATGGAATCCGCCGTACTACGGGGCGCTCGTCGAACATGCCGGGTACGAGCCCGTTAAGGACCTCGTCGGATACGACATTCCCGCCAACGATCGGCTCGCCGTGCCCGAGCGCGTGCGACGGCTCGCGGAGCGCACGGCCAGGCGAAGCGGTGTCCATTTCCGGCGGCTCGACCTGAACTCGCTGCAAGAGGAGGCGCGCAAAGCGCTCGAGCTCTACTGCCAGGCATGGCAGGGGAACTGGGGCTTCGTGCCGCCCGGCTGGGACGAGTTCTGGCACACGGCGAGGGATCTCAAGCGGGTGATCGTTCCGGACGTCTCGTTCGTCGCCGAGGTGGACGGGGAGATGGTGGGGGTGATGATGGTCGCTCGGGACATCAACCAGGTCCTGTCGGACATGCCGTCCGGGCGGCTGTGGCCGTTCAACGTGGTCAAGCTCCTCACCCGGATCTCACGGGTCCGGCGCGGTCGCATCGTGCTCTTGGGGCTCCGGGCGGACTACCGAAACCGCGGTCTCTTCCCCCTCTTCGCCTACGAAGCCGCGCGTCGTGCGCAGGAGCGCGGCTACGAGGGCGCCGAGGCCTCGTGGATCCTCGACGACAACGAGGCGTTGATCGCGCCCCTGGAGGCGATGGGGCTTACACCCTACAAACGCTGGCGCATGTACGAGCGGTCGATCGGCTGATCCAGCCGGCGAACCGAGGGAAGACCCCGCCCGACGGGTGGGGCGGGCGGCGCCGAGCCGCCCGCCCCGCGAATCATCCGTCGGTTACGGGTCTGCCCCTCGAGTGCATCTCGAACCACTTCCGAAGGAAGAGCTGGGTGCGGAGAAAGTTCGATGGCGTGGACGAGGTACCGTGCCACTCGTTGTTGAAGCGGACCATCGCCGTTTCCACGCCCATGACCTTGAGCGCCGCGTAGTACTCCTCGGTCTGCGGCATCGGCGTGCGCAGGTCGTTCACGCCGGTCATGAGCATGGTCGGCGTCGTGACGTTGCCGACGTACATGAGCGGCGAGCGGCGGAGATGTTCGCTGGGATCGTCCCAAGGGAAGTTCTCGAAGTTCCGGTACCAGCCGATTCCGTCCGTCGTGCCGACGAAGGAGAGCCAGTTCGTCACGGGGCAGTTCGCGGATGCGGCGGCGAATCGGTCGGTGTGGCCCACAACCCACGAGGTGAGCACGCCGCCGCCGGAGCAACCGTAGACGAACATGTTGTCCTCGTCGACGTAGCCACGGTCCACCACCAGATCGACGCCGTTCATGAGGTCGTCGAAATCCTTGCCCGGATATGCGTTCTTGATCGAGTTGCCGAACGCGCTCCCGTAGCCGGAGCTCCCGCGCGGGTTCGTGTACAGAACGACGTAGCCGTTCGCAGCGTGCTCCTGCCACCCGAAATTGAAGCCCACGTTGTACATGCCGTGCGGCCCACCGTGGATCGACAGCATGAGCGGGTACGCTCGGTTCGCGTCGAAGTCGGGCGGCTTGATGATCCAGCCCTGGATCTGGAATCCGTCCACCGATTCGTACCAGATCTCTTCGACCTCGCCGAACGTGACGCCGCCGAGGACATCGTCGTTCACCCGGGTCAGCTGCGTCCGTCGGCTCGGGTCGTCCAGGTCGAACGCCACGATATCGGCAGGCACGTGGGGGCTCGTGAACGTTCCCACGCCTCGTCCTGCGTCGGTGAAGGAGCTGAGCGCCAGCATGTGCTCCCCGTCCGACAGAGCGCGAACGCCGCCGCTGACCGACAAGAAGTGGATGTTCCGTGTGCCCTCGGAGCTGACGGTCAGGTAAAGCCCGCTGCCATCGTGGGCCCACTGCATCCCGTTGATCTGACGATCGAAGTCACCAGAGATGAGCCGGGGGTTGGACCCGTCGCGACCCATGACGTAGACGCCCGAGTTCCGATACGTGTCGGTGTGGAAATCCGCACCGCGGTACGCGATGAGGTCACCCCGCGGTGACGGGAGCGGACTCGAGTCTTGGCCACGCCGCGTCGTGAGCTGCCGAATGGCGCCGGACGCTACGTTCACCGAGTACACCTCGGATTCGCGCCACGAAAGCTCGGCGTCTTCCGTTCGGAGCGAAGAAAACACCAACTCCTGGCCATCCGGCGTCCATTCACCGGTGGAGTGGTTCCACTCCCCATCGGTGAGCCGACGGGCCGTTCCGCCACTGGCCGGTACCAAGAAGATGTGCTGCCAACCTCCGTCGACGAACCCAACCCGATCCTGTCGGTAGTCCGCGCGCGTCACCACCCTCGGACCGTCGGTCCAGGTCGCTCCGTCGGGACGGCCCGGAGGCGAGACCGTGAACGCCGGCTCCGCATCGACGTTCATGGTGAAAGAGAGAGACTCGCCGTCCGGCGACCACCGTATTCCGCTCGGGCTTTCCGTGAGCCGCGTGACCTGACTCGTCGCGCCCTCGTCGTCCATCCATCGCACGAAGATCTGCGAGCCCTCGGGCTCACCCGACGCGGTGTACGCGATACGCGTCCCGTCAGGGGACCAAATGGGGCCCGAACCATCGACGAGGAATCGATTCCTCGACCCGTCCTCGTTCATGATCCAGATGGACGACTCGCGGCGGTCGTTCATCTTGTCGACCCAACCTCGCGTGTAAACGATCTCGGTCCCGTCGGGAG
>JAOTVL010000098.1 GCA_029863525.1 Gemmatimonadota bacterium
CGGCTCAGCTGGCGGTCAGCGGCGCGGGTGTCCACCGCGGGAGACTCGGCGGGGGGACTCGAACGACCCCCCGCCGTAGCGAGCCGCTACTCGGCCGTTGGCCTCACCAGAGACCAAGTGGCGAGCGGTCTCACGCGGAGGACACATACGCCGCAAACCGTCACTGCCCATCCGCCACGCCCCGGGTAGCGCTTCATCTACTCGCGCTTGGGGTCCGTGGGCCGCGGTGCGGCCAGGACTGTGTTCACCGACCTTGGCCGCGCCGGCTCAGCTGGCGGTCAGCGGCGCGGGTGTCCACCGCGGGAGACTCGGCGGGGGGACTCGAACGACCCCCCGCCGTAGCGAGCCGCTACTCGGCCGTTGGCCTCACGAGAGACCAAGTGGCGAGCGGTCTCACGCGGAGGACACATACGCCGCAAACCGTCACTGCCCATCCGCGCTCATACCCGCCTGCTGACGCACGTACCGGGCGGCGTCGGCATGCGTGCCGAACCAAACTCCGCCCTTGGCCTGCATGTGGTCGATCAGGCCTTCGAGCGCGACGATGCGCGAGCGGTGGCCGATGACGTGCGGGTGCATGGTGAGCAGAAACATCGTGCCCTCCTCCCACGCCTTGTCGAACTCGTCGATCCAGACCTGCATGACGTCGCGCGGGTTCATGTAGCTGTCGCCGCGTGGGTTGAAGAGCGGGGCGTCGTCGAGAATCCACTCCACTGGTAGCTCGACCACGCCGGTCGGCACACCGTCCTGAACGAGCTCGTACGGTCGATCGTCCGCCATGAGGGAGCTTTCGTAGAGGAACCCCAGATCCCGCACGATCTGCAGCGTGTTCGGGCTGTGGTTCCAGGAGGGGGCTCGGTACCCGACCGGCCGTTCTCCGGTGATCTCCTCCAGGGCCTCCACCGCCTGGCGGAGGAGTCTCTCCTCCGTGGGTCCGTCGAGCGAAGTGTTGAGTTCGTGGATCCAGCCGTGCACGGCGATCTCGTGCAGCCCTGATTCCTGGATCAGCCCGGCTTGCTCGGGGGCGAGCTTGAGACTCCACGCGGGGAAGAAGAACGTAGACGGCACGTTCTCTTCATTCATGAGCTCCACGACGCGGGGCAGGGCGACGCGCGATCCGTACTGCCCCTGCGAGAGCGGACCGATGCTGACCTGGCCCGTGCGAAGTCCCTGCACGGTTTCGTTGTCGACATCGTAGGAGAGGAGGACCGCGACCCGGGCTCCCCCCGGCCACGAGTCGGGATTCAGGTCGCGCCCGGCCCGTACCCGGTTCACCGCGGACCGCACGGTCTCCTCGGACCAGTTCCACGGCTCTTCTTGACTCTGCGAGCCCTGAGCGGGCGCATCGGCGATGGTGCAGCCGGCGAGAATGGCGGCGGCGAGGGGCCAAATGAGCTTCATGGGATGACTCCGTTGGGGTTCTCCCTGAGCCTACGGTGCTCGTCGGGTCCAGACCAGAACCGCTCCCGACCCACCCGCCGTGCCATAGAATGTCGACGCCTCGATCGGCTCGAGGATCGCGATGCTCTCGATCGCGTTCGGGTCGATGTCGAGCGCTCCTTCGCCCGAGATCGGCACTCCGTTCAGCACGATCAGCGAGCATGTGCCTCGACCGTCGCCGGTTCGCGCTCGCTGGAGTGAAATGCAGAGGCCGATGGGGTCACTCCCGAGTGTGAGGTTCTCCGGTCGGATGACCCGAAGGCTGGCCTGCGCCGTTCGCTCCAGGATGGCCCCCATGTCGATCTTCACCGGGATCTCTTCGATCCGGGTCTTGTCGATCCAGCGGTTCCCGAGTCGGCTCGGCGTGAGGCCCAACTGCTGCAGCTCCTGGGAGGCACGCTCCTCGACGGAAACCTCGAGGCCCTCGAGTCCGATCGGCTCGGGGATCATCATCAGCTCCAGCGACGCTTCGCCCTCCATACCGAGCGCGATGAGCGGCGAACGGGTTTCGAAGTAACCGAACCGCTCGGCGACCACGAGATACTCTCCCGCCTCGGGGGGGCCGATTTGAAACCGCCCCAAAGAGTCGGCGAGGGCCCGAGCCCGCTCGCTCCCGTCCGCCTCCACGAGCGATACAATCACCCCCCCGATCGGGCGTTCGCTGTCTTGGTCAAGCACCCGCCCGAGGATCGTCTGCGCCGCGACCGGGGCCGGTCCAGGTGCGACGAGCGCGAACAGGCACAAGCCAAGGACGTGCCGGGTGACGACGCGTGGGGTCATGCTTCGTCCGGAACCGTCATGGTGCCGCGCGAGACTGCGACGGCGCTTCCCCCCACGCGCACCGCGGACGTGGCGCCGGCTGACCGATCTGCCTCCACATACAGCAGACTGGGTCGCCCCATTTCGATGCCTTGTTCCAGCGTCCAGGCCATCGACGCCTCCCGCCTGCCGTCCGCCTTTGACAGGTAGCCTCCGAGGGCTGCCGCGGCCGAACCGGTCGCGGGGTCCTCGGGAACGCCCGAGCCTGGTGCGAACATGCGCACCCTCACGTCCGCGTCGGCTCCCTCGGCGTCCATGCAGACCACATAAACATGGTGAGCCCATGCGTTTTCGAGCATCCGCTTCCAGAGAGCCATGTCGAGCGTCGAACGACGCACGGCGTCGATGGACCGGACCGGGATGATGAAGTATTCCAGTCCGCACGAGACCATCTCGGTCTCCAGCTCTGAGCCCTGGGGTCCGGTCCCCCCGAGGTCCTCTATGTCGAGGCCGACCAAGGCGGCCACCTCAGAGGAGGAGTGGGGTGAGGGACGGTGCTCCGGCAGCATCGCGGTGGTGAACTTGGCGAAGACCGGACGCCCGTCCGCGAAGCGAACCACGACAGAGACGGGCCCTATGTTCTCTTCCAGGATCACGGTGACCTCTCGATCGGCCGGTGCGTCGGCGCCGGCGCCGCCCGAGGCGAGAAAGATCGCGGAGCCCACCGTCGGATGTCCCGCGAACGGAACCTCCCGAGCCGGTGTGAAGATGCGCACACGGGCGGTGCCGCGCCCGGTCTCCGCGGGCCCCAAGAAGACCGTTTCCGACAGATTCATCTCCCGGGCCACCCGCTGCATCAGCTCCGCGGACAGGTGGGTGGCGTTCGGGAACACGCCGAGCGGATTGCCCCCGAAGGCGTGATCGGTGAAGACGTCGAGCGTGTGGAAGGGGAGGTCCATGGTGTGCGCGCAGGAGGGATCGGAATCGGAACCTTTGCGCCCATGGGTCGGCGAGCAACCGTTACGGCGTGGCACATGTCCGCCGGGTCGCGGGTATCGGCGGCCGATGGACCGCCCACGATGGACGGACCTGTCCACCTCCGAGCCTCCGGTCGGGAAGAAGATGTTCACCATCGGCGTGATCTCTGATACCCACGGGTTGCTCCGTGACGAGGCGCTCGAGGCGCTGGCCGGGAGCGACGCCATCCTGCACGCGGGCGACGTCGGAGGTCGCGAGATCCTCGAGCGACTTTCGGAAATCGCGCCGGTTCACGTGGTGCGTGGCAACACGGACGGTGGCTCCTGGGCCGACGCTCTGCCGACCACCGAGGCGCTCTCGCTCGGGGGTGCCGACGTATACATGGTGCACGATATCGAGGATCTCGACGTGGATCCCGCGGGCGGTGGCTTCGCCGCCGTCGTGTTCGGCCACTCGCACCAACCGACGGTCGCGGAGCGTGGCGGTGTGTTGTTCTTCAATCCAGGCGCCGCCGGACATCGGCGCTTCCGGCTGCCCGTCACCGTCGGCCGTCTGCTCGTGGCCGAGGACGGGGCTGTGGAGCCGGAGATCATCGAGCTAGAGGTGGAGTCGTGAAGCGTTCCTACGTCGCAGGGGGCGGGTCGGCGTTGTGCCTTGCCGTAACTGTTGTCCTCGGTGCGTGCGGTGTCACAGAGGTTGCGGTGGCTCCGCTCGATCCCGCGGGCGTGTGGCAGTCGACTGTGGACGGGGTGTCGGAGACGACGCTCGACTTTTCTGCCGACGGTTCCTTCGAGCGGTTTTCGGTTGCTTTCTCGTCCGAGACCTGCACGAGGGAGTCGGGGACGTGGCGGGTGGACGGAGCTCGCTTGAGCATCGGTCTCGACATGAGAGACGGCACCCCGATCTCCGTCACCGAGTCGTACGACGGGGCGGTCGAGGGAGGGGTGCTTTCGTTGGATGCCGGGGGGCTAGCGGCGTCCTTCCGAAGCGTGTCGAGGATGGTCGACTGCGTAACGTACGGCTGGGGCGCATGGACCGGCAGGGTAGCCGCAAATGTGGATGGCGTCGACCGCACCTTCGACGATCTGGAGGTCGATCTCGATGTGGACGCTGGCACCCTCAGACTCACCGGTCATTGGCGCCCATGCCCGGCGTGCCCTCGTGAGGTGCCCGAGCTGATCCTCGAGCTCGGCGGATCGCCCGGCGCCCTCGAGCCCGCGACGTACTCCGTGCAGAACGCGGCCGGCGCGCAACGGACCCTCTTCGGGTTCTACCATCCCGATCCGGGCAATCCCGACTTCGAGGGCTTCAGTACCGAGCGGCTCTCCCCACCGGGTGAGTTCGTGCTGGTGGCGATCGCCGACGAGCGAATCTCCGGCACGTTCTCCTTCCGTGGAAATCCGCGATCGGACGGGGACGTAGCGCCGGACGGTCGCACCTTCACGCTGCTGACCGAGGGTGTGGTCGACCTCGCCTATCGCTGAGCGACAGGAGAGCCCTCGACACGGTCGGGGGCCGTCCTTTGCTCCTGGACGTTGGCACCGGGCGGCTGATCCAGCGGTCGCGGGCGAGGCGTCGACAACCCAGATTGTCGGCTTCGTTTCCTGACCTGCCCGGAGGTTCGCTTGAGCTTTCCTCGTTCGCGTGTCCTTTTCCCACTCATGCTCGTCGCGCTGCTGGGTGGATGCGCCACTTGGCAACCCGTGGGCACCAGCGCCGAGGCGGTGTTCCAAGACGACCCGCCCGATCAGGTCCGTGTCACGCGGACCGACGGCGAGCGGCTGATCATCCGAGGACCTCAGCTTCGCGCCGGAGCCATCGTAGGCACGGCGTCACGGGGTGCCGTGCTCCTCGAGAACATCCGCGTCCTCGAGGTGCGAGGCACGAGCGTGATCCGTTCGATCGGGCTCGTGCTCCCCGGAGTCGTGATCCTGGCGATCGTGGCCAAGGAGGCATGCCGTTGTTGAAGCGCGCACATGCGTGGGCGTGCTTCGTCGCGGCAATGACGGCGTGCGCTCCATCGGATCCAGACTTCGACGTAGTGCTCAAGGGGGGCACGATCCTGGACGGCACCGGGGCACCGCGATACGAGGCCGATATCGGAATCGTCGACGGCCATGTGGCGCGGGTGGGCGACCTCATCGACATGACGGCTGCCGAGGAAGTCGACGTGTCGGGGCTCATGGTCGCGCCGGGCTTCGTGAATCTGCACAGCCACGGCCGTCTGCAGGGGCTGCCGACCGCGGAGAACCTCCTCGTTCAAGGCGTGACGACCGCGATCCTCAACGCCGATGGCGGTGGGCCAATCGATGTCTCGGCTCAGTTGGATGAAGCCGAGGCCGGAGGATTGGCCATCAACGTCGGTGTGAACGTCGGCTTCAATTCGATTTGGTCGGAGATCAACGGACCCGACGACACGCGCCCTTCCGCACAGCAGTTGGAGGAGATGCAGGGCTTGGTCGTCGCGGGCCTCCAGGCGGGCGCGTGGGGTGTCTCGGCGGGGCTAGACTACAAGCCGGCGTACTTTGCCAGCGTCTCCGAGGTCACCCGGGCGCTCGGCGACCTGAGCCCCTGGCGCACGGTCTTCACCAACCATGACCGATTGAGGCCGGAGACCGGCTTCAGCTCGAGAGTCGGCATGCGAGAGACGATCGAGATCGGAGAGGCCACGGGCCTCATGCCGGTGATCACCCACATGAAGATCCAGGGCCGAGAGCAGGGATCGTCCGACGCCGTGCTCGCGATGATGGATGCCGCGACCGAGCGTGGCGTGTACACGGCGGCCGACGCTTATCCGTACTTGGCGGGGCAGACCTCGCTGGCGGCGCTGATCATACCGGGGTGGGCTCAGGAGGGAGGCCGGGACGCCATGGTCGGGCGATTCGCGGAGCCGGATCTGCGCGCGAGGATCGTGGCCGAGTCGAATGAAGCGCTCGACGCGCGCTTCGGTGGCTCGACCGGCGTGTTCCTGCCTCAGACGCAACGCGAATTGACCGACGTGATGGCGGAAATGGGTGCGTCTTCCGGTGGCGAGACCGTCGTGCGCATTCTCGAGGAGGAGGGGGAGAGCCCGTCGGCCATCCTGCGGTTCGGCAGCGAGGACGATCTCCTCGCGATTCTGCGCCACCCGACGACGTCGATCGCGTGCGACTGTGACGCATCGACGGGTCGCGGATCCCACCCGAGAGGCTACGGGACCTTTCCTCGTGTCCTGGGCCGGTACGTTCGGGACGAGGGTGTCCTGAGCTGGGAGGAGGCGATCCGGAAGATGTCCGGCCTGCCGGCCGTGACCATCGGATCCGTGGACCGTGGCTTCATTGCGCCTGGAATGGCGGCGGATCTGGTCGTTTTCGATTCAGCCGCGGTCCTCGACAGATCGACCTATGCTGACCCGACCGCGCGACCGGACGGGATCGTCCACGTGCTCGTGAACGGACGCTGGGCACTCCGTGACGGCGTGGTGACCGGAGAGCAGGGCGGCCAAGTGCTCCGCCGCTCGCCCGACATGGCGGCCCGACCCCTATCCCTCCAAGGGGATCGATCGCTTTCGTTCACCGGCGGGGTCGGGAATGCCCGGGTTGCGGTCTCGATCGCCCAGGAGGGGTCCGCCCACAGCGCGAGGGGTTTGATCGGACTCACGATCGACCAGACGGACCTCACGATGACGGCGCTCGGTTTGCTCCAGATCGTCGACGGTTGGGCGAGTATCACGGGCTGGGCAGCCACATCGACCGGAATCGAGCGTGCGGTCACGGTGGTCGTCGACGGGCTCGACCCGCGGTACCCGGGGCAGGCCGGGACCTCAGTCCATGTCATGGTGGACGGTGAAACGATGGTGGACGGACGATCGGAGGCGATCGCTACGGTCGAGGGCGGAAAGTAGGTGCAGGCTCGGACCGTCCTCACGCGCATCCGCGGACTGTTCGGCGTGGGGGCGAGTTGGGGTCTGCTCTGGGGAGCCATCGGCGGGATGATCGGCGCGGTCATCGGTACGGTCACCGGCGTGCCGCTCGGCGATCCGGTTGTGGAGTGGATGCTTGGAATGGGCGCGTATGGCCTCGTGTCTGGCATCGGCTTCGGCACGCTGCTCTCTCTCGGCGAAGGGAGCCGTACGCTGCGCGACCTCTCGCTGCAGCGCGTGGCGTTGTGGGGCATACTCGGCTCCGCGATGGTCCCCTTGGGGTTCGGGGCGCTCGGCTTCTTCGAGGTCGGCACGACGATCCGGGACGTGCTGGGTGCGATGGCGGTAACGGCCTCACTCGGCGGCACGTTCGCCTCGGGATCGGTCGCGATCGCCCGAAGAGCGGAGCTCGCCGAGCCGGCGTCCACACCCAGGCTCGAGTCGTAGACACGAACCGATGCGTCGCGGGTAGCCGTCGTAGGACGCATCCTGCGAAAACGATCTACGGAGATCGAATGACCGATCGCTTGGAGTGGCGGTACCACCGCCCTGGCTGAACCAGCTGCAAACGCACGCAAGAGTTTCTTGCGAAGAACAGCATCGAAGACGGCACGGTGCAGAGCGCCGGAAAGGATCCCATCGAGGGCCGTGACGCCCTCTCCGTCCTCGACGGGATGCAAGAGCTGTACGTCGCGAAGGGGAAGAGGATCGTGCACGTCGATCTGCGCACCGATCGACCGAACGACGACGAGCTCCTGTCCATGATGTTGGGACGAAGTGGCAAGCTGCGCGCCCCCGCGATGAGGGTCGGCAAGAAGATCGTCGTGGGCTTCAACGCCGATTTGCTCGACGCGACGTTGAGCTAGGGGCGGCGGGTCTGGCCGAGCGCCTCATCTCCGCACGGAGCCGAGGACGAATGAAGCCCGGGCCACCGCACGGCGACCCGGGCTTCGTCACGTCGACCTCCCGCGAGGAGTCAGCCCTCGACGTGGACCCTGGAGCTCAGTGCGCGACCTCGAGGCCCTGCACGAGGACGCCGGGGATCACGTGGTTGATCCGCACGCCGTATAGGCCGTCCGTCCGTCCGGCCATGCCGGTCTTCGGCGCCGTGAACACGACTTGCCCGTTGATGACGAACTCCGTCTCGTCCGCTCCGACCCGTACCTCGAGGTCGTTCACCGCCGTGCCGTCGTCGCCGGGGGTCACGATGGCGTCACTGGCCGTGCGACCCTGGACGTCGTGCACGGTCTCGTTCCCCGCCCTGTGCTTGACGATGTACGTCCCGTTCTGGGCGATCAGGAAGTACATGTAGTTCTGTCGCTCGCCCTCGAGCGCCCCGCCACCGTAGAAGAGACCGTAGTAGTTCGGGTGACCACTCGGCTCGAGCAGCGTGAACCTCGCCGAGAGCGTGTACTCCCCCGACGCCATGTTGTCGGCCTCCCAGATGATTGCGGCGGGTCCGGTGTTGACCTGGAAGCCGCCGTCGGCCGGGGTGATCGTAACGTCGGGGACATCGTCCGGGTCGGCCGCGTTCGTGCTTCGATCAACCCTCATCATGAAGTCGTCCTGAGCGTGCGCCGCGATCGGGAGCACGAGCAGGAAGGCGAGGGCTGCCATCGAGAATCGACGGATCATGAAACCTCCTTGCTGAGTGGGCTGAGGAAAGTACGGGGCTGCCCGTCTCCGGACATCCCCCGAATCGCGTACGGGCTTCGGGCCGCGTTCTTACCGGCCTCATTCGGTCCCCGCGCGGTTGCCGGGGGTCCTCGCGCCCGTCATGATCCGCGGTACCGCGAACCCGGTCGCTCGGACCGGATGCGATCTCTCGGACCAGAGGCCGGCCATGCGCATCGCCACACTCGCTGGGTGGAGACGACTCCTGCTCTTCGTGAGTGCAAGCGCGCTCGGTGTCGTGGGAGTCGCCGTGGCCGCGGACCTCGCTCCGGGAAGCGAGCATCGGGACGCCGCTGCCATGACGGCCGCGGCGGAGCGCTTTCTCGCGTCGCTCGAGGGTGCTCAGCGGGATGCCGCGACCTTCCCACTCGAATCGGACGAGCGAACTCGTTTCCACTTCATTCCCATCGAGATGTTCGAGCGCCATGGACTCATGATCGCGGATCTGACGCCGTCGCAGCGCGACCTGGCGCACGGGCTGCTGCGCGCGTCGCTGAGCCAGCGGGGGTATCTCACCGCGACGCAGATCATGGAGCTCGAGGACGTACTCCTCGCGCTGGAGGGCGGAGGGCGCTTCGCGCGGGACCGCGACGAGTACCTGTTCTCGTTCTTCGGCACCCCCTCCGACAGCGCTCCCTGGGCATGGCGATTCGAAGGGCACCACCTTTCGCTGCATTTCACCGTCGTCGACGGCTCGATCGTCGTGGCGGCGCCGGCGTTCGCCGGTGCGAACCCCGCCGAAGTGCGGGACGGGCCACAGCGGGGCCGCAGGGTCCTCGGCGATCGCGAGGACGCCGGGCGCGCGCTGATGCTCGCCCTCGATGCGGGTCAACGGGCGGTCGCGACGATTCAGGCCGAGGCACCGCGCGACATCGTCACGGGGGCCGAATTGGAGATCGACCGGCTCACGCCGCGTGGCCTCGGCTTCTCGGACATGACCGACGATCAGCGGGCACTGCTGCTCGACTTGGTCTCTGTGTACACCGGGATGATGGCGGACGGTATCTCCGAAGTCCGCTTCGCCCGCATCGCCGATGGAGAGATCCGACGCACGTCGTTCGCGTGGGCGGGTAGCGTCGAGGCGGGTGAGCCCCACTACTATCGGGTGCAAGGTCCGACTTTTCTCATCGAGTACGACAACACACAGAACGGAGCGAATCACATCCACTCCGTCTGGCGCGAGTTCGGAAACGACTTCGGACGCGATCTTCTACGCGAGCATCATGCGAGCCACCCGCACGATTGAGCGATGGGGGTTCGCCCTGGGACTGATGCTCCTGCTCGTCCCACTCGCGGCCGGGGCGCAGCAGGGACCCATGGTCGGGGTCGTGGCGGGCTACTCGGGCTCGGAGCCGAGATGGTCTCCGGTCGAGACCGTCGACCGGGTCGGTGGCTTGGTGCTCGGCTTCTTCGTCGACGCCTCGACGACGAGAGGCTGGCTCTCCGTACAGGCGGAAGGGACGTACACTCAGCGAGGCGGGGACGTCATCGGCGATGGCGGCTCCGGTGCGGTCGAAGGAGCGGTTCGGTCCGACTATCTCTCCTTGAGCGTTCGCCCCACGCTCCGCGCGGGAGCGGGCCGCGTGAACGGATTCGTCGCGTCCGGACCGGCGGTGGACCTGTTGGTTCGGAGCCGATTGGACGCCGGCTTGGCAACCGTCCTGAGGCAGGAAGGGGCATCGGTCTTCGGCGTTGTCGCAGGTGCCGGGCTCGACATCGCGCTGGGTGGAGAACGTACATTCGGCGTCGAGGCCCGGGTCTTCGAGGGGCTGATGAACGCGTATTCCGGCGACTTCGTGTCCATGCGTTATCGGTCCTGGCAGCTCACAGGGCACGTCGCCGTTCTACTCTCACGGTTCAGGTAGGCAGTCATGACACCGACTCGAAGGGATTTCCTGAAGACCGCGGGCGTGGTGGGCGCGGGGCTCGCGCTTGGCGGTGCGGGATGCTCCTCGCAGGCCAATGAGGACAGCGGCCCTTCGACGCCTGCGTCCAAGCGGATCCTGATCCTCGGCGGGACGGGCTTCATCGGGCCGCACATGGTGCGGTACGCGGTGGAGCGGGGGCACCAGGTCTCGATCTTCACACGGGGCAGGAGCAACGCCGAGCTGCCGGCGGGGGTCGAGCATCTCATCGGGGACCGGAACGACGACCACACGACGCTCGAAGGTCGCACGTGGGACGTCGTACTCGACAACAACACGCAGGACTATCGCTGGGTGCAGACCAGCACCGAGTTGCTGGCGGACGCGGTGGATCATTATGTCTTCGTGTCGTCGATTTCCGCGTACGACCTCGAGGGCTTCGGCTGGGAGAACGCCGATCGAGTGCTCAGGGAGCCGGCGGTCGACGAGGACCACCCCCGGGTGCCGCGCCCCGAGGGATGGGCAGACGGGGACGACGCGCCGTACGGCCTCATGAAGACCCTGAGCGAAGATATCGTGCACCGCGCGTTCCCGGACCGTGCCACCGTGGTCCGTCCTGGCCTGATCGTCGGCCCGGGTGATCCCACCGATCGCTTTACGTATTGGCCCGTTCGCCTCGACGAGGGCGGGGAAGTGCTTGCGCCCGGCGACCCGGACCACGCCAACCAGATCATCGACCAGCGTGACCTGAGCGAGTGGATCGTGCGGCTCGCCGAAAGCGGTACGACCGGTGACTTCAACGCGACCGGACCCGGAGAGCGTCTTTCGATGGGGTCGATGCTCGATCAAATCGGCGCGGCCACGGACGGTTCATACGATCTCACTTGGGTGCCCGAGGGGTTCCTGGAGGAGCAGGGGGTCGCACCGTGGAGTGATCTTCCCGCGTGGATTCCGGGCGATCCGCTCATGTTCGTCGACGTGAGCGACGCCGTCGCGGCCGGACTCACGTATCGGCCACTCACGGTGACGGCGGCCGACACGCTGGCGTGGGACAAGACGCGGCCTGCCGAGGACAGGGCGAACCGCCGCTTCGGGATGAGTCGCGAGCGGGAGCGAGAGGTGCTCGACGCCTGGCACGAGAGCCAGGGCTAGGTCATGGTCAAGGCACTGATCGGCTGGGCCGTCGACTTCCGCGACGATCGGGAGCTCCGGGGCATGCTGCTGGCCGCGGCGTACGGCTTCTTCATCATGTTCGCGTACTACATCCTGCGCGCGGTGCGCGACGAGATCTCCGCGGCGGACCGAGGGAATCTCCAGATTCTCTGGACCGTGGTCTTCTTCGTGATGATCCTGGCGGTCCAGGGCTATTCGTGGGTCGCTTCGCGCTACCCACGCGGCGTGTTCGTGCCGTTCGCGAATCGCTTCTTCATCGCGTGTCTCGTGGGCTTTTGGGCGAGCCTCGTCTTCCTGCCGGAGGCCGCACGCCCGTGGATCGACCGGGTCTTCTACGTCTGGACCAGCGTCTTCGCGCTTTTCGTGGTGACCGTCTTCTGGGGCTTGGTGGCCGACTGCTTCACCAACGATCAGGGTAAGCGGCTCTTCGGATTCATCGCCATCGGAAGTTCGGTCGGAGCGATCGTCGGTTCGTCCGTGACCGCGGTCCTGGCGACCGAGGTTCCGGTCTTCACGTTGCTCCTCATTTCGTGCGCGCCCCTCGAAGTTGCCTCGTGGTTCGCCGGAAGGCTGCATCGCAACTTCGGGACGGGCTCGCTCGGGGGACGCGCCGAGGCCGAAAAGCCTCTTTCCGGTGATGCGCTCAGCGGCATGAAGGCGGTGTTCGCGTCTCCCTATCTCTTGGGTATCGCGACGTTCATCGCGCTCATGACGTTCGCGTCCACAATTCTGTACTTCGCCCAATCGGACCTCGTGTACGCCGCGATGACGGACCGCGGCGAGCGGACGGCGTTCCTGGCCAAGATCGACATCGTCGTGAACGTCCTGACGATTTTGTTCGAGGTGTACCTGACCGCGAGGATCATCAAGTGGCTCGGGGTGGCGGTCACGTTGGCCCTGGTGCCGCTTGCCGTCGCGGGCGGCTTCGTCGCGCTGGGCGTTTGGCCGACGCTCTGGACGCTGGTCGTGGTGCAGGTCCTCTACCGCTCCGGCCGATACGGTCTGGCTAAGCCCGCGCGCGAAGTGCTCTTCACCGTGGTATCGCGGGAAGAGAAGTACAAGTCGAAGGCGTTCATCGACGCGGCGGTCTACCGCGGCGGGGATCTGGTGAGCGGCTGGATCTACGCGGGGCTGGCGTTCGTGGGACTCACGATCGGGCCCATCGCGCTCATCGCCGCACCGGCCGCGGTCCTCTGGATGGTCGTCGCCCTCCGGATCGGCGCGGCCGGCGAAGAGCGTGCGAAGGAGTTGGAGCCAGCGCCGCTCGTCCCGGCAGGATGAGGTCCGGCGCGGGGCCTCGCCCGATCTCTTCTCGGAGGCGTGCGGAGGCATCGTGCTGATCGACCAGGACACGCTCCGGGGCATCGCCGAG
>JAOTVL010000099.1 GCA_029863525.1 Gemmatimonadota bacterium
CCGCTGGCGGACCGCATCGTCGGAAACGTGGCGCTCGAGGACGTCTACGATCCGATCGACGGTGAGCTCATCGTCGAGAACGGGGCGCTCATCAACGAAGAGATGGCCGAGGCGATCGAAGACGCGGGCCTTCAGATGGTGAAGATCCGGTCGGTGCTCACGTGTGAGTCGAAGCGCGGGCTCTGCCAGACGTGCTACGGTCGAAACCTCGCCACCATGAAGACGGTCGACGTCGGCGAAGCGGTCGGGATTCTGGCCGCCCAGTCGATCGGCGAACCAGGCACGCAGCTCACGCTGCGGACGTTCCACATCGGTGGTACGGCGTCGCGAATCGCTGCACAGACGCAGCGGAAGTCCAAGATCGACGGTGTCGTCGGGCTCGAGCGCGTCACCGTCGTGGACACGCCGGACGAGAAGCGGATCGTCACGTCTCGCGAGGGTCAGATTCTGCTCAAGACGCCAGAGGGCGCGGTTCGGAGCCGACTGGCGGTGCCATACGGCGCGACGCTGACGATCGAAGAGGGTCAGGAGATCGAGTCTGGAGACATGCTCTTCAGTTGGGATCCCTACTCCGAGCCGATGGTCGCCGACTCCAAGGGAGTGATCGAGTTCCAGGACATCGTCGAGGAAGTGACGATGCGCGAGGAGCTCGACGAATCCACGGGTCGTCGTCAGATGACGATCATCGAGGATCGTGACAAGAAGCTCCACCCGACCATCGTCATTCGTAAGAAGACGAAGAAGCGCGAAAAGCTCCGCGAGTTCATCGTGCCGGTCGGTGCACAGCTCACGGTGCACGATGGGGAAGAGGTGGAGCTTGGAGACACCATCGCCAAGATCAGCCGCGAGGTTTACAAGACCCGCGACATCACCGGTGGTCTGCCGCGGGTGGCCGAGCTCTTCGAGGCTCGCCGTCCAAAGGATCCGGCCGTCATCACCGAGATCGACGGCAGCATCAGCTTCGGCGACATCAAGCGCGGAAAGCGTCAAATCCACGTGTCACCCGAGAACGGTGAGCCGAGGACGTACGACGTGCCGGTCGGGAAGCACATGCGCGTCCACACGGGCGATATCGTACGGGCCGGCGACCGCATCTCCGAGGGGCCGGTCAATCCGCACGACATCTTGGCGATCAGGGGACCCCGGGCCGTTCAGGAGTACCTATTGAACGAGATCCAGGAGGTTTACCGACTCCAGGGCGTGAAGATCAACGACAAGCACATCGGCGTGATCGTTCGTCAGATGCTGCAGAAGGTGCGCGTCACCGATTCCGGAGACACGCAGTTGCTCGAAGGGGAGAACGTCGATCGGACCGAGTTCCGGGAGGTCAACCGTGCCGCCATCGAGGAGGGCATCAAGCCCGCCCGTAGCGAGCCCCTCTTGCTCGGGATCACGAAGGCGAGCCTCACGACCGAGTCCTTCATCTCGGCTGCCTCTTTCCAGGAAACGACCCGGGTGCTCACCGACGCCGCTGTCCGCGGTGCTCGAGACGAGCTCAAGGGTCTGAAGGAGAACATCATCATCGGCCACCTGATCCCGGCTGGAACCGGTATCCACCGGTACTCCAACGTCGAGTTCATGGTCGAGCAGTCGTACTACGACGAGGAGATCATCCCGCTCACGGAGCCGGGAGAGCTGGTGCCGGGTCTGGGGATCGACTCGGACGTGCTCGCTTTGGAGTAGTAGAGCCACGTGCTCCGGCGCGCCATGCGCGTCGGGGCAGGCTGAAGGGAGAGGGGGCCCGGGTCGCGAAGCGGCCCGGGCCCCTCTGGTACCATTTCGCGTTGCTACCCGCGCCCTGCGGCGGGTACCTTCGCCCACGATGGCGGGCCGAGCCACGGCAAGGGGCATTACTCTGTGAATGCGCCGGGTCCAATCTTCGTGCCCACCCCCGACAGGAGGCGGTATGCGTGCTCTCTTTCGCCGCGTTTTCCACATTTTCGTTCTCCTGGGGTCGGTGGTTCTCTTCCTTGCGACCCTGGGGCTCATTGTCGCGGTGGCCGTCATCCCTCTTGCCGAAAACAAGATCGATTGGTTTCCCGCGGTGCTCGCCCTCCCGGGCGCGGTGGCTCTCCTGTTCCTTGCCGAGACCCTTCGTACTCGACAGAGGAGTCTCCGCGAGACGGACTGCCCAGGTTTCTACGTAGAGGGCCGGGTCCTCACACCCTGTTCAGCCTCCACCGTCGTGGACATGCCGTCCGAGGCGGAAGCAGCCGCGGTCCAGCGGGTCGTCACACTCGTGCATGGGACGTTTGCCCGGCATGCCGAGTGGATGCGTGACCAGGAGACGTTCAGCGCGAAGCTGCTGGATCAGCTACCGAATACGAGACTCAGTCGCTTCTGCTGGAGCGGGGCCAACAGCCATACGGCTCGATTGGCGGCAGGCGAACAGCTCGCTACGCACCTGCGACAGCTGCTCGAGCAGTTCCCGGGAGCCCAGCATTTCGTCGCTGCCCACAGCCACGGGGGCAACGTGGCGCTGTATGCGATGAAAGCCCCGAACCGCGAGGAGGGGATGCGCGACGTCCTTGGGGATCGCTTTGCGGGGGTCATCACGCTTGCGACGCCGTTCGTGGCTCTCCGGCCGAGGCCGCTCCCGCCGGTGATTCGAGTATCGGTCAAATTCACTCTCGTGTTCGCTCTGGCCATGATCCTTTACTCGGTCTTCACCGAGGGCCCAGCGCAGGCTCAGTTCCTAGGACTCAGGGAGTGGTCCAACGCGATATTCCTTGGAGTACTCTTCGTCGGATGGCTGATCGCCACCGCCATTTCCGCCACGCTGTACCGAGGTCGTGAGTTCCGCTTCCTGAGGCTCCTGCGCCTCTCGTTGCGCGGGAAGGATGAACCCGAGCGAAAGCGAATTCTCGACGCCGAGTTGGATCGATTGCAGCCGGAGAAATCCGTCATGGACAGACTCTTGGTCGTCCGGCCCCTGGGCGACGAGGCATCCATGGGTTTGGTCGTATCTCAGTTCTTTTCCTACGCACAGAACAGGATAATCCAGGCGCTGGGATCCGCGCGGAGCTTTCTTCTCAGTCGGTCTGCGAATCACAGCGGTGGGGCCGGCCGGTCCCGCACAGCTCGCTTCATTCTCCTGACTGCGAAGCTGGCCGTCCTGACGCTGCTCCTCGTATGGTTGGCGCGGAACTACTCGCTGGAACGTCAACTCATTTACGACGACTTCCTCGGTGATTTGCTACGGGTTGAGCAAGACACCCTTCTGTTCTCGATGATCGCCGCGCCCATAATGGCGGTCCTCGCCGTCTACATCGCGTTCAGTATTGCGTCTCTCCTCGGTTTGTTGGGCCTCCTGTTCTCGGCGATTCCGTTCGGCCTCGACGCCATGTTCTGGAACCACTTTGCGTCCACGACCGTCGAGGCGGCACCCCTCGGCACCAGCCCGACGCAGATCTTCGTGGGTGCTGGGTCGGGCGAGGGCCTCGCGCACAGTGGGATCTATCTGGACGACGATGCGATTGACCAAGTCATTGCTTGGATCCGCGGTCGTCCGGCGGCCCAGGTCACCTGACGCTCGGGCTCTGCGAGCGCGCCGAGGGATGCCCTGACCCGCGTAGCGAGACAGCCCGCGCTTCGTGCGTTGGGGCGCAAGCGCGAACCCGGATGCTTCGGCGCGCGGGTGAGGCGCCAGGCGGTATGAATTCGGGCCCGGCCCCTTGTGGGGCGTGGCCTTACGTGGTTTCCCCCACCCGTGACGACGTAGTAGACCGAATTACCGCGGCGCTCGGCCCTTTCTAGCTTGGCATCATCAAGACCTTCTCTCATGTCGAGATCTGCCATGCGTTCGCTGCTTATCGCTCTGACGGCCGGTGCACTTAGCGTGCCGGCGTTGGTCGCCGCACAAACTCAAAATTCCGCGCAGGCGCGGGACACGACGCTCGTTTACGAGGTCGACCCAATCGTCGTCACCGCAACCCGAGGGCCCCGCGAGCTTTCACGCACGCCACGTCCGGTTTCGGTGCTCCAGCGCCGGGACCTGGTCCAGCTGATCCCCAATACGGTCAGTGATCTCTTCCGCAACCTACCCGGGCTCGACGTGGCCGGAGTGGGTGTGAACCAGGGTCGACCTCAGATCCGCGGCCAGAAGGGTCAGCGTATTCTCCTGCTCGCCGACGGCATGCGGCTCAACAATTCGAGGCGTCAGCAGGATTTCGGCGAGTTGCCCGCCTTGGTCGACGTCAACGGCGTGGATCGCGTCGAGGTCGTCCGCGGACCGGCCTCCGTGCTCTACGGCTCCGACGCCATTGGCGGCGTCGTCAACATCATCTCCCGTGTGCCCCGCGCCGACGGCCTGCACGGAACTGCGAACCTCCGCTACGGCGGCGTGGAAAACCAGAGAGCGGTCTCGGCGCGCGTCTACGGCCGCTTCGACGCGTTCACCATCCGCGCCGGTGGGACGTACCGGGACGCCGACGCGTATCAGGCGCCCGCCGGCTCGTTCGGCAACATTACGCTCGCCGACGACGTGATCGTGAACGGCTCGGGCACGCAGGACCAGAGCTTCGACCTGCGACTGGGGTTCGACCCCGGCGGCAAGCACTCCGTGTTCGGCAAGCTCGAGCGGTACGAGGCGGATCAGTCGGGCTTCGGGTCCGTCGATCCCGCGGCTTACGATCCGGCGGGGACTCCGATCGATATCACGTATCCCTTCCAGGACTTCACGAAGCTCTCCGGCGGATATCGCGGTCAGGAGCTCGGCACCGTGCTCGCGGATCAGTTCGAGCTGTTGGCATACGGCCAAGACAACGACCGCCAGCTCAACTTCGGCGTCGGTCCGTTCGGTATCGGGCCGGGACGCACGATGGCGATCAACACCCTCAACGAGACCGACATCCGCTCGTACGGCATGCGTGCCGAGGCGCGCAAGCTCGCGGTCGGCGGGCTGCTCTTCACGTACGGCGTCGACCTGTGGCGCGACCGTGCCAACGGGACGGACCAGACCGTCACGACCATGACTGGCTTCGGTCCCGCGCCGATCGAGACGACCGACGACACGCCCCAGCTCCCCGCGGCCACGTATCTCAGCACGGGGCTCTTCACCCAGGCCGAGATCGAGGCCACGGACCGGCTCTCCTTCGTCGCCGGCGCGCGGTGGCAGCACGTGAAGGCTGAGACGTTCGCCACCGCGGGTCTGGAGGATCAGGAGGCGGTGAGCATCACCGACGCCACCGTTGTGGCAGCGCTCAATAGCCTGTTCAGGCTTACCAACGAGGTCACGCTCGTGGGCTCCGTGGGGCGGGCGTTCCGGTCTCCCAACCTGATCGAGCGCTTCTTCGACGGTGCTACACCCGAGGGAAGTGGCTATCAGGTCCGCAACCCGGATCTCGAACCCGAGACCAGCGTCAATATCGACTTGGGCATGCGGTTCCGGTCCGGGCCCTTCGCCCTGGAGGCATTCGGCTTCCGCAACAAGATCAAGAACGGCATCCGCATCCAGTCGCTCGGCACCGAAGTGGGTGGCTTTCCCGCGTTCCAAAACACGAATGTGGACGAGCTGCTCTTTCGGGGCATCGAGCTGGCCGGGAACGTCGATCTCGGTTCCGGCTTCTCCGTGGCGAGCACGTACACTCGGATGGACTCCGAGAACCTCCTCGACGTCGAGAATCCGGTGGGCGAGAGCTTTTCGTCGAAGTACACCGGCGCCCTCCGCTTTCAGGATGGCGCGGACCGCTTCTGGGTGTCCGGCGACCTCCGGCATAACGGTGACCAGCTCGAGGTCGATTTCGGCGACGACAACCCCGTGGGCGACATCATGCCCTCCTTCACGGTGCTCAACCTGCGCGGCGGCGTGACGGTGTGGCAGTCCGACTCCGGGATGACGCACGGCCTGAACATCGCGCTGACGAACCTCACCAACACGCTCTACGCCGAGTTCAGCAACATCGGGTTTTTCCGGCCTGAGCCGAAGCGGAACCTCACGCTGACCTGGAACGTGTCCTTCTGACCTCCGAGCCGGCGGGCGGCCTTCGGGCCGCCCGCCGGGCTTTCGCCTGACGGGAGACCCTCCACATGCCCGGCTTCGTTCACTACATCCCGATCGGGACCACCGTCATGGCGATCGCTTTCGCCCCGGTGGTGTTCAGGCGTTGGCGGCATCGGAAGCCGGCGCCGCACTTGTACTGGTGGGCCCTGGGCATCGCTCTGTACGGGGTAGGGACTCTGACGGAGTCGCTTACGACGCTCTTCGGCTGGAACGAGCTCGTCTTCAGGAGCTGGTATATCTCCGGCGCCCTTCTCGGCGGAGCGCCACTCGCGCAGGGTACGGTGTACCTCATGTTCTCCCGCAGGGTCGCGGACCGGATGGCGATGATCCTGATCGCCGTGATCGCAGTGGCGTCGACCGTGGTCATCCTGTCGCCGATCGACTACGCCGCGGTCGAGGCACACCGCCTCACCGGGTCGGTGATGGAGTGGCGTCGGGCCCGGCTCTTCAGCCCTTTCATCAACACGTACGCGGCGATCTTCCTCATTGGAGGGGCCGTCGTGTCCGCCTGGCGCTTCAGGTCGGACCCGAACGCCCGTCACCGCTTCATCGGCAACTGCTTCATCGCGGTGGGGGCGCTCCTACCCGGCATCGGGGGCATGGCGACCCGCATGGGGCACACCGAGGTTCTGTATGTGATGGAGTTCCTCGGTTTGGGGCTCATTTGGATCGGGTACCGCTACAACATCCGGCCCGGGGTGGATAGGGCGCCGGAGGCGCCTCTGAGGCGCGAGGCCGAACCGGTCGCGGGCTAGGAGCTCGCTGGCGGTTCTCTCCCGCGGGGTGGCGCCCAGACGGGTTTGGTCCCGAATGATCCCGTCTCCCTCGGGCCCGCGCTCTACCTCCGGCGATCGTCCAGAATCCGGAGCGCCGCCAGCCGACCAGGCCCCCCGGACACGCATCCGCCGGGGTGCGTACCGGAGCCACACTGGTAGTAGCCTTCGATGGGCGTCCGGTACTGGTTCCAGCCCGGGGCCGGACGGTTGAAGAAGAGCTGGGACTCGAAGAGCTCGCCGGCGAAGATGTTGCCCTCGGTGAGCCCGATCAGGCGTTCGATGTCGAGCGGCGTGACGATCTCTCGATGCAGAACCAGGTCTCCGAAGCCGGGGAAGAACTCCTCGAGCGTTTCCTGAACCGTGTCCCCCAGGTTGCTGCGCTCGGTGTCCCAGTCACCCTGCGCTAGGTGGTACGGCGCATACATGACGAAGCACGACATGATGTGCTTTCCGGGCGGGCTCATGTCCGGGTCGATCGTGGACTGGATGCAGCTGTCCAGAAACGGGCGGCGGCTGAAGCGGCCGGCCCGACAGTCGGCGAACGCTTCTTCCAGGTACGGGATGGTGGGCCCGATGTTGGTGAAGCCCTGGTAGATGTCCTCTCGACCGTCCAGACCCGGGAAGCGCGGGAGGCCGGAAAGCGCAAAGTTCACCTTCGCCGCGCTGCCCTGGAATTTGTACGCCTCCAGGTGGCTCACGAGATCCGCCGGCAGGTCGGAGGGATCGACCAGCCGCATGAACGTCTGTCGAGGATCGAGTGCGCTGACCACGACCTCGGCCTCCAGGCGGGTCCCGTCTTCGAGCTCGACCCCCCTCGCGTGCCCGTCGTCGTAGAGCACGCGCTCGACACCGGCGTTCGTGCGGATCGTTCCGCCAAAGGCCTCGACCGCGCGCGCCAGAACCTGAGTGAAGCCGCCGTTCCCGTTCTTGTGGAAGCCCCATGCGCCGGGTTGGCCGTCGAAGTCACCCATCTTGTGGAACAGCCATACGAGCCCGGACTCCCGGTCGCGGGGACTCACCTTGCTACCGATGATTCCGCTCGACACGAACAGGCCCTTCACCAGCTCGTGATCCAGGTACTCGTCGAGGATCTCGCCCGCGCTCGCCGTCACGAACCGCTCCATCATCTCCCGAACCTCGGAGTCGAGCCCGGTCATGTAGTCCCGCAGCTCGGCCAACTCCGCGATCTCGGCCGGATCGGAGCTGAGCACGTTGGGAGGGATCCGGTCCATCCACGGTTTGAGTGCCCGACACACACGCGCCACGCGGTGGCTCAGGTCCTTGGCACCCTCGGCGTCCTCGACGGAATGCCGCGCGATCTCGTGGTAGTTCGCGTGCGCGTCCGCGCCCAGGAGGATGTGCTCACCGTCGAGCCCCGGGTGGAACGTGTTGACGAGCGGGTGGACCAGCATGCCGTGCTTCACGAGATCGAGATCCTGCACGATGTCCGGTCGCACGAGGCTGAGCGCGTAGGAGAAGGTCGTGAACCGAAAACCGGGGACGAGCTCCTCGGTGACCGCCGCGCCGCCGACGACGTGCCGGCGCTCGAGTACCAGCGTCTTCAGCCCTGCCCTCGATAGATAGGCGCCGTTGACCAGTCCGTTGTGCCCACCCCCGACGACGATCGCGTCGAAGCGTTCCGGCTTGGCAGTCACGAGGCGCCTCCGTTCATGAGCGCGGTTTTCCGAGGCGGGTTGAAGAAGGGGAGTCGCTCCACGCGAGCGAGGATGTACTTCGGCTGGCGGATGACCGTGATCTCGGCGTCGACCTCCGAGCCCTCTTCCGTCAGATCGAGTGGAAGCTTGGCGATGCCGATGGGACGGCGTAGCAACGTCGACGCCAGGAAGCTGCTCGCGTAGCCCGCGTAGTCCCACTGCTTCCCGCCCCGGCGGTAGAGGCTCATCGTCGACTCGGTGTAGAGCTCGTGCATCGGTGGAATGATGCCCGATTCGGTGAAGGCACACTCGTACGCGTGCCAGTCGACGGCGAGACCCACGGTGTTCCAGCGACTTGTCCGGTTCGCGATCTCGGCCTCGATCGCCCGACGTCCGATGAAGTCGCGCGGGTCTTCGTCGAGCTTGCGGAACATCCAACTCCACCCGAGCTCGATCGGTGTCTCGCGTTGCGCGTCGACCCAGGCGTACCGTGACGTGTTGAAGTCCACGCCCAGCAGGAGCAGGCCGGCTTCCACGCGTGCCATCTTCATGGCCGACGTTCCGATGGGGGTGAGGTTGTAGTCCTTTCCCGCTGCCGCGAGGGCGTCCCAGACGGTCTCGGCGTCTTCGGACCGGATCCACAGCTCGTAGCCGAGGTCTCCCGTGTAGCCCGTGCGCGAGACCGTCACCTCGCAGCTCGCTACCGTGGACTGGGCGACCCCGAAGTATTTGAGCGGGGACGCGGCTTCGGTGAGCCGGCTGATCACGTCATACGCGTGCGGGCCTTGAAGCGCGAGGATCCCGAAGTCGTCGGAAATCTCTTCGACGGTGTCGTCAGGAAAGCCCATCTGCCGGGTGACCGATCGGAAGTGGCGCAGTGTCGGCTCGGCGGAGGTGAGACGGTACTCCCCCTCCGCCACCTGCATCACCACGCCATCCTGGATCACGAACCCCCGCTCGTCGCACCAGCAAGTGTATTGGGCACGGCCGACCCGGCAAGCACCGACGTCGCGCGCAAGCACGCGCTCCAGAAGGGCACGGCCCCGGTCTCCCGCGAAGCGATACTTGAAGAGTGGGGACGTATCCAGAAGCGACACGGAGTTCCGGATGGCGTAGTACTCGGCGTTGAGCGAGTACTGGTACTGGGGCGCGACCAGGTAGCCGTACCAATGCTTCCAGATGCCGGTCTGGTTCAGCGGCTCGACGCGGGAGTGAAACGGCGTGGTCTTGGGCATGCGCCTTGTGGGATTCCATGTCGAAGGGCGCGCGCAACATCCCACCGCCGGCGGGCGGGTGCAAGCAGAATCCAGTCTCGGAGCGCGCTACCTTGAGGACCTAGTGGCAGATGTCGCTTTGGCAGGGCGATGCGCATGCAGATCCATCTGATCGACGGGACGTACGAGCTCTTCCGCCAGTACTACGGGCGGCTCCGCTTCACGAAAGGGGAGCCGGCTACCTTCGCGGCCGCGGCGGGTGTGCTGCACTCGGTGCTGGAGATGATCGAGCAGGGGGTTACGCACGTGGGTGTCGCGACGGATCACGTGGTGGAGTCGTTCCGAAACGAGCTATGGGACGACTACAAGACGGGGGAGGGAATCGACCCGCGCCTGTGGCGACAATTTCATCCGTTGGAGGACGCGCTCACGGCGATGGGCGTGGTGGTCTGGCCGATGACGGAGCTCGAGGCCGACGATGCGCTGGCGTCCGCAGCTCGCATCGCGTCGGAGGACGAGCGGGTCGAACGCGTTTCGATCTGGACGCCGGACAAGGATCTGGCGCAGTGCGTCCGGGGTGGGAGGGTCGTCCAGGTCGATCGACGCAGCGGCGAGGTGCGAGACGCGAGGATGGTCCGCGAGAAGTACGGCGTGGAGCCCGAGCTGATTCCCGATTTCCTCGCGCTCGTGGGCGACAGCGCGGACGGCTTCCCTGGCATCAAGGGCATCGGGAGGATCACGGCGGCCAGGTTGCTCGCCGAGCACGGCCGCATCGAAGACTTCCCGGCCGACGTGCTGGGAGATCGGCGTGACCGAGCGCTCCTCTTCAAGGATCTCGCGACGCTCCGTGCCGAAGAGTCACTCTTTGTCGACGTGGACTCGCTGGCGTGGCGCGGCCCGACGGCGGACCTGGCGCTCTGGGCCGACCGGATGGAGGACGGACGGTTGCTCGGGCGGGCTGAAGAGGTGGCCCGCGTCCTCGAGCGAGCGTAGAGCCGGCGGCGTGTGCTCCGTCGGGACCTTTGATCCTCGCCGCTTCTCCGAAAGTGGCCTCCGCGGTATCGTGGCGCGACGCACGGTGAGCCGTGCGCCTCGTTTTGCTCCGACCCGCCTGCCATGCCGCACCACGCGTCCGAAGAACGACCGATCGCCGTCATCGGCGCGGGTGCAGCGGGTCTCCTCGCGGCGCTGTTCGCCGCGCGGGCCGGTGCACCCGTCGTGTTGATCGAACGCACGAAGGATGGCGGCCGCAAGATCCTCATCAGCGGTGGGGGGCGGTGCAACATCCTTCCATCAGTCGCTTCGCCGAAACGGTACGTCACGGATTCGTCCCCGAACTCGCTGCGGAAGATGCTCAGCTCGTGGCCGCTTGCCGAGCAAAAGGCCTTCTTCGAGGAGGAGCTCGGGATGTCCCTCGTGCGCGAGGATACCGGAAAGCTCTTCCCTGAGTCCAACAAGGCGAGGGACGTCCGAGACGGCCTGGTCACCCGGGTTCGGGAAGCCGGCGCGCGCATCTGGTTCGGGGCCAAGGTGGTCGATGTTCGGCCGCGGGGCGAGGGATGGATCGTCGGGATCGAGGGGGCGCCCGATCTCGAAGCGTCGGCCGTTGTCATCGCAACCGGTGGCCTGTCGGTGCCGGCCACGGGCAGTGACGGAATCGGCCTGGCAATCGCGGAGCGACTCGGGCATCAGATGAAGCCCACGTATCCAGCGCTCACGCCATTGACTGCGGATCCGCCGCCCCACGCGGAGCTCGCTGGAGTTTCGCTGACCGTCACGATCCGTGCGCCGGGCACAAAGCCTGGATTCTCGACCACGGACGGATTCCTCTTTACACACACGGGTTGGAGCGGCCCCTCCGTGCTCGACGCTTCTCACCTGGCGATCCGCGGCAAGCGGAATGGCGAGCGCCAGGAGCTCGAGATCCAGTGGTGCGACCGTGACGAGGTGGCATGGGACGACGCACTTCGGGACGGCAAGGAGACCGTCCGTTCCGCTCTCGGCAGGGCGCTTCCGCGCCGTCTCGCTGGCCTGCTCCACAGGGAGTCGGGCGTCTCCGAGGGTACGAACCTCGCCACCCTTCGGCGTGAGGATCGGAAGGCCCTCGTGCGGTTGTTGACACGCTATCGCCTTCCTTGGACGGGCGACGAGGGATACAAGAAGGCCGAGGTGACCGGGGGGGGCGTTGCCCTATCGGAGGTCGACCCGGTCACGATGGAGAGCCGTCGCAGGCCGGGGCTCCTTCTCTGTGGTGAGATCCTCGACGCGTTTGGCCCGATCGGCGGCCACAACTTCCTGTGGGCGTGGGCGACCGGCCGCGCGGCGGGGGTCGCCGCTGCCCGTAGGGTACGGGCCTAGCAGATGTCGAACGACCGCTGGGACGGACAGGAGCGGGGTCGCCCCGTCGTCGTGGGGGTCGCTGGCGGAAGTGCGTCGGGGAAGACTGCCGTGGTGCGCGAGCTCGTTCGGCTGGTCGGCGAAGAGAGAACCGCCGTCGTCGCCCACGATGCGTACTACCGGGACCTCTCCCACCTGCCTCTTGCTGAGCGTCGGCGGGTCAACGTCGACCACCCGGACAGCCTCGAGACCGATCTGCTGCTCACTCATCTGAACGCGCTGCTCGCCGGGCAGCCCGTCGAGGTCCCCGTCTACGACTATACGCTCCACGTTCGCCGCGAAGAGCGAGTCCGCGTCGAGCCGAACCGGGTCGTGGTCGTCGAGGGCATCTTGGTGCTGGCGGAAGAGCGACTCCGCAGCCTCATGGACCTCAAGGTGTACGTGCACGTGGAAGAGGAGGAACGACTTTCCCGCCGCCTCCGTCGCGATGTGGAGAAGCGCGGACGAACACCGGAGTCGGTCCGCGAGGACCACGTCCGGAGGGTTCAGCCGATGCACGACGAATTCGTCGCGCCGAGTCGGCTCCATGCGGATGTAGTGGTCGAAGAGGGCGGTTACAACCACATCGCAATCGCAGCCCTCGTTCGGCGGATCCGTGGGATGGTCGAGTAGAGACCGTGCGAGACAGGGGAAGTGCTTACCTGATCCGGAACCCGTTCTTGTAGACCACACCCCCCTTCATCACGAAGAGAACGCGACGGAGCGCGGTGATGTCCTCGGCCGGATTCCCGTCCAGTGCGATCAAGTCGGCCTCGAAGCCCGGCGCGAGCGTACCGAGGACGTCTTCCATGCCGAGTGACTCGGCGGCCAGGGAGGTGGCTGAGACAACGGCGTCAGCGGGGTCCTGCCCACCGACCTGGACGCGGTAGATCAGCTCCTCCCAGTTCCGCCCGTGACTCCCAGCGAGGGCATCGGTACCGAAGACGATTTTGAGGTCTGGCCGTGCGATCGCCTCGGCAAACACGGACCGCATGCCGACCAAGAGGTCCTCCATCTGCGCGAAGCCCTCTTCCGTGTAGTTGCCGATGCCGATGAAGCGCGCCTTG
>JAOTVL010000100.1 GCA_029863525.1 Gemmatimonadota bacterium
GACGGGCCCGTCGAAGCTCTGCCTCTCGTGCCATGACGGCACGATTGCCCTGGGCAGCGTCCTGAACGTGAGAGGGGCGAACAGCATCGATGTTCAGAACACGGGCCCGGGCGGTGAGATGCCGGCCGGTGCAGCGCTCATCGGTACCAACCTGACGAACGACCATCCCGTGTCCTTCGATTTCGACGCTGGCGTGGCGACCGCGGACGGTGAGTTGGCGATCCCGGCCGGGGGGATGGTCGGTGGCCTCCCCCTGTTTCCGCGGGGCGGGGGCAGTGAGCTGCAGTGCACGACGTGCCACGACCCGCACCTGTCGTCCCCGGCCAACTTCCTTCGCCAGGAGCCCCGGGACCAGGCGAGCGGCTTGTGCCTCACTTGCCATGTGAAGGCCGGTTGGGCCGGAAGCACGCACGAGTCCTCGAACGTCACGTGGCTGGGATCGGCGATCCGCGATCAGTCGTGTCTCACCTGCCATGCCCCGCATACCGAGCAGGGTGCCGAGCGGCTGTTGCGGAGCGGGGGAGCTGGCGGGGTCTCCACGATCGAAGAGACCTGTTTCCTCTGCCACCAGAGCACAGCCGGGGGAGGCGTAGCCCCTGACGTGCAGTCGGAGTTTCTCAAGGCGAACGCGCATCCGGTGACCATGAACCCGGGAGGCCACCGACCGGTCTTCATCGATCGACCGCCTACGGGCTTGCCGGAGAACGTAGCGCTCGCGCCCGGGACGACGGCCGAGGACAACCGCTTCACCGACGTGGCGCACGTGGAATGCGTGGACTGTCACAACCCCCATCAGGTCACCGCCACGAATCGTACCGAGGGCATGCGGGGCATCGACTTGACGGGGGCCGAGGTGCAGAGCGTCGTCACCGCCATCGCTCCTCCGATCGACGGTCTCGACAACAGCGAGATGTACCCCGTGTGTTTGAGGTGTCATGGGGACACCTACGACCTCGTCCTGGGCACGGCCGACCTTCCCAGCGGGGCTCAGCCCGCCAACAAGCGCCTGGAGCTTCAACGCACCAACTCGGCGTACCACCCGGTGAGCGGGCCCGGACGCAACCGCTCGACGAATCTGAACGCACAACTCACGGCGGCCGGGCTCGGCATCGACGCGGTCATCGAGTGCACCGACTGCCACAACAGCGATGCCTACGAGACGACCCTGGGGCGGGTCCCCGCGACGGGGATCGACGACGACACACCCGTCGGTCCGCACGGCTCGAGCTACCCGAGCCTGCTTCGCGCGCCGTATTGGAACAACCTCCCCGGGCCGGCGAGCTGGAGCCAGAACAACTTCGGCCTATGCTTCACGTGCCACGACGTCGCCGCACTCGTGCTCAACGATCGTCAGGATCGGGGCTCGCGCACGAACTTCTACCAGGCCGACGGAAACGACAATCTCCACTTGGTCCATCTCGACGACCGAGCGGATCGGGCGCAGGCGACGTGCAAGAGCTGCCACTACAGCATCCACTCCAACGTGGCGGCGTCGAACACCATCTACATCATCGACGGGGTCCAATACGACGGGGCGCCGCCGGACGATTTCCCCACCAGGCTCGTGAACTTCCATCCGGCGATCGCCGGCACGGGCGGCTTTGCCCGACCGCGCTGGTCGTACGATTCGGGCACACGCCTGCGGACCTGCAACCTCGTCTGCCACGGAACCGACGGGAGCTTCGGCACCGGCGAAGTAATGAACGAGTCGTACCGACCCGAGACCGCGGGTGTCGACGTTCCGATCGGGGAGTGACGGACGGTCAGAACCGCCGCACGAGGCGGACCGACCAACGGCTTTCGGAGAGCGACGTTCCGTTGGCGCGTCGGACCTGGTCGAGTCCGATGACGGCGTTCACGTCGCCGAACTGCCAGGTCATCATGAAGTTGGCGGAGAGGAACGTCTCCGCCTCCTGCTCGTCGCGCTCCCATACCCAGCCGTCGAGCCCACCCGAAATGCGTAGGGAGCGGCTGGCGGGCCACGAGACGCTCACGCCGGCGGACGAGTTGCGTGTGTTGAGACCATCGGCATTCGTGCTCGACGTCGTCGCCCGGACCCGGCCCGTGATCTTCCCGACGGGGCGCAGCACGAGCCCGAGCCGAACCTCGTCGGACGTGTAGTCGATCTCGGAGGCATCCCGAGTGCGCCGGGTCAGGTCGACCGATAGAGCGCCCAAGCGAGTACGCCGCACCAAGCTCACGCCGAACCAGAGGTCGACATCGTTCGGATCGTCGAGCGCGCCGCTCGGTCCCGAGACGTCGCGCGAGCGTTGTCGTCGGCCGTGTCGGAGCGTCACCCCCGAATACCGTGCCGACGTCTCGTAGTTGACATAGAGGAGACCCACGTCTTCGGCAGCCAAGCTGCGATACCGATAGTTCACGAGAACGGTTTCGCCCTCGCCGACTCTGCCGCCCGGAAGAACCTGGATCTCGACCACCGGACCCGTGACGATGACCCGGTAGTCGATTTCGCGCTCCAGAATCAACGTGCGAGACTCGTTCCAGACTTCGATGCTCTCCGGTTCGATCCGGATCTGGTCGAGCGCAAAGACACGCGAAGCGTCGATTCGATGCGGTTCCTCGATCACGTCGATCAGAGCATCGGATGGGAGGGTCCGTGACAACCGCTCGGTTCCGACCGTTGCGGAGGTGCTGATCGCGACGGAGCCCACGTCGAAGGCATAGCGGCCCGACGGGGCGATGCGGAGTCGGGAGAGCCCGCCGCCTGTCTCGCTTTCGAAGCGCTGACCGGACACCGCGATCGACGCCGTCGCGTCGAGGGAGGGCATATACCGGGTAGCGGCTTCATAGCTGAGGTTGCGACCCTCGATGGTCTCGCGCGACCAACCTTGTCGTGCAAACGCCAGGCCCGTCGAGACCGCCTCCGTGTGGAGAATCGTGACCCGCTCGCTCCACGAGCTCCGGGTGATCGCACTGGCCCCGCGTCGATCGTAGTGGTTGAAGACCGACACGAGCGAGCTCCCCTTGCCCCAGGTCAGGCGGTGGCGGGCCTGTGCGCTCGTCGCGTCGTGATCGCTCGTGCCGCGCAGCTCTCGGTACGACGTCTGCTCGAAGATCGTCGTGAGCTTTCGGTTCCGCGTTTCCGCGCGAAAGCGAGTCGCACGCTGGTCGCGCTCGATGGGTAGCGCAGCGAAAGCGCTCTCCCAACGGTCGGCGATCGAGCGGTTCGAGTAGGTGACCGTGGTGGGGAAGTAGCGGCTTCGGACGAAGAGGATCCCGGTGAGATCCGTATTGTCGAACGTCGTCTCCGTGGAAAAATCCCCGCTGCTCCGGCCTGAAGATTGAGTGCCCTGCAGCGTGACGCTGAGCCGACGCCCCTGGAAGAAGCTCGCGGACCCGTCCAGACCAAGGCTGCTCGAGCGGGTCCCCTGATCGGCGGAGCTCGCGAGGGACTGACCGAAGAGCGGGCGAACCGCGAAGGTGTAACGGATGACCCGCGGGTGCAGGAGGAAGCCACTGATGGGGACCCGGAGCCACTGCTGGTAGTTGCTGGAGGTGTTGAGCGGACCCTGTTCCTGAGACTGTAGGCGTCCGCGTCCGTCGACACCGACTTCCCCGCGCTCGAGTCGGACACCGAAGCTTTGAGCGAGGGCCGGCACGGGGCTGAGCGCAGCGGCGGCGACGACCACCGCGAAGGCCACGCGTGCGCGCGACGTCATGGCTGTCGAGCGGCACCCGTCGCGACGGGTGCCTGCGGCGGCACGTGGCACACTTCGCAGTTGTCCATCTGCGGTGCGAACGCGACCGCTCCGTTGTGGCACTGCCCGCACGCCCTACCCTCGGCGATATCGACCATCGTGACGGCGTTCGTGCCGGCCTGAGGCTCGAAGATGTCCAAGTGGCAGGTACGGCAGTTGTAACGAATGCGGTGGACCCAATGTGGGAAGATGGACGTCGCGAGCCCGTCCGTGCTCACTCCTGCCGCGTTCGAGCGGATGGGGGCGGTGGTCGAGTCGCCGATGGGCGTGCTTTCCGCCAGAATCTCCGCGGCCCTCCGCATCTGGACCGTTCCGATCAACTCCGGCTCGGCTCGGTTCGGTGGCTGGGGCAAGGCGGTGTGGCATCGCTCACACCCCGTCATGACCGGGTATGCGACCGTCCCATGACACTCTCCGCAGTATTTGCCCGCGAAGACGTCCGCCATCATGAATTCGGCTGGCCGGGTCCGGAAGATCCGCGGGTGGCACTGCGCGCACTCCATGATCTCGGTGTGCGCCGAGTGTGGGAAGTACGCGTCGAACATCTCGGCGGGGCCGGGAAAGTAGAAGTCGAACCCGAACTCGAACGACCCGGGCGGAGGGCTTCGGGGCCCGTCGATCCCGTCCCTGGGCCGGATCACCTCGTGACGCAGCGCCGCGACCCAGTCGATGTTGCCTGCGTGATCTCTCGGGAGCATCGCGACCACGGAGTCGGGATCGAGGGTCTTCTCGATCTCCGGCACGACCGTGTCGAGTGGATTGAGGTACAGCGCCAGAAGGTCGAGCCCCGGGGTAAAGGCCTCGGGACCCTGCGCCGCCCCCTGCGAATTCTCGGACCGTTCGGGTTGGGGTAGGTCGACGAGCACGCCGAGCGCGCGACGACTGCATGAAGCTGTCGTCGCGCACGTAGTAATGGCGATGATCGTGAGTACGGCCCTTCCACCCTTTCGCATGGCACTCCCGAATGGCGGCCTACTTGATATGGCAGGTCAGGCAGAGGTCGCTATCGGTGTTCGGGATCCTGAGGAACGTCGCGTTCTGCGTGTGCGGATTGTGGCAGGTTGCGCACTGGACCACGTCCGCACCGAGCGTTGGATCGTCGAACAGGCGGAGGCCGGCTCCCTCGATGGACGCCACCGTGTTGAACTGCGGGTCCAGGGCCGGGTTGTACACCATCGAGATCGGGTGGTCGTTGCGAAGATCGGTCCCCAGGATTCTCAGCGAATCCGGGTCGACGCCGCCGTAGATGTCCGTGAGCGTCGAGCCGATCGAGGTCGCTGTGCTGGCGTTCGGCTGATTGATGATGACGTCGATGCCGATCGTTCCGTCGTGGCACGAGAGGCACGCGAGGGAAACGCCCGTAGGCTGTGTCGCAAACGTCATGTCCAGATCGCTCGAGCCGCCGGTCGGCGCGTTGTACATCGTGAACGTCGCCGTGGTGAATTGCCGGTTCCAAAGCGGGGCGTTCGTCTGACCGCCGTGCGGAGTGTGGCAATAGACACACACTTCGCCATAGTCGGCCACCTCCGCCGAGAGATTGGTGAACGCAACGTCACGGGTCGCCGTCGAGAAGTTGTGTCGGGTGTTGATGATGCCTTCGTTCTGGGCTGAGGCGTTCGGCGCTCCTGTGGCGAGAATGCCCACGGCAACGAACGCGGTCATCAAAATCCGCGTCCTGGTCAGGAACATCTTTCCTCCGGGTCTGTCGTTCCGTCGGAACGGGTGGACTGGTTCAAGACCTAGGTAATGCACGGGTCGTACCAGTCGGGACTTTCACGGATGACTTCTCTATGGTGTTCTGTATCAACGACTTGTGCGTCCAAGGGTGAATGGGCCGGGTCAGAGGGCTGGAAAAGGTGGGACACGGAAGGGCTCACTTCGCTGCTACGTGTCTCACCGATCACGGTTCGGATCCTCCCCGTCGGCGACCCGGGGCGTCCCCAGGAACTGGAAGATCTGGATCCGGTTGTTGTAGCGGTCCGCAATGTAGATGCGGTTGGCTCCGTCCACCTGCATGCCGAGTGGAAGGTATAGATCGCCGGCACCTGCGCCGATCCGCCCGAAGACGAGCAGGAGTCTGCCGTCCGCGTCGAAGACCTGCACGTTGTTGAAGAGCGCGTCGGCGACGTAGAGATGCCCTTCGGAGTCCACGGCCACACCCTTGGGTCGGGAGAAGGAGCCGGGAGTCCGCCCGATGCTTCCAATCTGGCGCAGGAAGGACCCGTCGGGTCCGAAGGCTTGAACACGGAAGTTCATCTGATCGGTGACGTACAGCGTTCCGTCCGGGGCGACCGCGACGAAGCCGGGGTAGCGCAGCTCGCCGGGCTCGCCCCCCCGATTCCCGACCAAGTCGCGGGGTTGGGTCCCGGCGTGCGACGCCGGCTCGGGGATCTCCGCGTCCGGCAGGGCCGCGTGGATGCCACCTTCCCACGCCCCCCGAAGGGCCTCTCGCTTCGCTGCCAAGTCGTCGACGTCCTTGCCGATGCGGCCCAGCAGATCCCCGCTTTCCACCGAAAAGACCACTACCTGGTGGAGGTAACTATCCGCGACGTAGAGGCGGTCCCGCTCGGTGTCGACCGCGACGTCGGTGGGGTTGAGGAGGATCGCCTCACCCCCGTAGGCACGGAGATACTGGCCGTCACGGTCGTACGCCACGACGCGGGAACCACTGGCGTCCGAGACGTAGACGGTCCCTGCGCCGTCACCTCCGAGCCCCATGGGCTTGCGGAGGTTCCCGACACCCCCATTTCCGATGACCGTGGCCTCGTGGGTGTCGAGGTTGAAGAGGACGACCTTACCCTTGGCACCGTCCGACACGAAGAGGCGCGTACCCCCATCCATGTGCACGTCGTGCGGCCGTTGCATTCCCACGACCGCGCTGCGGGTCCCCGAGAGCCGGTTCCTGAGATTGGAGAGGAAGCCCTCCGACTTCCCGATGTCCGCTTCCGTCGCGACCCAGCCGACGTAGCGTACTCGAGGCTCTTCGGGTGGAAGCGGCCATACGATCTCTTGGTCCCACAAACGCTGTCCGTCGGCCGGGGCCGGTGCGAGGCACAGGGGGAGGGCAACCGGCAGCAGAAGCATCCAGCGACGGCGCATGATCGGGCTCGCAGAAGGGGGTGGCTCGGAAGGTGGGTAGGTAGAGGAGTGGCAGACATCGTGCCACGCCCAGGGCGCCGGGCACTGCGTTAACGCGTTATCTGATAACGTCCTACGGCCCGTGACCGATCGTCGCCACGCTCCGACTGAGACGCGGAGCGTCACATCTGGGACCGTGGGTGGCACGAAGCGAGCGCGGCGTCAGAAGATCACGTCGAGGCGAAGGAAGAGCTCGGACGTCGGGTCGGTCGGCCCCATCCCGACGGCATCTCCCTCGAGGAAGACCCGACCCTCAACGACGGCCCGGATGTTCTGCCGAAGCAGGAGCGCGGCCCCCGGCACGAGGCGACGCCGGTTCGCGGGCTGGAGCGTCAGGCCGGCCGGGACGGCGGCTGGGTCCGTATCGACGTCGAAGTGATCGTACTTGAGCGTCGCGAGGAGCCAGGGGAGGGCGAGGAAGTCGACCTTGGCGAACCAATTCGCCCCTCGAAAGTCACCCTCCGGCGTCCCGAGCGGCTGCTCGAAGGTGCGCTTCACCCATCCGACTCCGACATCCCAAGCCTCGAACAGAGCGCGGGCGCTGACCCCGGTTGCCCGATGCCCGCCCTGGGGCGAAGTCGCGGTCGATTCATTCCCCCGATAGCCGAAGTGCTCCACGATCAGCGCCCGGTCCTGGAGCTGACCCCCGGTGCCGAGCACGGGGCCTCCGCCGGGGTCGTATTGCCCACGAAGGTCGAGACCCCCCCACTTGTATCGGAGGCGGTAGTACGCGTCGAGCTCGTCGTTGTTGTCTGCGGTCGCGCCCCCGCCACCCTGCGAGACTCCGACGCCGTAGTGGAGCCGGCCCCCGAGGACACCATTGAGCTCCACGGTCGGGAGCGGCGCTCCGAGCATGAGCGCGTTCGTGGCGGTTACCTCCGCGGCGGCGGCATCGGTGAGGCGGAGTTCGGACAGCCGGAAGAATTGCCAGGAGAACGGCAGCAGGCCCGCGCGATCGATCTGCCGATCGGTGAAGGTGAGCAGGTGGGCATCCTGGCGTCCGATCCAGAGACTCGCCGCCCCGTCCGGGAGGCCCGGGATGGGGTTCTGAAAACCGACCTTCGCCTGCAGGATCCGGAGCCGATCGTCGGGATTCCATTCGACTTCGAGGAAGGCGGACACCTCGTCGCCGAGGGGTGCGCCGGCGAGCAGGTAGACCTCGTGGGGCAGTCGCATGTCGAAGTCGCGGCCTCCGTTCCCGTCGTTCAGCGCGTACATGTCCATTTGGACGCGGAGTGCCAACGGGGTCGTCCCAGGCAGATCGGAGGGCCAGATCGCTCGGGGCCACTGGTCTCTCCAGGGAGGCGCGCCCAGCGCGACGGGCTCGTCGCGCCGGAGCAGTACATCGTTGTCCGGAAGCCGGTACCCGGCGAGCCGGAATACCTCTCCGAGGACGTTGAGCTTGGGTGCGGCTGAGTGACAGGTGGAGCAGCCGGTGCCGTAAAGGCGTGCGAAGGCCGGGATGGGAAGGTGAGCGGCCACGGCGCGAGGGACCGCGCTTCGACCGTGGACGTAGCTTCTCACCGGCCGCTCGACGTCCGCGGCCTCCAGCCCCGGCGAGGCCGCAGCGAGCGCCAGAACCACCAGCACGAGACTCGGCCGCGCGTTCATCGGGCAGGCCCTCGGGTCCGCCCCAGGGTGACCGCTACGTCGTTGAGCCCGTTGTCGCCGACCTCGACCGGGACGGAGACGTCGCTGCGCCAGTGCCTCGGATGCCATGCGACGAGCCGGTATCGACCAGGAGGCACGTCGGCGATGGTGAATCGACCCGAAGGCCCGGTCGTAGCGGTGTAGGGCGTAGGAGTCACGATCACATACGCTGCCATCTCGGGATGAATGTGACAGAGAACCACGTGCAGGCCAGCATCTCGGAAGATCCGCTCTCGCCAGTCGTTGCGGTCATACGTCCCGAGGTCGAAAGCGCCTTGGCCAGCTTGACCCGGCCCGAAGACGTTGTGGAGCACGCCGTCGCTGTTCAGAAACGAGACCGACGTACCGGGAACGACCACGACGACGTCGGGCACGAATTTGAGGTGCACCTGGTCGATCGTGACCGGTTGGCGTGGAAGGGGCTCCCCGACGCCCCCCTCCGGAAGCAGGTAGACCGCTGCTCCCTCGAGTCCCTGCCCCCCGTTTCGGATCGCCCCGGTGACCTCCCCCTGCGCGGCCGCCGCGGTGTGGCTGACGAGGAGGGCTAGCGCGGCGCAGGAGGCCGCAGAGCATCTATTGATCATCGGGTCGCTCCGGCCTGCCGTTTCGATACTCGGCCATCCACCTGTGCACGGTCCTCCGACTCACGCCGGCCGTCTTGGCGGCAGTCGAGACGTTGCCGCCGTGTGCGTCCAGGAGGCGGACGAGGTACGCGCGCATGAAGTCGCCCATTGCGATCTCCTTCGCCTCGTCGTACCCGAGCGGTAGCCCCCGGTCCGGAGGACGGCCTACCGGCGCGGAGTGGCCCCCGCGGAGCTCGCGCGGGAGGTCCGCCACGCTGACGTGGCCGTCATCGTCCAGCGCGACGAGCCGATGCATCACATTCCGAAGCTGGCGCACGTTCCCGGGCCAGTCGTACCGCTCCAACGTCGCCCACGCATCGGCCGTGATCTTGGGAACGGAGCGGCCCGCCGATTCGGCGGCTTCCTTCAGAAAGATCCCGCTCAGCAGCGGAAGGTCGTCTTTTCGCTCGCGAAGTGGGGGAAGTTCGAGCTGCACGACGTTGAGCCGGTAATAAAGGTCCTCACGGAAGGCTCCGCTCTCGACGGCTGCCCGCAGGTCCACGTTCGTGGCGGCGACCACCCGCACGTCAATCTCGACGTAGCGGGACTCGCCGACCGGGCGGATCTGACGCTCCTCGAGTGCGCGGAGGATCTTCGACTGCATCGTCACAGAGAGCTCCCCGATTTCGTCGAGGAGGACCGTACCTCCGTTCGCCTCGCTCAAGAGGCCCCTTCTCTTGGCGATCGCCCCGGTGAAGGCACCCTTTTCGTGACCGAAGAGCTCGCTCTCCATCAAGCCATCGGGCAGTGCTGCGCAGTCCACTGGAACGAAAGGCCCCGATGCTCGCCGGCTACGGTCGTGGACGAGGCGGGCGATGAGCTCCTTGCCGGTACCGCTCTCCCCCGTGATGAGCACGTTCGCGTCGGTGGGCGCCACCCTCGACACGCGGTCCAGGACGCGCGAGAAGTTCGGACTGCTTCCCGCGATCCGGGTCTCGCCCATCCGCTGCCTGAGCTCCTGATTCTCGGTCACGAGCCGGCGGTGTCGACTGGCGCGCTCGACCGCAACGAACAGCTGCTCCTGAGTGAATGGCTTGGCGAGATAGTCGAACGCTCCCTCTTGGATCGCTTCGACCGCCGACGAGATCGTCCCGAAGCCCGTGATGAGGATCACGGGAAGAGAAGGGTCGTCCGCCTGGGTGACCGTCAGCAGGGTCATCCCGTCGGCGCGTGGCATACGGAGATCGGTGATCACGACATCCGGCTGGAACTCCCCTCTGACCTCTCGAAATCGAGTGGAATCCTGAAGCGTCTCACAGGTATAGCCTTCGTCCGAAAGGAGGCGGTTCAAGTTCTCGAGGATCTCGACTTCGTCATCCACGATGAGGACGCGGGTCTCGGTCTTCATTGGATCTCCACCTTCGGGGGTAACGACACGACGAAGGTCGCGCCCGTGCCCCCGGACACGAGCTCCAACTTTCCACCCATGCGGTCGACCACCGCCCGACAGACGGCGAGCCCGAGTCCCGTCCCCCCCACCGCCGCCTTGGTCGTAAAGAAGGGCTCGAACACGCGGCGACGCAGGTCCTCGGGGATGCCCGGCCCGGAGTCTCGGATCTCGACACGAATCGTTTGATCCTCCGCGACGTTGGTGGTCACCCAGACCGTGCCACCCGGTGGCGTCGCCTGCTGGGCGTTGAGGAGGAGGTTCACCAAGACGGTCTCGATCGCGCTCTCGCTGCCGAGCACCGTCGGAAGGTCATCCATCGCGTCCACCTCGAGTGCCAGCCCGGCCCCCACGAAGATCTTTCGGAGCAGCCGGGTGACGCGGAGCACGACGTCGTCGATGTCGACGCCGACGAGCTCGTCCTCGTCGTCCCGCGCGAACCGAATGAGGTCATTCGTCACGGACCCGATCCTGCCGACGTGTCTCCGGAGAACCTCGAGGTCTTCCAACATTGCGACCTCGGCGTTCCTGCGGACCGCGTCCCTCTGCATCAGTTCGATCCGGTTGCCCAGGATCGACAGCGGGTTGTTCAATTCGTGCGCGATCCCCCCCGCCATCACGCTGACGGCCGCGAGTCGCTCGGATCGGCGCATCTGCTCCTCGAGTTGCTCGCGGGCCCGCTCGTCGCGGATGATGAGCGAGTGCCCGATCGTCGAGCCCTCCTCGTCATGAATCTCGGATCGGGTCACGGTCACCGGAATCGAAGTGCCGTCCTTCGCACGCAACTCGGTCCGGACGTTCACCACTGGGTTGCGTCCGTTTTGCGAGGCGGAAGCCTGCAGTGGGGTGGCCGCCCGTTCCGCGTTCTTCCCGAGAAGTCCCAGGGATTTGCCGGCGACCTCCTCGGGGGTGTACCCGAAGAGTTGCTCGGCGCCTGCGTTCCAGAGCCCGATCTCTCCATTCGGTGTGAGGGCGACGATCGCGTCGGTGGCATCGGTTACGATTCGGCCCAGATGCGCCTCGGTGTTCAGCAGTTGACTGGTGCGCCGCTCGACCAGGGATTCGAGGCTCGTGCGGTGCTTGCTTATGACTTCCGCCATCCGATTGAAGTCGCGGGCGAGGTCTTCGAGCTCATCGTTCGTCTCGACCTGGAGAGGGCCGGGTACGCTTCCCGACGTCAGCTGTCGCGCGGCGTCGCCGAGTGCGTAGACCGGGCGTGTGATCTGCGACGCGGCAACCGCGGAAACGGAGAGAACAGCCACGGCAACGACCACGCTCAGGGCTGCGAGCCCTACGAGGAACTGCCTTAGTCGCGAATAAACGACCGAGCTGGGGAGCGTGCGATAGAGAATCAAGGAACGAGCCCCGGTCGTTCCGAAGGAGATCTTCCGGTGTGATAGAATTCGTCCGTCGTCGAGCGGCCAGGACCCACTCGCCTCGTCTCGGACGCGACTGACGATCTCCGCAGGAAGATCCGTCGCGAGGTTGATCGCGTCTCCCCCGGCCAACAGGCTGGCCCAGTCTCTCTTGTAGCGGCTGTGGAATAGGAAGTGCCCGTTCTCGTCCGCCAGAGCCGTCACCCCACCTTGGAGGAGAGGGGAGGCGGCCTCGAGCCCCGAGAAAAGCGGCTCTGCCTCGGCCTCGCCGACGACGGTGCCGAGCAGCTCCTCCCCGTCCCAGACCGGCGCGAGGATCGCGACCGCCGGGGTGACCTGCGTCGAGTCCGCCGCCGATCGCACCTCGATCGGCAGGATGTCCATCTCGCCGGGCCGGAGACCGGAGGCGGCCCATCGGTACAGGGGCTCCGGGATCGTCGGGGATTCGGCGCGGCGGCGATCCACGACGAGAACGGGGATACCCTCCCCGTCGATCACCTTGAGACGGAAGAGCGGCGAGGGGTTGGTCACCAGGTAGGCTTCGAGAAGGCCCGGAGCTTCGGGCGCTCCCTCACCCCGAAGGAGAGGTCGACCCACGATCTCGGTGACGAACCCGACGTGTTGCTCGAGCTGGCCCAGGGCGCGCTCGGACTGCGTCTGGGCGAGCTCCATGTCGTGGTCCAGGCCGATCTCGGCCGACCGTCGGAGCTCGGCGAGCGCAGACCCAGTACCGAGAGCGCCGACGAAGCCAAGGGGCACCAGGGCGAGCAGCATGAAGGCGATCGCGAGCTTGGCCCTGATGGTCAGCCTCGGCAGGATCTTGTTCAGGTTGAACATGCTCAGCTCGCAGTGCGCCACTCGAAGCCCTCGAGCGACACCGTGAATTCCGATCGGTTGGCGAGCCAGCGAATGCAGTAGAGCCGGGGAAAGAACCCGTCGTGCAGGGTGGCGGCCGCCTGTGGCAACGGGTAGCAGTCGGATGGCTCGAGACCGGCTCGAATCCGCTCGAGAAATCGCCGTGTGATCATCGGTTCGACGAAGCTCACCCGTCCGTCCCAGGCGCCATAGATGAGCGAGTGCGAGGGTGGGCGATCCGGGGAGCCGAAGGTCGACGGGTCGATGAGGTGGTTCCCCAT
>JAOTVL010000208.1 GCA_029863525.1 Gemmatimonadota bacterium
CTGAGGAGGCTGGGGGTCCGGTGACGACGAGTCGGAAAGCCAATCCAGCCCTACCGCACGGGCGAGCTCGCCGACTGCGTGTGCACGACCCGCCATGCGCCGTCGACCCACCGGAACAGGTAGGTCCCGTGCCCACGGTTGTGGATGTCTCGACCGTCGGCGGTGGTGAGCCTGATCTCGGTGTCGACCAGCGCCCAGGCGAAGTCGCCCTCGAAGTGTGCCTGAATGTTCGAGAAGTCCAGCGTGAGCCCCAACTCGGCCTCGGGCTCGACGTGGTTCACCACGAGGTCCTCGAGCCCGACGTTCTCACCTCCTCCCTCGAAGAACCGGGCGCCCTCCCAGTCGAGAAAGTGCTGGTAGAAGGGGGAGCCGTCGCCCTGCTCCCAACCCATCCGCACGTCCTCCACTATCGATTCGAGCAACGCCGCATCGTGGACCGCTGAGCTCGTCGGCTGCTCGACGACGTCTGACGACGGAGCCGCACATCCCACGCTCAGCCCGAGCGCAGCCATCGCCGCGACTGACCGGATCCCCGCCCGTGGCCGCGGGCCCGCCCAGCGGGTCATCGGACGCTCCGGGACGACCAGTGAATCGCCCGAATCATCCAGCGGTCGCCATCTCGGCTCAGCACCATGAGCTCCGCGCCGCGGGAATTGACGTCCCGCTCACCCATTCGCCCCTGCGCCGTGTTCGTCGACCATGCCCACGCGACGTCTCCCAGTACGGTGACTCGGATCTCACCACGCTCCCGGGGAACCGCCGCGGCGAAACGCATGTCGCCGGAAAGATGACCACTCCGGTATTGCTCCTTGTCCTCCGCACCGCCGCTTTCGAGAATCGTTACGTCCTCGGCCAGCAACGAGAGTGCGGTCACGGAGTCTCCGCTTGCGAGCGCTCGGTGGTAGGTGTCGACGACCTCGATCACTCCGTCTTCGGGCATTTGTGCGTCGACGAGACGCGGCGCGCACATCAGCGTCACGAGGACGAGCGCCATGACCGACGCACGTCGCTCGAAAGGCCTCCGGCGCTGACTCGAGGACTGTTCCGGTTGTTCACGCATGAGCCACCTCTCTCCTTCTCCATATGAGATAGAGTGCCGGGATCACTAGAAGAGTGAGCGCGGTCGCGCTCACCATGCCACCCACCATGGGGGCAGCGATCCTCTTCATGACATCGGCCCCGGTGCCGCTGCTCCAGAGGATCGGCATGAGGCCGAGAATCACCGTCAGGACGGTCATGACGACCGGACGCAGCCGCTCGAGGGCGCCTTCGACGACCGCGTCGGCGACGTCCTGTCGCGTCGACAGCCGCCCCTCGTCCCTGTGGCGCTCGAAGGCCTCGTCCAGATAGATGAGCATCACCACCCCGGTCTCGGCGGCGACCCCCGCGAGCGCAATGAAGCCGACCCAAACCGCGACGCTCGTGTTGTATCCCAGGAGCCACAGAAGCCACACGCCGCCGACCAGCCCGAAGGGCAGCCCCATCATGACCATCAACGACGGCGTCACCCGGCCGAAATTGATGTACAGCAGGGTGAAGACGATGAGCAACGTGAGCGGGACGATCGTGACCAGCCGCTCACGCACCCGCTGCATGAACTCGAACTGCCCGCTCCACACCATGGTGTAGCCCGCCGGCAATGTCACCGAAGCGGCCACGTGCTCCTGAGCTCCGGCCACGTAACCGCCGACATCCGACGTTTCGATGTCGATGAACACGGTCGTCACTGGAAACGCGTTTTCCGTCTTCACGGCCATCGGACCCTGCAGGACCTCCACGGTCGCCAGCTGACCGAGAGGAATCTGTGCGTCGTTGGGCGCGGGCACGATCACGTCGCGAATCTTTTGCAGCTCGTCGCGCAGCTCGCGAGGGTAGCGAACGTTCACCGAGTAGCGCTCGCGCCCCTCTACGGTCGTCGCAGCGTTTACGCCGCCCACGCTCGCCATGATCGCGCCGTGGATGTCGCCCACGTTCAACCCATAGCGTGCAGCCTCCGGACGGTCGATCGTGATGTCGACGTAGAAGCCCGACACCCCCCGCTCGGCGAACGCGCTGCGCGTCCCCGGGAAGTCACGCATGACGCGCTCCACCTCCTGGCCGAGCGCCTCGAGGGTATCCAGGTCGGGCCCGAAGATCTTCACACCGACCGGAGTGCGGACCCCGGTGGCCAACATGTCGATGCGCCCCTTGATCGGCATCGTCCACGCGTTGGTGACGCCGGGCAGGGAGACGGCTTCGTCCAGCTCGGAAATGAGTCGCTCCCACGTCACTCCGGGCCGCCACTCATCGCGAGGCCTCAGCGTGATCGTCGTCTCGAACATGTCGAGCGGTGCCGGGTCCGTCGCCGTCTCCGCCCGGCCGGCTTTTCCGAGCACCATCTCGATCTCGGGAAAGGTCATCAGGACGCTGTCTTGATACCGCATGATCTCACGCGCCTGGGCGATCGAAATGCCCGGGACGGTCGTCGGCATGTAGAGGATCGATCCCTCCTGCAGAGGCGGCATGAACTCGCTTCCCAATCTCTGCCAGGGGATGAGCGTCGCGATCACGATCAGCACTGACGTGCCCACGACGGCCCACGGCCACCGAACGACCCCGCGAATGAGGGGCCGATAGAGCACCCGCAGTACCCGGCTGAGTGGGTTGTCGCGTTCCGGCCGGATCCGACCACGCACGAGGTAACCCATGAGGACGGGCACCAGCGTGATAGAGAGAAGCGCTGCCCCACCCATCGCGAAGGTCTTGGTGAACGCCAGTGGCTTGAACAGCCGACCCTCCTGCTGTTCCAGCGCGAAGACCGGGAGGAAGCTGCAGGTGATGATGAGGAGGGAGAAGAACAGCGGTGGCCCGACCTGACGGCAGCTCCGCTCGACGATCTCCCAGCGGTCGGCGTCGGGAGCGGCTCGTTCCAGGTGCTTGTGC
>JAOTVL010000101.1 GCA_029863525.1 Gemmatimonadota bacterium
AACTCGATCGCCCGGATTCCCACCGAGATCGGGCGCCACGCCCCGGGCACCCACGACGCCAGCGGCCACTCGGTCAACGTGTGGATCCAGGCTCGACCGCCACGCATGATCCAACCGAAGTCCTTCAGCGGGCGACGCACGTCGAATCGCTCCTGGACTTCGGCGATCCCGTGGTCGAGAAGAAGCTGGTCGTCCGCCGCGTCCCTCGGCTCCGCGGGCGCCTCGGTTCCGTCGGCCTCGACCTCGGGGAAGATCGGAGGCACAGGCGACCACCCCGCATCCGGGTCGGCCTCACCGTCATCGAGCCGCACGAGTTTGGCCAGAAAGAGACCGCCCGAATCGATGTGATGCGGATAGATCCGCGCCGCGCCTTCGAGCCGGGCGTCGTAGCGTTGCCCGCCGAAGTGCGTGAGGCCGGGGGCATGGGGGACCGGCAACCGCAGCGGCTCGAGCTCGACGGGCAAGCGCTCGAGCGCGTCGCTCACGACCGCCTCGTTCTCTTCGGGCGCGAACGTGCATGTGACGTAGAGGATCGTGCCGCCCGGGCGGGTCAGCCGGACCGCGCGTTCGAGGAGGCCACGTTGGGCCCTGGTCACGTGCCCGATGAAGCCGCTGGAGGGCTCGGGTAGGTGGCCCCCGCGCCGACGCAGCGTGCCTTCTCCCGTGCACGGCGCATCCAAAAGCACGCGATCGAAGAGCGCCCCTCCCGGGAACTCCCGGCCGTCCCCGGCGACCACCATGATCCCGGTGTGGCCAAGCTTGTACACGTTTCCCAACAGACCGCGGATCCGGCTCTCGCTGATCTCGGAGGCCACGAGGCAGCCGGTGTCGCGCATCAACTCGGCGATGTGCGTGGTCTTTCCGCCCGGCGCCGAGCACAGGTCGAGCACGCGCTCACCGGGCTCGGGTCCCAGCTGGGGCGCGGCGACACCCGTGGACGCCTGTTGAACGTAGAGCAGGCCCAGCCAATGCTCGACGGTCATGGAGATCGGGACGGGTCCGGATACGACCTCGAAAAAGCCCGGAAGGCCGGTGAGCGGACGGACCCGATGTCCCTGGGCCTCCAACCGCTCGATCAGCGCGGATTCGGTGATGCGTCCCGTCCGAACCCGAAAGACGGTCGGTTCGGGGCGCGTCACTGCCTCGAGAAACGCCGCCCAGTCGTCGATGAACGCACGGTATCGCCCGAGCGTCATCTCGTGGTGGCGCCGCGCGAATGCCTCAGAACGGCAGCAGGTCCTCGCTGGACTCGTCTTCTTCGCGGACCAGGGTGAGAATCGCGGCCTGCGGCACGACCAGGTACCGATCCCCTTCGAACGAGATCTCGACGGCGGCACGTCGAAAGAAGATCGCGTAGTCCCCGATCCTCGCCTGGAGCGGCATGTATCGGGGCTCGGAACCCGAGCGACCGATCTTCCAGGGCTCCTCGTCGAGCTCGGTCGGGGCGGACACCGGGTTCCCCGGTCCCGTCGCCAAGACGGTGCCGCCCTGAACCGCCTGGGTATCGACCGCGGTCTGCGGCAGATAGAGGCCGACCTTCGTGCGATCCTCGCCCTCCTCGGGCTGGATCAGGACGCGGTCACCGACGACGATCAGGCGCTTCTTGGAATCCGACATCGTGGGGCTGTCTCTTCGAGTTCGAACACCACGTAAGCTCGCTTCAGACAAGAATTCCCGCCACTGCGGCGGTGCAGAGGCTGGCCAGGAGTCCGGCGAGCATCGCCTTCAGTCCGAGTCGGGCCAGATCGTGCCGACGCGACGGGGCGATCTCGCCGAGCCCCGCGATCGTCATCGCCACGGAGCCGAAGTTCGCGAACGTCGTCAGCGCGTAGATCGCGATGATCAAGGAGCGATCCGATAGGACGAGTCCGTTCGCCAGAGCGTCCGAGAGCTGCACATAGGCGACGAACTCGTTGAGCACGAAGTCGACGCCGATCATCTGGGCGACGACGCCTGCGTCCGCCCACGGGATGCCGAGCATCCAGGCGACCGGCGCGAGGACGGTCCCGAGCGCGCCCTGGATCGAAAGGCCCGGCATGCCCACCAGTCCGCCGGCCCAGCCGATGATTCCGTTGAGGAGTGAGATCAGCGCGATGAATGCGATCAGCATCGCACCGACGACCAACGCGAGTCTGAGTCCCTCGCCGGCACCGCGCGCCGCCGCATCGATCACGTTGACGTCCGGACGCGGCACCTCGTCGGCGCGGGCACCCGCCGTCTCGGGCGTGCCCGATTCCGGAACGAGCAGCTTGGCCATGACCAGCGCGGCGGGCGCGGACATGATCGACGCCGCGATCAGGTGACCCGCCGCGTCGGGCTGGAAGGGGGTCAACATCCCGGCGTACGCGGCGAGCACCGTACCCGCGATCGTGGCCATGCCCGCCGTCATCACGGTGAAGAGCTCCGACTCCGTCATGCGCTCGACATACGGCTTCACGACGAGGGGTGACTCCATCATCCCCACGAAGATGTTCGAGGCGGTACAGAGCGTCTCGGCTCCTGACGTCCGCATGGTCCGCTGCATGATCCACGCGACGCCTCGCACGACCCGCTGCATGACGCCGAGGTGGTAGAGCACCGTCATGAGCGAGGCCACGAAGATGATGTTGGGCAGGATGCGGAACGCGAAGAAAGCACCGGTGCGCGCCACCTGCCCCTGAGCCGCCGCGAAAGAGCCGTCCGAGAGCGTACCGATGGGCACCTGGTCGCCGACGAGATTGCCGAACACGAACCGCGCGCCCTCTTCGCCGTAGTGAAGAACCGCGACGACCACGGTGTTCACGGCGTCGAACGCCATGACACCGAGCGGCGTACGAAGAACGATCGCCGCGAACAGCAGCTGTAGACCGAGGCCCCACCCGACGAGGGGCCACGACACGCGACGTCGATCGCTCGACAGCGCCCACGCCGAGCCCACGAGCAACGCCAGTCCGAGAACGGCTCGCGCTCTTCCCGGTGCGGCAGGCGAGGCCAGCTCTTGTAGGAAGGAGTCCGCGAGCAAGGCAGCTCCGGTTCGGATCGATCGACCGGGGAGCATACGACGGCGCGGGACGGACGGCGAGGTGCCGCGCGGCCCTCCGGGTGGTACAATCCCGCCTCGGCGCCAGAAGCGCCGAACCGTCCACCGTCGAAGCCGCCCAACCCGAGCCACTCTTCATGACCGAACGCGCCCCCCTACGGATCCCGACCGCCCCTGCGCATCGAGCGGCGCGCGCCGGTGCGCTGCTGCTGTGCCTGACAGCTACTGCGCTGCTCCCCGCCTCTACCTCGGCGCAGAGCGTGCTCCAGAGCGGCCGCTCCGACGGCGGCATGGTAAGTAGCGCACACCCGCTGGCGACCGAGGCAGGGGTCCGCATGCTCGAGATGGGCGGCAACGCGGCGGACGCAGCGGTCGCGGCAGGCTTCGCGATTGCGGTTGTCGAACCGACGATGAATTCGATCGGCGGTCGCAACCAGATCCTGCTGCGAACCCCGGACGGATCGTTCCGAGGGATCGACGGCACGACACAAGCGCCGTGGGACTACGACCCCGAGACCGCCGAACAGGCGTCCTTCGGATACGCCGTGATCGGCATCCCCGGTGCCGCAGCCGGCCTCCTGAGGCTTCACGCCGAGCACGGCTCGCTTCCCCTGGCGCGGGTCATGGCGCCGGCGATCGAGTATGCCGAGCGCGGGTTTCGGCTGCTGCCGGGCGATGCGGCCCGACAGGCGGGTGGCGCGGAGGAGGCGCTCCAGTTCCCAGGGACCGCGGCGGCGTATTACAGAGGTGACGGCTCCCCGTACCGCGCCGGCGAGGTTCTCGTACAGCCGGATTACGCGGAGACGCTGCGCACGATCATGATCGGAGGACACGATGCCTTCTACAGGGGTCCGATCGCGCAGATGATGGCGGCCGACTTCGCGGCCAACGGCGCGCCCATCGATCTCGACGACCTGGCGCAATACGAGGCGGTGGACAGCCGCATCGTGCGCGGGAGCTACCGAGGATACGACTTGATCGGGACCGACGTACCCGCCGCGGGCGTCTTGGCGATCCAGGCCCTCCACATCATGGAGAACTTCGATCCCGGCGAGATGACCGAGGCCGAGTGGTTCGCCGTGACGGGGCAGGCACTTCGCATGGCATCGGGCGAGCTGGCCGTCCTCGGTCCCGACACCGCGGCCGTGCGCGCCACGTCCAAGGCGTTCGCCGGGCGACAGGCGGCTCAGATCAGAGCACCGGTCGCCGCCTCGACGGGTGCCGACCTCGGCACCGGCTCGACGCTGGGCGCCGACCCCTCGACGGACCAGGCTGCCGTGATCGGCCACACGACGCACCTCTCCACCGCCGACGGCAACGGCATGGTGGTCACGCTGACCCAAACGCTGGGCCCCAACATGGGGTCGAAGGTCGTGACGCCCGGCCTCGGCTTCCTGTACGCTTCGACGCTCGGCGGCTACCTCAGCTCGGTCGACGAGCCCGGGGAGCGGGCCCGCTCCAACATCTGCCCATTCATCGTCATGAAGGACGGCGAGGTCGTGCTCGTGCTGGGTGCGGCCGGTGGCGGGATGATTCCTCCGGCGGTCGTGCACGCGATCACACGCGTCATCGATTTCGGCCTCGAGCTACCTCAGGCGCTGGCTGAGCCCCGAGTCGCGGGAGGGTTCGGAGGTGGCTTCAACGCCGAGACCTCGCCCGGCATCGGGTGGACGGAGTCCGAATTGGCGGAGATGCGGGCGCTCGGCCTCGAGATCAACGAAGTCCCCCGCCCCGGGTCTTTCGGACGCGTGCACGGAATCCAGTACGATGCCGAGACCGGCACGTGGCTCGGGGCCGCGGACCCGGACTGGGAGGGTGTGGCGCGCGGACCGGCGCGCTGAGACTCAGCGCCCCCCCCGGCCTCCGTTCACGCGTGCGAGCTCTTCTTCGAGTCGCTGCATCTCGACCTCGATTCGCTGCTCGATCTCGCGACCCAGGTCGCGATCGAGGTCGGCGAGCCCCTCGATGTGAACGCCCAGGTCATCGAGCCCCTCGACGGCGATCGACAGGTCGTCGAGCCCCTCGATCGTGATCGAGAAATCCTCGAGCATACGAGCGAGGTCTTCGAGGCCGCGGAGCGACACGTCGAAGTCGTCGAGGCGAAGATCCAGATCTTCGAGACCGGCGAGCCCCTCGACCCCGTTCAGGCGAACCCGAAGCTCGCCGTCATCGAAGTCGAAATCGAAATCGAAGTCGAAATCGAAGTCCTGATCGGAGAAATCGAAGTCGAAGTCGAGCTCGCCCTCGAACGCTTGGGCCGACCGAGCACGCGCGGCTCCTCGAGCCCGGTCACGCGCCTGACGGGCGCGGGCGCGCGCGACGTCGGCACGTTCACGCGCGATCTCGGCGCGGGCACGCGCCTCGGCCGACCGAGCGCGCACACGATCGACCCGGACGTCCCGGTCGTGGCGCATGTGGCGCATCTGGCGGACGTCTACCGTCCGAATCCGGTCGTCGCGTTCCTGGTTCGCCTCGGCCATGAGGGCCGTCGCTCCCCCCGCCACCGTCACACCCGACAGGATCGCCGTCACCGCCAACACGTCCGCACCGAATCGACTCATCATTTCCGCCCCCTGTCCGAGATCATACCCTCTATGATGTAGGACGAGTGCCGAGTCCAAAAGGTTGCGCCCCCACTCGGGAAACTCCTGACCCGCAGGGGGAGTAAGACAACCGCGCATCGTCTGCCAACCCGCTCCACGGAGCTCGCTCGTGCGGCCCGCTCACACCCTTTCCATCTTCGCAGCGTCCCTGGCGCTCGGACCCGGCATCGTTTCGGCGCAAGGCTTCGGTACGCCCTCCCGCCTGGCGGAGGTGGAGCTGGCTCGGTCTCGCGACTGTGTCGCCATCCTCGCGCGCGTCGAGGTCTTGAACGCCGAAATGGAGCCCATCGCCCGCCGCTCGCAGCGACTGACCGCGATCGCTCAGGCCATCGCTCTCGAGGAGCGCTCGATCATCGACTCGCTCAACGTCGAGGACCCTGTGGAGGCGCGGGTGCGCGAGTGGTTCGCCAACGACGCGTCGTTGGCCCGTCGGTATGTGAACCAACCGGACGCATCGCTCGCGGCGGAGCGGACGGCCAACCGTGAGACCATCAAAGCGACGGTGACGCGAGCGATCACGGGGCTGCGCGAGGAGGCCAGTGCCAAGGTGGCGGACAACCAGGCACTCATCGCCGAGGCGGCTCCGTGCGACGGGGCGATCTTCGTGCGGAGTGCGGTGCTGACGGCTTGTGAGACGGGGTCGGGACCGATCTGCGAGGACGCCCGTCTCGCCGCGTCAGAGGGCGCGCGCTTCCGTTTCGTCGACGACGCGGCGTCGATCTGGGAGATCGAGGAGATCCGTCCCTGGACACAGCCGGGACCGCTCCGCCCCGGCGCGACCGGTCTCGACGGCGGTCGGACCATCGGGTTCACGCGAGTCGGCAACGTCGTCGCCACGGTGGCGCTCACGCCTCTGTTCGCACCCAAGGCGCAGGTTCCCCCGGAAGCGCTCGCCGCGTACGAGGCCACGAACGACAGCCTCGGTCTCGCCTTCAGCCACCCGAACCTCGTCTTTACGCCGGCACTCGGGATTCGGGTTGCGCTCCCGCAGCCTCTCGATGAGGAGACCGGATACGTGCTCCACTTCGGTGAGCCGGACGACGCCGATGTCGTCTGGATGGGAGATGCCGGAACGGGTGCGCCGCTCGAAGCTACCGTGCCGTTGTCGCCGTCTCAGGTTCGCCGTCTCGCGACCGGAGACCCGCTCATGCTCACGGCGGTGCAGGCCACGGAAGACACCCCCGACGCCGTCTTCGCCATCGGCATCGGAAACGTGAATCAGGCGAGAAACGCGCAGGCGCTACTCACCTACATGGCGAGTCAGCTCTCCGCGGACGTGACCCAGCTCATCCCGCCGTCGAGCGGAAGCTGACCCCGGACGATCCGTGAGCGGGGCCGCCCCATCGGCGACCCCGACCCCATCGGCCGAATCAGCGCACCGGTCCCGATCCGCCGATTCGATCGTCCACCACGAACTTGTCGCGCGCCGGCATCACGACAGCCGGGAGCGTTTGGGCGTCCATCACCGCGTCCTCGGGAACGATCTCGTTCATATACAGGACGTAGGCGACCACCGCGTAGACCTGGTCGTGTGAGAGGATGCCGGGCGTCAGCTGCGGCATCGCCTTTCGGATGTAATCGTAGAGCGTGGTCGCGTACGGCCAGTAGTTGCCCACGGCGCGGCCCGTCGGGTACAGATCCCACTGCTCCGAGTTCACCAGCTGGTCATTCGGGCCCTCCGTTCCCGTCGGGCCGTGACAGGCCACGCAGTGGACGTCGTACACCGCACGGCCTTCGGCCACCGAGCCGCGTCCGGGCGGCAACCCGGCTCCATCCGGACGGACATCGATATCCCATAGCGCGATGCGATCGTCCGAAGCCCGTCGCCCGAAGTCGAAGCGAGCGGGCGCATTGGCCGGCAGGTCGCCGGCCGTCCCGGCCAACATCATCGCATCGGGCGTGCCCGACATGAGGGGCACGGACGACTCGCCGGTCCCGCAGGCCGTGACGCCAACGAGCACAGCGCAGGCGAGCGCGCGGCACCTCATACGAGCTCTCCGAGTCCGAACGTGACCTCGCCGGTTCGGGCGAGCTTCCAGGCGCGCTGGTGGTTCTGGTGGTACGAGGTGCTCGGGCCCCGGGCCTCCCACAGCTGCTCGACCGTGGGCTGCACATAGCCCGTTTCGTCGGTCACCCGGCTCATGAGAAGCGTATCGCGTCCGTTCCACTCGAACAGATGTCGAAACCGTACGGTCGATTTCGGCAGAATCGGGCCCTGCAGCTCCGCGGCGACCCAGTTGCGCCCACCGTCGGTGCTCACGTCGACGCGGGCGACGCGGCCCCGCCCGGACCACGCGAGGCCTCGGATCTCCCACCAGCCCCGGTCCGGCAACACGTACGGATAGGAAGGAAAGGTGATCACCGACTTCGCGTCCATCGCCAAGCTGAACTGACGCACGGTCCCGTCGCCGAGAGGATCGGTGTATTTGGAGGTTTCGTCCCTCGTGTGCGTCGGGGCGTCCGTGACCTCGATGCGCCGGAGCCACTTGACCGAGGTGTTGCCCTCGAACCCGGGGAGGAACAGCCGGAGCGGATAGCCCTGCTCGGGCCGGATCATCTCCCCGTTCTGTCCGAACGCGAGCAGCGCGTCGTCCATGACCTTCTCGAGCGGAACGCTGCGGGACATGACCGCGGAGTCGCTGCCTTCCGCCAGAATCCAACTCGCTCCAGGCCGCACACCGACCTCGCGCAGGATCGTCGAAACCGGTACCCCGGTCCATTCGCTCGTGCTCAGGAGGCCGTCGAGCTGCTGAACCGTGATCTCGGTCGGCATGCGGTCGCGGCTGTAGACTCCACCTCCGTTTCCCGAGCACTCGAGGAATCGGATCCGAGAGACCCTCGGGTACCGCATGATGTCCGACATCGTGAAGACCATCGGGCGCTCGACCATGCCGTGAACCAGAAGCTCGTGATCTTCCACGCGGATGTCCGGCACACCCCCGTGGTGGCGCTCGAAATGGAGATCGGCCGGCGTGATCGTGCCCATGAGCTGATCGAGCGGCGTGCGAGACGACGACGAGAGCGCCTCGGTCCGGAGCAAACGTCTGGGCTGCTCCGCGGGCGCGCGCGAACCGACCGGCGAAACGAACCGTCCGGGGACCTTGGTCGGGTCCGCACGCGGGGCCTCCTGGGCCGACAGCCGGATCGCGTCGGACTGCGTCCGGATCAGCCCGGCCGCTACCACCCCGGAAGCGGTGGTGATCCAGGCACGTCGGGACAGATTCGATCGATCGGTGCGGGGCGTCTCTGCATCCCTCGCCATGCGGTCTCCTCGGGTGGGGTCGGCGACGACGCCCAAGCTGCGGCGTGAGGCGGTCGCTGGCCAGGGGTCGGGCCGCTGGACGTGCGGCTCTGCGGCCGGCACATTCCGGGCGGCAGTCTCGACCCGAGCCGCCGCGGCTTCGCGCCGGGCGCTCGTAGCCTCGACCCACGCTTCGGAACGTCACCATGCGCCGCTTCCTCTTGCTCTGCTCCTGTACGACGCTTGCCCTCGCCGCCCCCGTCTCGGGCCAAGAGGTCGAGCTCCCGCCGGACTTCGACGACCCCATGCCGCTGCATCACGACGGCAGGGGTCTCGGTCCATTCAGCCGCCCGATCACGACCTCGTCGCACGAGGCGCAACTCTATTTCGACCAGGGGATCCAACTGCTGTACGCCTTCGCTCCCGGGGAAGCGGCGCGTTCCTTCCGCGAGGCGTGGAAACGCGACCCGAACTGCGCCATGTGCTATTTCGGGGAGGCATGGGCCTGGGGTCCGTATCTCAACGGCCCGATGACGGCGCCCGACGCGCCCAGGGCGTACGCGGCGATCCAGAAGGCGCTCGAACTGGCGGACGATCATGCCTCCGAGGTGGAGCGGGCGATGATCGAGGCGATGGCGATGCGGTACGAGCCCGAGCACGATGGGGACAGGCGGCGTTCGCTCGACGAGCAGTGGGCGGTCGCGATCAACGAGGTCTACGGCGACTACCCGCACGACCTCGACGCGGGCTTCCTCGCCGGGGAATCCCTCATGCTCCTGCAGCCACGCCGCGGCCGCTGGGACATAGAGAACCCCGACGTGCAGGAAATCCACCGCGTGCTGGAATCGGTGCTGGCGCAGGACATCACACACCCGGGGACCTGCCACCTCTACATCCACGCCACCGAGCCGACGCAAAAGCCTGGAAAGGCCGAAGCGTGCGCGGATCACCTCGGCGCATCGATCCCGGGCGCGAGCCATATCCAGCACATGCCGTCGCACACGTTCAACCGGATCGGACGTTGGGGCGACGCCGTGCGGGGGAACACCGACGCATGGCACTCCGACCTCAAGGCCGCGCACGGCGAGGGCTTCGCGATCTACCCGTCGCACAATCTTCACATGTTGCTCTTCGCCGCCTCGAACGACGGCCAGGGCGCGGTGGCGATCCAGGCCGGAAGGGATTACGCCGACTTGATGGACGGCGCGAGCTTCTATGCGGCACTCACCATGGTCAGGTTCGGGCGCTTCGACGACATCCTCGAGCTGCGCGATCCGCCCGAAGGGACCGTGTTCCGGGGGCTCTGGGACTTCGGCAAGGGGTACGCCCACCTGCGCACCGGCGACGAAGGAACCGCCCGTTGGTACCTGCACCGCATCAAGACCGCGATCGAGGAGGATCCGGACGATGCCTTCCGCGGGCACTCCGCCGCGCAGCTGCTCGGCGTGGTGGGCGCGATCCTCGAAGGCGAGATCCTGCGGGCGAACGGCGAGCTGGAGCGGGCGATCCAGGTGCTGCGTACAGGTGGAGAGATCGAGGACGGGCTGCGTTACGACGAGCCCGAGCCGCTCAACTTCTCGGTGTATCAGTGGCTCGGCGACGCGATGCACGAGGCGGGTCGGTACGGCGAGGCCGAGACCGCCTTCCGCCACGAGCTAGAGAAGCACCCCCACAATGGGTGGTCGCTGTTCGGCCTGGAGCGCGCGCTGAGAGCTCAGGGTCGAAACGCGGAAGCCGACGAAGTGCACGAGGAGTTCAAGGACGCGTGGGCGCGTTCGGACGCCTACATCCGGGCGCCGGTGTACTGACCGGAAGGGCTGTGGCGGGCCACCGGGTCGAGGGGCACCAGCACCGGGTCCCGAGACCGCACGAAAAAGCGCCCGGCCCCCTCGGGGTCGGGCGCTTCGTCTCGTGCGTGGGGCTCTGGGTCCGCCCCCTCCTGCTCAGGGGACGAGCGAAGAACGACGAGCTCCGCGGAGGTTGGGCCGAGTCTACTTCGCGGTCGAGACGATCCCGGGCTTCTTCTTCGCCCATGTGGCCGCCGAGCTCCGCGCGGTCTTGAGTGAGCCCTGGCCGATGGCAGCAAAGACGAGCATCGCCATAAAGTACTTCACCTCTTGCACGGCACCCCCGACGAGAACGCCGAGCTGGGCGTCCTCGGCTCGAATCTGACGCATCGACATCACGTCGATCCCGAACACGCCCATGACCAATAAGAGCAAGACGGCCGCGACCAAGCACACGCTCCCGGCCGCCCGCAGCATCGTGGCCTCCCGCTGCCACGCCGCCGTCAGAATGATCATGATCAGCCCGAGCATGGGCGTTTGAAGATATCCCGCGGCGAGTCCGAGGAAGCCGTAACGCCACGACATTTCCCCCGCCCGAATGGGCCAGACCGAGGAGAAGAGGTCGATGGAGGCGGTCACGATCAGTGCGAGGCCGAACAGATACAGCCCGCGGGCCAGCCAGGGGGAGACTCGATCAGCGTCCATGCTCATCCAACAAGGGGGAATACAAGTGTTCGGAATGTGCCAAGAGTAGATGCCAAAGGAACGGGGCGCGAGCCGTTTAGACTCGCGCCCCGTGCCGCCGGGCCGTGAAGAACCGTCGGACTAGAGGCTCTCGAGTAGATTCCGTCGACGGGACGCGACGAGGAGCAGACCGAAGCCCGTTAGCATGAGGAGGAGCGTGCCCGGCTCGGGAACGCGGCGCATCAGGAACTCCTGACCCTTGTAATCCCCAGACTCCCGATACCCGTCCTCGAAGTCCACTCGGGTGATCACGTACCATTCGGAGGCGTCGAAGCCGATGGCAGCTCCAATTTCGTCGTACTGGGCGTCCGTGAAGGCCAACAAATCATCGCGAATATCAGCGGTGTCCCCGCTTCCTTTCAAGACACCCGACGTCACGCTCCAAATGGCCGCATGGATACCCGACCACACGACTTTTCGATCATCCGGATCGAGATCGGCCGTGACGTCGAACAAAGCAGCGTAGAACGCGGCGCGGCTGTATTTGCCGTAGGCGTCACCCACCGGAAGGTTGCTGCCGAGGCGGGTGTTGTCGAGCGCACCCGCCGCGTCGGCAAGCTGTGTGACGTTCACCTTGCCCGTCGCGTTCGACGCGTAGTGGAGATAGTCGACGCAGTAGATGCTGAAGTTCCCGGTGGCGCCGTCGTTGAGGAAGTTCCCGACATAGGGGCCGACCATGACTCCGAACGTTCCAGGCTGGTCTCCGCCGTTGACGAACTCGAAGTAGTCCATCGTCGGCGGAACGCCGGTGTAGACGCCTTGGGCTTCGACGCCGATCGGAGCGGCCAGCAGCGCGAGTCCGAGGGAGAGTCCGGAGAAGCGTCTCATCGAGGGTCGACCTGGTACGAGGGGAAGTGCCACGCTTTTGTGGAGCTTCAATGCAACTCCCATACCATGATTCGGCCTGGGTTCCGGTCGAGGTTTTCGGACCGAAGTGACTGACATAACGGCATATGAACAAACAGGTTACGAACGAAGACGGCTCGACATCTAGTCGAGCCCCGGTTCCCGCCCAACCGTGGCACCGTCGCATCGGTACCACAGTTCTTGAAGTGTGAAGACCCCGCTAATGGAACGTCTCCCCGCGCGCAAGAGTGAAGATCGAGGCCACGAGATTTCTCCCGACCAAGGCCCGCTCGACCTCCTCCACGATCGGCATCACGGCTCCGATCCGCTCCCTCGCCGGGCCTGCCTCGAAGGTCGGCGAGGTGGTCGTGCCCTCTCGCCACGATCCGTGCCACAAGAGCAGCACTGCCGCCCGCACAACCGTCTCACGATCCGATGCCGGGTCCTCCAAACGCCGGAGCGCGGCTTCCACCGCCGCCTGGGCGGCCCGGCGCCCGCCCGCACCGCCGGTCAGAGCGAGCACCGCCCCCCCGAGCGCGCAGAGTAGCCCCCCGAGCCAGACGAACGGCGACACGAATTGCGCCGCCGGAACGGCTCCCCC
>JAOTVL010000102.1 GCA_029863525.1 Gemmatimonadota bacterium
CGAGACGTGCTTCGGCTGGACCGCCGCAACGGCGTTGCGCATCTTCCGGGTATGGTCCGGGGTCGTGCCGCAGCACCCACCCACGAAGAGCACGCCGACGTCGATCATGCGCCGGGCGTACTGAGCCATGTACTCGGGGCTGGCCAGGTAGATCTTGCGGTCACGCACGGTCCTGGGGAGTCCCGCGTTCGGCTGCGCCGAGAGTGGGAGCGAGATTGCGTCGCGCATCTCTTCGATCGCGTCGAGCATTACCGCCGGCCCGACCGAGCAATTGAGTCCGACGACCTCGACGCCCATCTCGGAGAGCCCCATTGCCAGTTGGGCTGGCTCGGTCCCGTACTGGCTTCGACCGTCCTGTCCGACCGTCATCTGCGCCACGATCGGGAGATCGCACTCCGCTCGAACGGCGCGAACCGCGCACTCGATTTCGGCTAGGTCGGAGAAGGTCTCGAGCACGAAGCCGTCTACATCCCCGTCGAGGAGTCCGCGCACCTGTGTCTTGAAGTGATCGGTCGCCTCCGCGAGTGAGGTCGGCCCCCACGGCTCGATCCGGATCCCGAGCGGGCCGATCGCGCCGGTGACGAACGCCCGGCCCGACGCGGCTTCGCGCGCGAGCCGAGCCGCGGCGGCGTTGATCTCCTCCGTTCGACCCTCGAGGCCGTACGACGAGAGCTTCACCGGGTTGGCACCGAAGGTGTTGGTCTCCAAGAGCTCGGCACCGGCGGCGACGTACTCCTGATGGATGCCCCTGACGAGCTCGGGGCGGCTCAGGTTCAGCTCGTCGTAACAGACGTTGACGAACACCCCTCGCCCGTAGAGCAGCGTGCCCATGGCACCGTCGAAGACGTGGACACGCCCGTCTTCCAGAAGCTCCCTCATGAACTCCCACCGCCGTCGGGGGCGTACCCGAGATTCGGGGAGAGCCACTTCTCGGCGTCGGCCATGCTCCAGCCTTTCCGCTCCGCGTACTCCTCGACCTGGTCCCTGCCGAGACGTCCAACACCGAAGTACCGGGCCTCCGGATGAGCGAAATACCAGCCGCTCACCGAGGGGCCCGGCGACATGGCGAAGCTCTCGGTGAGCGAAACGCCGATCGCGCGCTCCGCGTCGAGTAGGCGGAAGAGCGTCTCCTTCTCGGTGTGGTCGGGGCAGGCCGGGTATCCGGGCGCGGGCCGGATGCCGCGGTACTCCTCCCTGACGAGCGCCTGGTTGTCGAGGCTTTCGTTCGGGGCATACCCCCAGAACTCTGTGCGTACGCGCCGGTGCAAGAGCTCCGCGAAGGCTTCCGCGAGCCGATCGGCGAGCGCTTTGACCAAGATCGCGCCGTAGTCGTCGTGCGCTTCCTCCATACGCTCGGCCATGCGCTCGGCCCCCGAGCCCGCGGTTACCGTGAAGGCGCCGATCCAATCGGTGACGCCCGACGCCGCCGGCGCGACGAAATCGGCCAGCGCGAAGTTGGCGCGATCTCCCTTGTCGAACTGCTGGCGGAGCGTGTGCAGCGTCGCGAGGGGCTGTCCCGGCCGTGATTCGTTCGGATGGAAGACGAGGATGTCGTCCCCGTCGGAACGGGCCGGGAAGAGGCCGAGGACGGCCCGAGGCTCGACCGCTCCAGCCTCGGCCATCCGGTCGAGCATGGCCTCGGCGTCGGCAAGCAGAGAGCGGGCGGTCTCCCCGACCACCTCGTCGTCGAGAATCGCAGGGTACTTCCCCGCGAGCTCCCATGCCTGGAAGAACGGCGTCCAGTCGATGTAGGGACGAAGGTCCTCGACCGTGACGTCGTCGATCAGATGCACCCCCGGGCATGCCGGTTGGGCAGGCTGGTATTCGTTCCAATTCTCGGTCGGTCGACGCGCGCGTGCGGTCGCGAGGTCGAGCAGCTCGGACTTTGAACGCCCCTCGCGACGGGCCCTCGCCTCGGCGTACTCGGCGCGCGCCTGAGCGACGAACGCATCCCTGCGATCGTCGTCGAGCAGGTTGGAGACCACCCCCACCGCCCGCGACGCGTCCAGCACGTGGATGGTCGCGCCGGAGTACTCACGCTCGATCTTGACGGCGGTGTGGGCCTTCGAGGTCGTCGCGCCCCCGATGAGGAGGGGGACGTCGAAGCCGAGACGCTCCATCTCGCGGGCCACGTGGACCATTTGATCGAGAGACGGGGTGATCAGGCCCGACAGCCCGATCACGTCCACCCCGGATTCTCGCGCGGCCTCCAGGATCTTCTCCGCGGGCACCATGACGCCGAGGTCGACGGTCTCGTAGCCGTTACACTGCAGGACCACGCCGACGATGTTCTTGCCTATGTCGTGAACGTCTCCCTTGACGGTGGCGAGGAGCACACGACCCTTGCCCTCGGTGTCGGTCTGCTCGGCTTCGAGGTACGGCACCAGTTGGGCCACGCCCTTCTTCATGACGCGGGCGCTCTTGACCACCTGCGGCAAGAACATGCGACCGCTGCCGAATCGGTCGCCGACGATGTTCATGCCGTCCATGAGTGGCCCTTCGATCACGTCCAGTGCCCGTGGAAGCGCCCGACGGGCCTCCTCCGCGTCTTCCTCGACGAACTGGTCGATGCCATGCACGAGCGCATGGATGAGACGGTCGGCGACCGGCAGCTCCCGCCACGACAGGTCTTCCTGGAGCCGCGTCTCGGTCGTGCCAGTCCGCTCGCCTGCGATTCGGGTCAGCGCCTCGGTTGCGCCGGGGGCCCGCGCCAGGAGCACATCCTCGATCGGACCGAGCAAGTCCGGCGGGATGTCGTCGTAGACGGGGAGCGCCCCGGCGTTGACGATGCCCATGTCGAGTCCGGCATCGATCGCGTGGTAGAGGAACGCCGCGTGCATCGCCTCGCGCACCTCGGGACTCCCCCGGAACGAGAACGACACGTTGCTGATGCCGCCGCTCGTCAGCACGTGCGGGCAGCTCTCCTTGATCTGACGGACGGCCTCGATGAACCAGAGGGCGTATTGCTCGTGCTCTTCGATGCCCGTGGCGACCGCGAACACGTTGGCGTCGAACACGATGTCTTCCGGTGGGAAGCCCTCTTCCTCGACCAGAATCCGATAGGCGCGACGGCACACCTCGACGCGCCGCTCCAACGTGTCGGCTTGACCCTGCTCGTCGAAGGCCATCACCACGGCGGCTGCACCGTAGCGTCGCACCTGCCGCGCTCGCTCTCGGAAGGCGTCTTCGCCGTCTTTCATGGAAATCGAGTTTACGACCGCCTTTCCCTGCTGCGTCTTGAGCCCGGCCTCGATGACCGTCCAGTCGGACGAGTCGATCATGACCGGAACCCGCGCGATCTCTGGCTCGGACGCGAGGAGGTTGAGGAAGCGGCTCATCGCTGCGACGGCATCCAGCAGACCCTCGTCCATATTCACGTCGACGATTTGGGCTCCGCCCCGCACCTGCTGGAGGGCGACGTCGACCGCCGTCTCGTAGTCGTCCTCCTTGATCAGGCGCGCGAATCGTCGGGAGCCGGTCACGTTCGTCCGTTCGCCGACGTTCACGAAGAGCGATTCGGGACCGATCTGGAGCGGCTCGAGTCCGGAGAGCCGGGTTAGGCGCGGCTTCGTCTCGACCGGACGGGGGGGCTTGCCCCGGACCGCGGCCGCGATGGCGCGTATATGGTCGGGCGTGGTCCCGCAGCAGCCGCCGACGAGGTTGAGGAAGCCGGCGTCCGCGAACTCGGCGGTCATGGCTGCCATGTGCTCGGGCGTGTCGTCGTACTCGCCGAACTCGTTGGGAAGTCCCGCGTTCGGATAGCAGCTGATCGGCACCTCGGCCGCATCGGACAGCTCCTCTAGGAACGGCCGTAGCTGATCGATTCCGAGCGCGCAATTGAGGCCGACCGAAAGCAGCCCCGACCGTCGTCCGGGGCCGGGCTGGGCGCCGTGGGAAACCGAGTGGTAGAACGCCTCGGGGGTCTGGCCCGAGAGCGTCCGGCCGCTCTGGTCGGTGATCGTTCCCGACACCATGACCGGCAGGTCCTCCCCGATCTTCTCGAGCACGCCCGAGATCGCGAAGAGCGCGGCCTTGGCGTTGAGCGTGTCGAAGGCCGTCTCCACGAGCAACACGTCCGCACCACCGGCGATGAGGCCCCGTGTCTGCTCCGTGTACGCTTCGACGAGCTGGTCGAAGGTGACGTTTCTCGCGCCAGGATCGCCCACATCGGGCGAGATCGACGCGGTGCGATTCGTGGGCCCGAGAGCCCCGGCGACCCATCGGACGCTGCCAGGATGGCGTTCCTGGAAATCGTCGGCCGCGGCCCGAGCGATCGCGGCCGCTTCGTAGTTGAGCTCCTCCGCGATCTCTTCGAGGCCGTAGTCCGCGAGGGAGATGCGGTTGGCGCTGAAGGTGTTGGTCTCCACGACATCGGCGCCGGCTTCGAGATACTCTGAGTGAATCGTGCCGATGACGTCGGGACGGGTCAGGCAGAGGAGGTCGTTCGCCCCTTGCAACGAGGCGCTCGTGTGGGCGAAGCGCTCGCCACGGAAGTCCTCTTCCGAGAAGCGGTACCGTTGGATCATCGTCCCCATGGCCCCGTCGAGCACCAGGATTCTGGTGCTCAACGCCTCGTCGAGACGGCGGATCCGGTCGGCGCGCCCGAGGGTCCCGTTGGCTGGCTTCACTCCGTCCTCCATGTACGAAGCCCCTCGCGTTGAAACGCGACGGGGCCTCGGCTTTTTAGCTTGTTCGCGGACGCGTCGGTCGAACGCGTCGTGCGGGCCGCAATATGCCTTAAATCGCCCCAGCAAGTTGTGTTACGAAGGTAGTGGGGGCGGTCACCCGCATCCAGTGTGACGAGGCCCCGGACGCACTCCGCCGGGCGACAGGTGGTGGTAGATTCCGCGATGACTCGATGGCCCCCACCGCCGACCCTTTCCGCTTCGTTCTTCAAGGGACACGGGCTGGGCAACGATTATCTCGTGTTCGCAGAAGGTCGTGACTGGACGGCGACTCCAGGCAATGTTCGCAGGGTGTGCGACCCCCACCGAGGTCTGGGGTCCGACGGAATCGTCGTCATCTCAGCGCACACACCGGGCGAACACACGAGTGGCGCCGAGCGCTCGCCGATTCGCGCTCGAATGTTCAACCCGGACGGGGGAGAATTCGAGCGGAGTGGCAACGGACTGAGGATCCTCGCCGCGTACCTGATGCAGGAGGGCGACGCCGCGGACACGTTCGACGCCGAGGTCGGGGGCTCGCGTGTCCGACTCGTCGGGCACGGCCGGGCTGGCCCCGCCTACGACGTCTCGGTCGACATGGGGTGTTCAGAGGTGGGGCCCGCGGCGGTCGGGCTCGATCCGCGCGCGCTCGATGGAGAAGGGCGCCTCCCCGGTCCGGGCGGAGAGTGGCTGCGGGTGGTGCCCGTGTCTGTCGGCAACCCACACTTGGTCGTGCTCTGCGAAGACGAGGCTCAGCTCTTGGAGGATCGGCTGCGCGTGATCGGTCCCTACCTCAGCGAGCACCCGGCGATCGCGCACGGAACCAACGTGCAGCTCGCGCTTCATGAGCATGGACACGAGTGCCGGGCTCTCGTGTGGGAGCGGGGCGTCGGGCGGACGGCTGCCTCCGGGACGAGCGCGTGCGCCGTTGCCGTCGCGATGGTGAGCACCGAGCGTATCGCCCCCGGTGAAGTCCAAGTGCGCATGCCGGGGGGGACGCTACGCGTCGTGGTCGACGACGGGCTGGAGGTCACGCTCCGGGGGCCCGTCGAGGAGATCGCACATGGCAGACTCAGCGAGCGGTTGCTCTCTACGTTCGAACCCGGATCATGAAGAAGAGCGCGGCCACCCCGAAGACCGCATTTGGTAGCCAAGCCGCCACCACCGGTGAAAGGGCGCCGGCCTCGCCCAGAGCACCGGCCACGCGAAGCATCATCATGAAGAGGATCACCGTCGCGAGAGACAGCCCGATTCCGTAGGCAGCGCCTCCCCTTTTGTTGCTCGTCGCCAGGGGAACCCCGAAGAGGATGATCACCAGGGTGGTGACGGGGATCGAGATCTTCTGCTCCCGCTTCACCATGAGCTCGTTGGCGTCCCCGCCGGTGCGCTGGATGATGTCGGCCATGTGGTTGATCTCGGCGTACGTCATCTCCTCGGGCTCCGGGGGGACCTCCAGGAGCTCATCGGGCTTCTCTCGGATCTCGGGGATGACGAGCCGATCGAACTGGAGCGAGCGCTCGGTGCTGTCGGCACGGAGCGACCGGAGGTATCCGAGACTGAGTAGCCAGCCTTCCTCCTCGGTATATCGAGCGCCCTCCGCGGTGACGTGCAACCCCTCTTCGTCGCCACCCGGCGGTCGCTCGAGGATGATCCCCGTCATGCGCCCGTCGGCGGCGGTCAGCCGGTCGACCTGCCAGGTCAGACCCTCTTCGGAGCGATAGACGAAGTCCGATCGCCACGTTCGGCCCGGCGTCTCGGAACGGAGAATCTGAGCCGCCACCCGGTTTCCCTTCGGGACGACCTCCGTGAGTGCCAGCGCAACAACGGTCAGCCCGACCCCGGCCAGGAGGATTGGCACGACGAGGCGGTGAAACGAGATCCCACCGGCCTTCGCCGCCACGATCTCCCGATGGGTCGTCATGCCGTGGACCGTGAAGACGGCCGCGAGGAGCGCCGCGATCGGGAAGGACCACTGGAGGAAGAGGGGCAATTGATAAAGATAAGACTGCGCGACCTCGTAGCCGGTCAGGCCGCGGTCGATGTAGTCGTCGAGATTTTCCGCGATGTCCCCGATGATGAAGAGAGGAGGGACCGCAAGAAGCACCAGGACGAAGAGCTTCAGGAAGGTCTCGAGGACGAGCTTGTCGAGAATCTTCACGGTTGGGTGACCTCGGCATCGGCGATTTGCGACGGTCCGAAGAACGACCGGATCAACTCTGCGACTCCCCCCCCACCACGACTCGTGCCCGACGAATGCCCCATGCGTCTGAGCAACACCAGACCACCGACGAGGAAGATCACGTTCGCGAGCCACATCGTAACGGCGGGATCCGCGACCCGCCGATCCGCGAGGGTCTCGCCGCCGAGGAGCCCGACCCAGTAGACGAAGAAGATGATCGCCGACGCCGCGACCACGAAGCCTACCCCGGCGGTCGGGAACCGGAGGGCGAGAGGCGGCCCGATGAGCACGAAGACCAGACACGCGACCGCGATCGCCCACTTCTTGTGGATCTCGACGCGGAAGCGGTTCATCGACTGCTCGAGTGCTGCACCTCGCGCCGCGCGTGCCCTCGATCCTGCGACCACCTGTTGGGTGAGTCCATCCTGGGAGATGTACGGAGCCTGCTCCCGGTATCCGGTCACGTCCCGACGCCGACCCTGCTGGGTCCATGCCGAGTCGGATTCGAGTGGGCGATTCAGCGCGACCCGGACCACTTCGAGCGAGCGAGCCCGGTTCTCGCTCACGATCGAGTCGAGCTGGGCCTCCCGGTCTCGCGCGTTCTCCGCGAGGAGGGCCAGGCTCATTTCGCGGTCGGATCGGTCGGAGCCGCCGAGCCGTCGCTCGAGTTCGTTCCCGATGTTGCGCAGGGGCACGATCTGTTCCTCGAAGTAGAGCCGCTGGAAACCACCCTCACGTTCCGTCTGGACTTCGTGGACGACCCCGTCGCGCAGCGTCAGGTACAGATCCGTGCGCGTGGCGTTGAACGCCATCTCTCCTGAAGACGCATAGGTGGTCCGTTGCCGACGCGGATCGTTCGCGTCGAAGATCGTCACGTTCTCCAAGTGGTTGTTGTCGTGATCGATCCGGTCTGCCGTCAGGAAGTACCGCTGAATCCCCGTGCCCGTTCTCAGCTCGTTCACCACCTGCTCGCGCAGTTCCAGTGTAGGAGTCTTGCGACCGATGTCGAGCAGGAGGTTCTTTAGCGCGTGGTTCGACTCCGGAAGCACGGTGTCGTTGAAGAAGAGCATCACGAGCATGGCGATGACGCCGAGGCCCACGACCGGTGCCATGATGCGTGCGGGACGCACTCCGCCAGCCGCCATCGCGGTGATCTCGTTGCTCGACGCCATGCCGCTGAAAGCGTAGAGGACCGAAACCAGTACGGACATCGGTAGGGACAACGCGATCGTATGAGGCACCGAGAGGTACAGGAACTCACCGATCACACTCCACGGGAGGCCTTTACCCACGAGCGAGTCGACGCGCTGCGCGATGGCGTTGATGAAGATGAGGCCGGTGATGGCCGACAGCGAGAACAGGAACGGACCGAGGTGGGCCCTGATGATAAATCTGGCTAGGACTCCTTTTCGCATCACCGTGTCGCTCGTCTGGCCGTCGGAGGGCGTAATCTCCCGTCGCGCAGTCCCTACCCCCGTTTACGCCCAACTGTTCGGCACCTGAGGGCTTTCGCGTGATCCCACGGCTGGTCTCCCTGCTCGTCGCCCTCCTGGCGCCCGCGCTCGCGGGTCCGGCGGAGAGCGTGCGCGTGGCCGTGCGAGCCAACGACTCGATGCCCGCAGATACGATTCTCCGAACCGACCTGGACCTCCCGGCCGCGTCGGTCCGCGCGGGACTGGCCGCCAGAGAGAGCGAGCCGCACGTGCGCTTGGGCCTCCGGCGAATCCGCGTGGAGGCGGAGCCGTTGGGCGGGTTCCGGCTTCCTGCCACGCTGGTCGGACAGAGCGCGATCGGGCTTCATCCGGGGCTGCGGGTCACGCCCCTGAGCGAGCTGGTGCTCAGAAGCCGCGCGGAAGAGCTGGGCCGCTCCGACCTCGACGTGTTCCTCCCGCCTGCTCCGATGCCCCGAGTGGGCGTACCGTCGGTCGAGGGCGGGCGCTTCGTGACCGAGTACGCGGACCTCGCGCTCAACGTGCGGAGCCGAATGGAGCTGGGCGGTGATTGGACCCGCTTCGAGCCGTGCGACGCCAACTTCGGAGTCGGCTGCAACCCGACCCTCATTCCGCAGCTCAGCCCGGACGTTCAGTTCGGAGTCCAGGTCGATGGCACGATCCTGGATCGCATCCAGGTCGACGTCGACTTCGACCAGTCGCGGGAGTTCGACGCTGCGAATCGCATCAACATCTTCTACGAGGGCGGAGAAGACGATGTGCTCCAGCGGCTCGAGGTGGGCGACGTCACCTTCGATCTGCCTCAGTCGCGGTTCCTTACAGAGGGGATTCCCGCGGGCAACTTCGGATTTCAGGCGGCGGGGCAGGTCGGGGCGTTCGACATCCAGACGGTATGGGCGCAGCAACGGGGCGACCTGAATTCGCGAGTATTCCAGCTGACCGGCCTCGGCGATCAGCGTGCGTTCGTCCAGGAGGACACGCTGGAACTGGACGACGCCGACTATGTGCGCGGCCAGTTCTTCTTTCTCGTCGATCCTTCGCAGATCGAGCGCTACCCGCACATCGACGCGTTGGAGCTGGATCCGGCCTCGGCGCCGATCACGGTCGCGCCGGGGGACCAGGCGCTTCAGCTCTACCGTTTCGAGGATGATCCTGTCTTTCGGCAGCAGGTCGAGGGGTTCATCCAAGCGGACGCCGTTGCCACCGACACGCTGGGCGTCGAGGTCCGTGAGTCAGGGTGGTTTCGATACCTGCAGCAGGGACTCGACTACTTCGTGCATCCGAGCGGGTTGTGGATCGCCCTGCGTCAGCCGCTGAGCCGCGAGGAGATGCTTGCGGTCGCGTACATCACCGCGTCCGGCGACACCATCGGCGATTACAACCCCGAGCTCACGTACAACCAGGGCGGACGCCCCGAGCTCCGACTCCTGAAGGCGTCGGGCGCGAACCACCAGCCCGGTCGGCCGACGTGGGACCTCGAGATGCATCAGGTCTACCGTGTGTCGGGATCGGGCGATGTGGAGCCCGGCTCGGTCGATCTCTCGATCTCGCTCGGCGAGCTCTCGGCCGGGCGGACCTTCAAGCGCAGGCCCTCCGGGCAGGACATCACGTTCTTGCGGCTCTTCGGGCTCGATGAACAGGCACCCGCCGACATCCTCGACGATGCGTTCGTATACTCGCCAGGAGAGGACTTCTTCGAGGACCAGCCGCCGGTCCAGGGAACGTTCGTCTTCTTCCCGACGCTTCGTCCGTTCGCCGAGCCACCTCCGATTCCGTCCCTGGGGCTCACGGAGACGGTGACGAGACAAATCGTCGGGGATGACGCGAATCCCCGGATCTACTTCGAGGAAGACCCTTTCGAGCGCGACAACGGAGGGAGGTTCCGTCTCACCCTCGCCTACCGAATTCGCTCCGAGGGTCTGATCTCCTCGTTCTCGCTCGGTGCGTTCGGTATTCGAGACGGAAGCGAGCGGATTCTCCTGGGCGATCGGGTCCTCACGCGAGGAGTGGACTACGAGATCGACTACGACGTCGGGCAGGTACGCTTGTTGGACCCCGACCTTCTGTTCGCGTCGTCACCCGAGGCCTCGATCCGAGCATCTTGGGAGCAACGCTCGCTCTTTCAGATCACCCCCACTCAGGTCTTCGGACTCCGCACGCACGCTCAGCTCGGGGCAAACGGGGGCATCGACGTGTTGGGTCTGTATCAGTCGGAGCGCTCTGTGGTCCGACGGCCGATCCTCGGTACCGAGCCGGGCTCGGCGATCCTCGGAGGTCTCAGCGGGCGGTACGACGCACCGGTGGCGTGGTTCGATCGACTTCTCGAAGCCGTTCCCGGGCTCAACTTCGCAGGGGCGTCGACGTTCTCGGCGTCGGGAGAGCTGGCGCTTTCCGTTCCGAACCCGAATCGCCTGGGCCGCGGGTTCGTCGACGACTTCGACGGCGCCGCCGAGCTGGCGATCAGGCTGCGATCGTCCGATTGGATCCTGGGGAGTGCGCCGTCCCTGCGCGACGGGGCAGACGCCGTCCTGCCACCTGTGCTCGATGAGACGACCTCCGGATCGCTGACGTGGCAGGACCGGTGGGTCGTCCAGTCCGTCACTGGCGACAGCGTCGGCGTCCACGAGGGTCTCTTCCCTCGGATTGACATCGACAATCAGATCCGCGTGGCGGGTTCCGATATCCGGGAGCCCGGGCTGCTCCTGACGCTGGGGCGTCGTGCGTCGGGGGTCGGGCAGGCCTGGCGATCGACCATGACTCCGCTCTCCACGAACGGCCTCGACCTCACGAAGACCGAGTTCTTGGAGTTCTACGCGAAAGGAGACCAGACGATCTCGCTGGTCATCGACCTCGGCGTCGTGAGCGAGGACGGGTTCTTCGTTCGTGAAGGAGACACCGACGGCACGCGAAGCGACGGTCGACCGTGGGGCCTCGGTCGACTCGACCAGGAGGCCGACCCGCGGCTCGGTGAGATCTGGAACGACACGCGCGATCAGCTCGGTGTGTGGGACGAATCGTGCGTCACCCAACCGGGTCGAATCTTCTTCATCGGCGATGTGCGAGCGAACTGCACGCGTGGCAACGGGCGTCCCGACACCGAGGATCTCGACGCCGACGGCAACTTGGATACCACCGAGCGGCACCTCCGCTACCTGGTGACGCTCGACGGGAGCTCGCCGTTTCTCGCCCGGTCGACGATCGAGACCGGGACGGACTTTCAACTGTATCGAGTGCCGATTCGTGGGGGCGCGGCGGTCGAGGTGGGCGGGGCGATCTCCGAGGCCGACCTTCGAGCCGTCCGACACCTCCGCGTCACCGCGACGGGTCCGTCCGGGCAGGTGCAACTCGCCCGTATGCGTCTGATCGGCTCGAGATGGATCAAGCGTGCCGGAGAGGGCGTGCTCGAAGGGATCATCGGCGACACGCTTTCGGGTACCGGGCGCCTCGAGGTCGCGGCGGTCTCGCGCGTGACGGAGGGCGACGAATACGCGTCCCCACCCGGAGTGCTCGCAGAGCTGGTGGACCCGACGCAGGCGCTGGGGGGACAGGGCATCGAGTTCAACGAGAAGTCGCTGGGGGTTCTCTTCGAGGACCTCCCCTCGGAGGCCCGGGCGGAGGTCTATTACCGCTTCCCGCAACGGCCTCAGGACTTTCTCACGTACCGGGAGGCGCGTCTGTGGGTGGTCGCGCGCTCGGGGGACTTCGGGCAGACGCGCCCGAACTACTTCTTCTTCAAGGTCGGGAGCGACCCAGAGAACTTCTACCTCTACCGATCGCCGCTCCCGGCGCCCGGGGGGGGCGGCGTGACCGCGGCGGATTGGCTCCCCGAAATCGTCGTGGACTTCGACGTCTGGCTCGATCTGCGCCGTCGCGCGGAGGAGAGTCTCTCTTTCGCGCCTCGGGCACCGGGCGATCCACCGGTCGAGATTTGGTCCGCGGATTCGACCTACGCGGTGGTGCTCGGCGACCGCGGTCGCGCACCGAACCTGGCGGCCGTACGCGAGATCTCCCTGGGCGTGTGGAACGAGACGCTGGGCCCGACGAACGGAGAAGTCTGGGTCGACGAGCTACGCCTCGCTCGCCCCGTCCGCGATGCGGGGTTGGCCAGTTCGGTGAACGTGGAGTTGGATGGCGCGGGGGTCATCACGACCCGCCTGAACATCACCGACCGCGGGGCATTCTTCAGGCAGCTGCGTGACGACCCGACCTACCAGAACGACCGGAACGTGAACCTGTTCAGTTCGCTCGCGGTCGATCGGTGGCTCCCGAGCGAGTGGGGTCTCGACGTGCCGGTCTCGTTCGAGCTGTCGCGTTCGAGCCAGGATCCGGTGCTGCTCGCCAACTCCGACTTGCGTGCCGGCCAGATCGCCAGCTTGCGCGACACGGAAGCACGGCGGCGGCGAGTCGGGATGGCCCTCCGCAAGCGGACCCGCACAGCGAATCCGGTCGTGGGTTTCGTCGTCGACGGACTCGATCTGCGGGCCTCGTACAGCACCGCC
>JAOTVL010000103.1 GCA_029863525.1 Gemmatimonadota bacterium
CCAGGCTCACTGCATCTCGGACGAGCCCGGTTACCGTACCGGTGTTCTGCGCCGTCGCTCCGACCGCGCCGAACGCTACGAACGCCAGCGCAATCGCCAGATTGCGTGCGGCGCTCGTCGTCCTTTGGACGAACATTCGTAGAGTCATGAATCCTCCCAGACCTGACTCCTGCTTATACAACCCCGGCCTCCCCTCATCTTCCCAACAAGGCTTTTTAAGGGTTCAAGCAGCTGATGTCAAGCAATGGCGAGGTCGGCTGTAGGGATTTTCCCTTCGGCACCGGTAGGATGACCTCTCACGAGGACAGCGCCGGGGTTAGCCGCCCGGGAAGGTCGGCACCACACAAGGCGCCACGGGAGGACGCTCGGCGGCACCCGTCGCCAGACCACGCTTGAGGGTGATTCTGATGACCCCACCCGATCCGGACGAGCCGTACTCCCAGCCAGCCGCCGCCCCTGGAAGCACTTCCAGGAGTTGGACCTCCTCGGGGCGCATGTTCTGGAGGGACGCATCCGAGTCCGGCATGCGGATTCCATCGATCACGACCACTGGCGCTTCGCCCCCGATGAAGGAGCTGCTCCGGCCCGACGTGATCGTCGCCGTGGACCCCGCCTGACCCGCGGCGCCGCGAACCATGGCCGGCGCAAGCCGTCGGATCAGCTCCATGACGGACCTCGCCTGAAGTTGCTCGATCTCGGCGGCCTCGAGGCGCTTGCCCCCACCGCTTCTCTCGCGCTCAGCCCTTGCTCGCCGTGCCTCGACCGCCGACGCTCCGAATACCGGGGGCAACCGGAACTCGACCGAGCGGGGGAAGCGATCCAGCACTGTGACCTCGCCCCAGGTGATCCGACAGTCCGCAGTCAGAAGAGCGACCATCCGTCTTCCTTCGGGCAGATCAGAGAACCGGAATGCCCCCTCCCCGTCGGTGAGAAGCTCCTGGCCCGAGTCGATCCGCACGAGCACACCCTCGATCGGCTCACCCGTGATGCTGTCCACCACGAAGCCCGACAAGACGGCTCCGTCCGGCGGATGGCCCCGCGACGCGTCCTGGCCGCTGGCCACCCTCGGTGAAAGCGCCAGCACCAGCGCCAGCGCAAGGCCCAGTCGGGCGGTTGGAAGGAAAAAGGCACGCATCATGGCCTCGTCGGACGGTCGTGCGCGGTCCCGGAAACTTTCCCATATATAAAGGTACGGCCGACGCGGAAAAGGCTTGCGCACCCTATTCGGCGTAACGGGCTCGGCGGAATCGCGACGCCTGGCGCCTCACCGCAGGCATGATCGCGGCGAGGACCGCGACGTCTGCCGGTCAGTCCCCCACCCGGCGCAGTATGTAGTGACCGGAGCGGAGGTCGACGCGCAGCGTTCGGACGATCCCGGTCGGGCCCTCTTCCTCGAAGAGGTACCGCGTCCGTCCGGCATCCCAGCGGCCCGCACCTCGGTGAACGGGATGGACCTCACTGGGACCCCCGCTCCTCAGCGTGAGACGCCCGTCCTCAACCGTGACCTGAACCTCCATGTCTTGCCCGCGAGCAGCACCCGAGTACGTGCCGGTGAGCGACTCAAGGGCGCCGGCGAAGGGCACGCCTTCGGGCTCCGTGATCGGACCGAGGACGGTCTCGGCGAGTCGGTTCGCGAGCGCGCCGGCGCCCTGAGGACCGGTCGAGTTCTGCAGGACGACCACGCTCAGCTGTTGGTCGGGATAGTACGTGAGCTGCGACACGAATCCGTTGATCCCGCCGCCGTGGCCGACCTCCGGATGGCCGGCCAACGAATCGACCGCGAGCCCCATCGCGTAACGAATGCGCGTCCCATCCTCGAGCGGCACCGGAGAGACCATGGCGCGATAGGAGGCCGGGGCCAGGATCGAGCCCCCGTGCAACGCTCGGTTCCAGGCGATGAGGTCACCCACCGTCGAGCAGAGCGAGCCGGCCGCGTAGGGCCAGGTGTGATCCAGGTAGCGCGCCCGGATCAGTGACTCCGGTCCGACCGCGTCGTAGCCGTGCGCCCGACCCGACCGGATCGCCGACTCGCTGCAGTAATAGCTGTCCATCATTCCGGCTGGCCGAAACAGCCGCTCGGTCACGAAGTCCTCGTACGAGGTCCCGGAGATCCGCTCGATGATCAGCCCGAGCAGGAAGTAGGCCGAGTTGTTGTAGATCTGTGCCGCACCCGGCTCGAAGTCGAACGGCTCCCGCTCGATGAACCCGACGAGCGTGTCGCGAGGGAGCGCGAACGGCGTGAGCTCCCCGAACACCGACATCTCGGTATAGCTCCGAATTCCCGACGTGTGGTCGAGCAGACGGCGGATCGGCACCGATCGCCCGCCCGTATCGAAGTCCAGGTACTCCGTGACGTCCGCGGAGAGGTCGAGTTTGCCTTCTTCGACGAGCAGGAGGATCGCGGCCGCGGTGAATTGCTTCGTCACCGACCCGATCTCGTAGCTGGCGCCTCCGTCCAACGGCGTTCGGACGCCCCACTCGAGGTCGACGAAGCCGTACCCACGGTGCAGGAGCGTCTCGTCACCGCGGACGACCGCGACCGAAACTCCGGCTACGGTCGGGTGTTGCGCATGGCTGCGGGCCGCCCGGTCGAGGGCGCCCGCGAGCGCGGCCGCGGACCTGGGGCTCGGGGCGGCCTGAACGGGCGAAGACACCTGCGCATGGGACCCTGTGCCAAGCGCCGCGCTGAGCGTCACGACGAACAGCGCGATCGGGAGGGCCCGGGCCACCCCGGCCCGCGTGCTCACCACCACTCCTTCTGCAACTCCGCGAGCGCACCGCTGCCCGGACAGAGGGTCTCGTACGGGAGATCGACGAGCGGACGGTCGACCGTCTGGCTGAACTCGTGCATGTCGGCTCCAGCCTCGGCGAGGTACAAGAGTCCCGTCGGAACCTCGCCGCGGGCGACGACACCACCCAGATACTCGATGACGGCCACTCGGTTCGTGGGATCGTAGTCCTCCGCCACCTTCCGGAGGTGTAGCGTGCTTCCGTCGTGCATCTTTACCGCACGAGCGCTTCCTTCGGCGTAGGCTGTCCGGATCTCGGATCGGATCGGGACGAAGTCCGTCTCGACCACTTCGTGCATGTGCGTTCGAGTGTGCGCATAGCTCTTGGTGGACCCGACGTGATCATTGAAGGTCACGCACGGGGAAATCACGTCGACGAACGCGAAGCCCCGGTGTGCGAAACCTGCCTTGAGAATCGGGACCAACTGCGCCTTGTCCCCGGAGAACGACCGGGCCACGAAGGTCGCTCCCAGCGTGAGCGCCAGGTTCACCGGATCGATGGGTCCCTGCTGGTTCACCTCACCCTGCTTCGATTTCGTGCCCACGTCGGCCGAGGCGCTGAACTGGCCCTTGGTGAGACCGTAGACCCCGTTGTTCTCCAGCACGTAGAGCATGTTCACGTTGCGTCGGATGGCATGGCAGAACTGGCCCAGTCCGATTGACAGCGAGTCGCCGTCTCCGGAGATCCCGACGTAGAGCAGGTCCTTGTTCGCCGCGTTCGCACCCGCGGCAATCGACGGCATGCGCCCGTGCACGGAGTTGAACCCGTGCGCTTCGCGGATGAAATAGGTCGGCGTCTTCGAGGAGCACCCGATCCCCGACAACTTGGCCACGCGATGAGGCTCAACGTCGAGCTCAAAGAACGATTGAATGAGCGCCGCGGTCACCGAATCATGTCCACAACCCGCGCACAGCGTGGACATCGAGCCTTCGTAATCGCGCATGGTGAGTCCCAGCGCATTGATGCGCGTCCCCTTGTGACGCGCGACCGGCTTGGTGATGTAGCTCATGACGCCACTCCCGCCGTGACCGGCTGCTCCAGGATGTCGATGTGCTCGGCCAACCCCTCGAGCACGTGTCCTTTACTCAGGGGCTGTCCACCATAGTAGGTAATGGAGGTGAGCTTCTCTTTCGGGCAGTCGGTCTCGATCAGGAGGAGCTTCCTCAGCTGCTCGTCGCGATTCTGCTCGATGACGAAGACGCGGTCGTGCGAGGCCAAGAAGTCCTCGACGGTCTGGTTGAAGGGGAACGCCCGCACACGCAGGTAGTCGACATTCACGCCGCGCGTCGCCAGCTCGTCCCGAGCCTCCAGCACCGCCCAATGGCAGCCGCCGATCGAGACGAGACCGATCGATCCATCACCGGCTGCCGCCGCCCTCCCGCTCGACGAACCGGCGGTGAACAGCTCGGGTTGCGGCACGTGATCACCGGCCGACTCGACCTTCCGTAGAATGCGATCGACCACCTCGATGTACTCCGCCGAGCCCTCCGTGTAGCGACCGTATTTGTCGTGCCCAGAGCCTCGGGCGAAATACGCGCCCTTCGGGTGTACCCCCGGAAGCGTCCGGTAAGGAATGTGGTCCCCGTCCACGTCGAGGTAGCGGTAGAACGTCTCCGCTTCCTCCAATTCTTCGGCCGATAGGACCTTCCCACGGTCCGGTCGATAATCGTCGTCCCATTCCAGCCGCGGGATCATCCAGTCGTTCATACCGATGTCGAGGTCCGAGACGACGAAGGTCGGCGTCTGGAACCGCTCCGCGAGATCGAACGCCGCCACGGCGAGCTCGAAGCACTCCTTCGGGTCGGCAGGGAAAAGAACGATGTGCTTGGTATCGCCGTGCGAAGCGTACGCGCACAGCATCAGATCGCCCTGTTGGGTACGCGTCGGCATGCCGGTCGAGGGGCCGGTGCGCTGCACGTCGAAGAAGACGCTCGGAATCTCGGCGTAGTACGCCAATCCGATGAACTCGCTCATGAGCGAGATGCCCGGACCACTCGTGGGCGTGAACGCCCGCGCTCCCATCCACCCGGCCCCGATGACCATGCCCGCCGCCGCGAGCTCGTCCTCCGCCTGGATGATGCAGAAGTTCTTCTGGCCCGTCGCCTCGTCGACTCGGAAGCGTTCGCAGTACTCGGTGAAGCCGTCCATGAGCGATGTCGACGGCGTGATGGGGTACCAGGCCCCGACCGTGGCACCCGCGTAGACGCAGCCCAGAGCCGCGGCCGCGTTGCCCGTGACCATGACGCAGTCCTTCGTCTTGTCCATGGATTCCAGGCGGATCGGCAGCGGACAGTCGAATCGCTCCTCGGCCGCCCGATGCCCCATGTCGATCGCCTTGAAGTTGGCGTCCATGAGATGCTTCTTGGCCGAGAATTTCTCCTCGAGCATGCCCTTTACGACGTCCATGTCGATGTCCAGGAGCGCGACCAGCGCACCCACGTACGTGATGTTCTTCATGAGGATGCGCGTGCGCGAGCCCTCGAACTCATCGACGCACATCTCGGCCAACGGCAACCCGAGGAAGGTCACATCGTCGCGTCGCAGCTCGTCGTCGAGCTTCTTCGTGTCGTCGTAGAGAATCCAGCCGCCCGACACCACCTCTTCGATGTCGCGCGCATAGCTCTGCGGATTCATGGCCACCACGAGCTGGAAGTCCGGGCTGCGCGCGGTGTACCCGTCCTTGTTGACCCGGATCTCGTACCAGGTGGGGAGACCCTGGATGTTGGACGGAAAGACGTTCTTGCCCGACACGGGGATTCCCATGCGAAAGAGCGCTTGAAGGAGCAGGCCGTTCGCGCTGGCGGACCCCGTTCCGTTGACCGTCGCGATCTTGAGCGCGAAGTCGTTTACGCCGTAGCGGCTACCGTCGACCACGTGTCCTGTCCCGCGTGGGGGTTGATCAAGTCGAACTGCATCATGTCCCACGCCGCGGTGGGACATCGTTCGGCGCAGAGCCCGCAGTGCACGCACACGTCTTCGTCTTTCACCATGACGCGTTTCGTCTGGGGAAGATCCTCGGACACGTAAATCGCCTGCTCCAAGTTGTCGGCCGGCGCCATGAGGCGGTCGCGTAGCTCCGTCTCGGTACCGTTTTCCGTCATCGTGAGGCACTGCACCGGACACACGTCCACACACGCGTCGCACTCGATGCAGAGCTTCGCCGTGAAGTCGGTCTGGATGTCGCAGTTCAGGCAGCGCTCGACCTCACGCGCGGTCTGCGGAATGTCGTACCCGAGCTCCGCCTCGACCTTGATATCGGCGAGCCGCTTCTCGAGGTCCTCGTACCGCATCGGCGTGCGGTTCGCCGGGTTGTAGTCGTTCGAGTAGCGCCACTCGTGAATCCCCATCTTCGTCGAGACGAGCGTCATCCCGTACGGGGGTCGCTCCGTGACTGGCAGGCCCTGACAGTGGTTGTGGATCGAGATCGCCGCCTGGTGGCCGTGCTCGACCGCCCAGATGATGTTCTCCGGACCCCACGCGGCGTCCCCACCCACGAAGACGCCGGGGCGCGTGGTCATGAACGTTGCCCGGTCGACCACCGGCATGTCCCACTCGCCGAATTCGATCCCGATGTCGCGCTCGATCCAGGGGAACGCGTTGTCCTGACCGATGGCGAGCACCACGTCGTCGGCCGGGATGAAGACCTCGTCGAGCTTCGTGCTCACGAGCCGGCCCTTCTCGTTCTCTGTCCACTCGACGATGTCGAACGTCATTCCGGTGAGTCGGCCATCCTCGATCACGAACCTCTGCGGCGAGTGGTTCACGAGGATCTCGACCTGCTCTTCCTCCGCGTCCTCGAGCTCCCACGGCGACGCCTTGAAGAACGGACGCGTCTTTCGGGCCATGACCTTGATGTCCTTGCCGCCCAGCCGTTTCGCGCTCCGGCAGCAGTCCATCGCCGTGTTTCCCACGCCGATGACCAGCACGCGCTCACCCACTTCGTCGATATGCTCGAAGTGGATCGCCTCGAGCCACTCGATGCCGATGTGGATGTTGGCGGCCCCCTCAGCGCGGCCCGGGATGTTGAGCTCCTTGCCCTTCGGCGCGCCGGTGCCCACGAAGACGGCGTCGAACCCGCCGTCGTCGAGCAGCTCCTTCATCGAGTCGATGCGGTGGCCGTACCGGATGTCGACGCCCATGTCGAGGATGTAGTCGATCTCCTCTTCGAGGACCCGGACGGGAAGGCGGAACGACGGAATGTTGGTGCGCATGAGGCCGCCTGCCTTCGGCAGCGCCTCGAAGATCGTGACCTCGTAGCCGAGGGGCACCAAATCGTTGGCGACGGTCAGTGACGCGGGACCGGCTCCGATCAATGCCACCTTCTTCCCGTTGGTCACCGGTGGCGCCTTGGGAAGGAGGTGCTTCACCTCGTCACGCAGATCGGCGGCGACCCGCTTGAGTCGACAAATGGCGACCGGTTCGTCCTCCACCCGTACCCGCCGGCATGCCGGTTCGCAGGGCCGGTCGCACGTACGGCCGAGGATGCCCGGAAATACGTTCGACTTCCGATTCAGCATGTACGAATCGGTGTACCGGCCTTCCGCGATGAGACGGATGTACTCCGGTACGTTCGTGTGGGCAGGACACGCCCACTGACAGTCCACCACCTTGTGGTAGTACTGAGGGTCTTTCGTGTCGGTGGGTTGCATCCCCCGCATCCTCCTCGTTGCGCAGAGCGCCGCCGTCGGACGGCCACGACGCGACCGATCGTCGAGAGGCCCGCGACCGCATCCACGGATCACGGGCCCTCGTTTGCCGATCATGTGCATACGCCCGACGAATCCGCAAGCGGCGGTCAGATTGCGCTCATGGCCGATCGAGGGCCAGCGCCTGGCATGGGGCCGTCGCCGAAGCCGTCGCTCGCCCGAAGCCGGCGGCCGCGGACTCCTCTCGTCCGCGCAGGGCTCGCCTCGGCCCTCAGTTGACCTCGAAAATCGTGTTCGGAAGCAGCTCGAGGTACGCCAACGTCTCGTTCGCCCGGTAGACGTAGCAGGAGTGGTAGTTCACGTCGGTCCGGAAGTCGACGGTCGAGTACGTGTTCGGCCCTTCGAATCCGGCGATGAGGATGCCGTCCAAGTCACCCTGGATGATGTCGTCCACCTCCTTCGCGAGGACGATCCCGTCCCACACGAAGCTCGAGCCGGGATCGAAGACCCCATCGACGATCAGTACGCCGCGACCCGTGAAGTTGGCATTGACCCACCCCGTGTATCGAATGAGCGGGAAGGAGTCCGCGGGCAGCGAGGCGAAGCTCGGGAGCGTGTTCTCGTAGTCGACCGCGAAGTTCGGATCCGAAAGCACGTCCCAGCGCAGGCCGACCGAATCCACGATCTCGGCCCACCCGCCCGACCAGAGCTCGTACTCGGGGCTTCCTTCGATGTCGTCGGTGGCCGACTCCGTCACGGAGAGTCGCGTAATCACGCCCGTGATCTGCGAGGCACCGCCGCCAGGGCAGTCGGCCACGGTCTTGTAGTCCCAGCCGTGTGCCTCCCCTCCGCCACGCACCTCGACGTTGTCGGCCCCGACCATGACCACCGCGTGGTGCGCCAACGGGCGACGATGGTGAATGGCGTATCCGCCGACTACGCGGCGAGCGGGCGCCCCGGGCGTGAAGATGTCGTCGACTGTCGCCTCCGACCGGATGTAGTACATGTCGGTGATCGAGTCGCGAGCGAAGAGCTTCCGGGTCGTGACGGTAGCCACGCCGTTCCCCAATGCGTACGCCACGGTATCGTCCACGACGCCGTACTGCTCGGCCGTGAAGCGCTCCAGACCTGCCCTCGCCACGGCGAGGGCCTCGGCACCCTGACCCGAGTGCTTGGACAGCTCGAACTCAGAGGAGACCACGAGGTAGCCCGTCATGCCCGCGACGGAGATCGCGAAGAGCATGAAGACCACCAAGGCGAGCACGAATCCCCCGCGCGCGCTGCAAGGGCGCTCTCCGTGCGCGCATCCCTGCGCGCGACGACCGACCATCGGCCGGTTCATCGTACGACCCGGAGCGGAACGTTCACGGACCAACCGAAGGTGATGTCGTCGACACCTCCGGTCGGGGCCGGCTTTCGCGCGTCCGCAACGAGGCGAAGCGCATCGATCTGGGCGAGCGCCGCCCCGGTCACCACGTCGACATATGTCCCGCCGACCGTCCTGTACTGGAACTGGGCGGTCGTGTCGACGCCGGTCGCGAACTCGACCAACGAGTCGCCGTAGGCAGCCCGAAAGATTCCGAGCGTGCTCGGATCCAACTCCGAAGTCTGGATCGCGAACGTCGTCTCGCGGAAGAGCATGACGACGTCGCCCTCGGCCGGCACCGGCGAGAAGAGAGTGTTCAGGTTCGCGATCCGGTGGAACGCCCCGGCCACGTCGAGCGTGTCCGCGCCGTTAATCGCACACTCTCCGGCCGGGTCCCCCGAAGTGCCATTCAGCGTCGACCAGGACGCGTTCACCGCGGTCCAGGTGCCCGCGACCGGATCGCGGTGCGCAATTCCGGCGATCTCGTCGGTGTCGAGATCCGATTCACCGCCCTCCGTATACACGTCGGCCGACCCGATGCCATCCCGGTTGCACACGACGCTCAACGCCAGAGGCGACCGAATGGTGAGCGTGCCGGCGGCGGCCACGACGACGCCGCCCTCCATCGCCGTACGCACTTCGCGTCCCATGAGCTCGGTCGCCGCACGGGCGTTGTCCTGGACCGAGGTGCGGATCGTCTGCGTGGCGTAGAAGCGGTTCTGCACGAGGAACGAGTGACTCACGAGCAGAATCACGACGGACGAGAGAACCATCGCAATGAGGGTCTCGACGAGCGTGAAACCGCGAACCCGTCCTACCAGGGGGCAGACGTGTACGACGTGACCGAGTGAGAAGGCCCGAGACTGTCGACGCGGAACATGCCCACCTCGATCCTCGCCAACACCGGGGTCAACGCCGTCACGGTGGTCCTGCGTCGGTAGCTCCAGCCCTGCACCGTCACCGTGTCCTCCTCCGTCCCCGCCACGATCGAATCGAAAGGTGCCGACTCGATCGAATCCAGACGCTCGGACGCCAGAGCCACGATCTGAGACCGCACGCCGGCGTAGCGCATCTGCGTCGTGAGCGCGCCACCGACCCGCATGACCATGAGGATCCCCACCGAGAAGATCACCAACGCTCCGATGACCTCGATCAGGGTGAATCCGGTCGGCCGGCCGCCGAAGCAACATGTGCCGGCGCTCCTGGGGTGCGGGGTGAAAGGTGCTGCGGGCCTGGACGCAGCTGTCGGACCCTGGACGCCGAACGTCATCAAGTCGGGTCGATCTTAGAGGCGCCCATACCATTGAACGATACAGTGTACGAGATGGCCCCGGAAGAAAAAGTCGCAGTGCCGAGTGCTCCACCCGCACCGCTCATATCGGCGATTCCGCGAGGGTCGAACACGAGGGAGTCCCCGGCGACGTCCAGGGTGACCCCGCTGAGATCGATGTCGGCGTTCAAGCCGAAGCGACGCCGCGCGATCTCGGTCGTTCCGGACTGGTTCTCCACCTCGTACCAGAGGCTCGATTCGTAGAACCGGATCACCACCGGCTCTTGCGTGCGCACCGCGAAGCTCCGAGCCGCGATCAGGTCCTGAGCGAAGACCTGCGCTGCTCGCTTCGCCGAATCACGCTGGAAGTACCCGCTGAACGCCAACGTGCCCAGGGTGACGACGATCGCCCCCACCGTAAGGACGACGATGAGCTCGAGCAGGGTGACCCCGCGGCGCCGCTCCACTACCGTCGGTCTTCCTGCCCCGGGAGTCGAGCAAGCCGATCGGCTACATCGTTCAGCTCGCGCGTGGCGACGGAGACCGCCGCCAGGCTCACCGACTCCTCCGCTTTGAGCTCCTCCATGACCTCGCGGAATCTTTCTGCGTCTCGATCTCGGATGAGGGCGATGTAATCGACGGTTCCCGGACCTTCCTCGAGCTTCGACCGGTGGAGCAAGGCGATCGTCACCTTACGGTGCGCCCGCGAGAGGTCGTCGGAGAGCGCCTGAGCCGCCCGCACCTCCCACGAGTCATCACCGGCAGCAGCGTATGCGCGGCGGCGTAGCAGCGGCACTTCGAATGCCTCGGACGTCTGATAGTACGCGTGCGCCGTGTCGACCGGGTGCCACTCGATCTCTCGTGCGACCTCCAGAATCTCGAGGAGCTGATCGAGGAATCGAAGCGTGATCAAACGACGTGAGAACGTCTCGTCCGCCCCGAGCTCTCGGATTTCGCGGACGCGCGCTTCGAAGAGCGTTCGTTCTTCACCCCGCACGACATCCGCAAAGCTCTCACGGAGATCGGCAAGCCCGTCGAGGTTTTGCTCCACGATACTCGCGGACGGTGCGGCGCGATTCACGTTCTGGAGCACCCAGCGGGTCGTCCGCTCGAGAACCCGAGCGAGGCCGAGGAGCCAACGATAGGAGACGCGCGCGTTGAGTTGCATCGCCTGCTCCTCCATCTGCCCGACGAGGGCTCGGTGGTCGGCGAGACGCGAGGCGACAAGCCACGCACGAACGACTTCGCTCGCGTCCACGCCGCTGTCTCGCATGACCCGGAAGACGAACCCGGCACCCATGAGGTCGACGAGATCGTTGGTGATCTCGGCCGTGATGATCTCACGGCGGAGACGATGGTCCGCGAGATTCGCCTGTCCGGCCGCCAGCGTTGCCTTCGGCGGGAAATATCCGAGCAGATAGCTCTCCGTGACCGGATCGTCCGGCAGATTGCTGGAAAGCAGGCGGGTCTTCAGCGAGAGCTTTGCGTACGCGAGAAGAACGCACAGCTCCGGGCGAGCCATCGCCTGACCCCGATCCCGCCGTTCGAGCAGGACATCCGTGGAGGGCAGATCCTCGGCGACGCGGTTCAGCTCGCCGGCCTTTTCCAGGGCGAACATGAGATCCCGGAAGTCGTCGATCGCCTCCTTCGAGCGCCGCTCGTCGAGCGAGACGGCCAGACTCTGCGACCGGTTGTTCTCGAGGACGAGATTCACGACGGACTCGGTGAGCTGCTCCAGCAGTTCGTTACGCTCGTCTTCTTCCAGTTGCCCCGTGGCGACTGCGGGCGCCAGGAGGATCTTGAGATTGACCTCGTGATCCGACATGTCGACACCACCCGAGTTGTCGAGCGCGTCGGTGTTGATGCGGCCCCCGAGGAGTGCGTACTCGATACGCGCGCGCTGCGTTAAGCCGAGATTGCCTCCCTCCCCCACGACATCGCAGCGCAGCTCGTCGGAGTTCACCCGGACCGCGTCGTTCGGGGGGTCACCCGCCTCCGCATGGGTCTCGGTCGGCGACTTCACGTACGTGCCGATCCCGCCGTTCCAGAGCAGCTCGACGGGCGCCTTGAGCACACAGCGAATGAGGGCTTCGCCGTTGTCGGGCACCTCGTCGTCCTCTCGAAGGCCGAGCGCCCGCTTGGCCTGCTCGCTGAGCTCGACTTCCTTCGCGCCGCGCGGAACGATCATCCCGCCCTCGCTCAACAGGCTCTGGTCGTAGTCGGCCCAACTCGAGCGAGGCAACTCGAACAATCTCTTCCGCTCGGTGAAGGTCGCCGCCGGATCGGGGTCGGGGTCGATGAAGATGTGCCGATGATCGAACGCGGCGACGAGCTTGATCTGCTCGGAAAGCAGCATCCCGTTCCCGAACACATCGCCGCTCATGTCGCCGATGCCCGCGACCGTAAACGGATCCGCCTGGATGTCCTTGCCCTTCTCCCTGAAGTGGCGCTTCACGCACTCCCACCCGCCCCGAGCCGTGATGCCCACCGCCTTGTGGTCGTAACCGTTGGACCCGCCGGACGCGAAAGCGTCGTCGAGCCAGAAGCCGTATTCACGCGATACCGCGTTTGCGACCACAA
>JAOTVL010000009.1 GCA_029863525.1 Gemmatimonadota bacterium
CTGGGAGATTTCTATGCCGCGTTCGGACGGCGGAAGACCCCATCTATCTGGAACGACGTGGCTTCACTCATACGAGGGTCCTTTGCGGTGTCGCTGGTCCTGCTATTGGGCTGCGGCCTGATCGATCGGGGAGGCGCGCCGGAGTCCGGAGAGGGGCCTTCGGCCGACACGACCACCGTCACCCCTTCAGCCATCGACACCCTCCCCGCGCCCTCTACGGACACGGCGGTGTCGATCCAGACCCCGCCCCCGGTCGCAGCGCCGACGCCACAGGCCGTCGATACCCTGGCGGTCTTGGCTGCACGCCTGGACAGTGTCCTCGCCGGACAGCGCGGCTTAGCCCTACGCCTCGACTCGATCGCCTCAGCGGGCCAGGCCGCTTCGCTGCCAACCCCAGCGACAACGGCGGCACCCGACACGTCGAACGCTCTCGACCAAGGGTCGCAGGTGCTGGGGGAAGCGGGCCGAAGCGTCCAGAGCTTCGGCATCAGGGCGATCATGTCCGTGATCGTCATCGTGCTCTTCAACCTGTTGATCCGAGGCTCGGTCTGGCTCCTCGACGCGCTATCGGAGCGGAATCCGCGCCGACGGCTCTTCTACAAGCGTCTGGTCCCGATCGTCCGGATCGTACTGTGGATCTTCGCAGCGTACCTGATCGTGCGCGTGATCTTCCGGATCGACGCCCAAGGAATCTTCGCGGCCGCAGCGGCGATTGGAGTCGCGGTGGGGTTCGCGGCTCAGGACCTGTTGAAGAACCTCTTCGGGGGCATCATTCTCGTCTTCGACCAACCGTTTCAGGTGGGTGACAAGATCTCCGTCGGCAGCACCTATGGGGAGGTCGTGTCGATCGGGCTCCGGTCCACCCGCATCGTCACCCCCGACGACAACCTGGTGAGCGTCCCGAACGCTCAGGTCGTCGACCAGCAGGTCGCGAACGCGAATGCCGGCGAGCTCAACTGCCAGGTGGTGACCGATCTCTACCTGCCCGGGTGGGCGGACGAGCGGGCGGCGAAGCGAATCGCCTTCGAAGCGGCCGCCGGCTCGAAGTACGTCTATCTCAACAAGCCGATCGTCGTCATGGTGGCGGACGTGTTCAAGGAGACGTTCCTGACGCGTGTTCGCGTGAAGGCATACGTCCTCGATCCTCGGCTCGAGTTCCTCTTCCAGAGCGACATCACCGAGCGAGCGCGGGCGGGCTTTCGAGAAGCCGGCCTGTTGAGGCCCGAGCACCAACAGACGTGGCTCGTGGATCAGGCGGGCTTTGGCACGGGCATGTACGCCTCGAGCGCCGCCACCGCGCCCACCGCGCCCACAACCTCCGATGCGTCCACCACCCCCGCGACCGCCGATACTCCGAGCACGCCAGCGACCGCTGATACGCCCAGCCGCTCGACCTCCGACCGTACGGAAGCCGAGCAGTGAACGAGCCGGTGGAGCTCCCCGACCCAACCAGCCTCGTCCATGAGGCCTGCCACGAGCCGTTCCGATCCGCCATTTCGGCCATCGAGACGCACATCACGGGCGCGGTCGTCGAAGCGTTGCGGCAGGCGGAGACCACGCACACGCGACTCGTGGCGGAAGCGATGCTCGACGGTGAGTCTCCAGCCGATTGGGAGACCCGAGCCGATCTGCTCGGAAACTACCGCCGCCGCGTCGCGTCGGACGTTCTCGGTCCGATGCGCGCCGCGTTGCGCGAACCGGGTCCGCTCGTGCGCATCGCCACAGAGCTGTCCTCGGCTCTCGAGGAGGCGAACAACCGAGCGCTCGCGCTTCCACGCGAGGTCGAGTCGACATGGCCCGAGGGGGCGCTGCAGGCGAGGGATTCGGACAGCGTTGGACGTCGGATCGGAAAGTTCTTCGGCCGCGTCGTCAGCAAGGCACGCAAAGCCGGAGAACCTCGATCCGTGCCCGTGCGCGCGGTCGCGCAGCACCATCTCGGCACCTCTGTGACGCCACAGATCGATCGTGCCGCCGCCGAATCGCTCTCGACTTGGGCCGACTGGTCGCGCAACATCGAGCTCGCGTGGATCGACTGGGGTGATCGCGCGCTACCCGCCTTGGTTCGCTCCGAGCTCCCCGATCAACCCGATCAACCCGACGAATCCACCGATCCTGCCGATCTCCCATGGAATGAGATCGGAGAGGCGGCGATCGCCTTCGACAGGACACTCGATGAGCTCGCCGCATCGTGTCCGCTCGAGGATTTCGCTGCAGAGATGCGGAACCGACTCGAGGTCGCCGCGGCAACACTGGAGTCCGACCTGGGGGTCGCCGGTTCCTTCATCTTCAAGCCCGCGGATGACCAGCCCTCCGCGCCGTCGCTCGTCCGTGTCGCTACGATGATGCCACGCCTGGAGAAATGGGACGACGGCGTCGAAAACCGACTGCACGTCTACGAGTCGCTGCTCGGCATCCTGGCTGGCGCGACCGCGGTCCAGCGGCGCCTCGTGTGGCGGGTCCGCGAGGACCACCTCAGCGGTGCGAAGCGCCTCCCGGATTTCGCGGTCGCGCTCGAACGCGTGGCCCAAGACTTCTCGTGTCGTGGCACCGACCATGCGACGGCGCGCTCACGACTCCAGAGCCTCGAAGCCGAAGTCCGTAGCGTCCTCGAGCCGACCGAATCGGCGATCCCTCCGTCCGAAGGGATCGAGAAGACCATTCAGAAGGGATCCGACGCGACGGTCGAAGCCCTCCTGTCGATGGTGAAGCAGGCACCCGCGGCGCTGGAGCTTCACGCCGAAGACGGTCGACTTCCGCGCGGAGGACGGAAGATCGAGACGCGCTCGCTCGCGCTGCAGGAATTGGCGCGCCAGGCCTTCGACGCCATGCGCATCGAGCGTATCCGCGCGTCGACCGCGAACCTGGTGGGCTCGATCGACGACGTCCGCGCCGATATCGCGGAGCTCCCGAACGTATTCGACTTCGCCTTCGAGGCCGCCAAGGCCGAGCTCGAGACCGGCGAAAGCGGCGCCCAGGAGCGAGCAGAGGGGTTGGCCAAAGAGGCTCTGCTCAGCATGGCCGAGTCGCTGCGAAACGCGGAGCGCTCGCTGAACACCGCCGTACGCCGCGCCCAGGCGCGGCTGGCCACTGAGGTGAGTGACGGCGCACTCGGTCTCCTGGACCGGGTCGCGGCGGGCCGAATGACGGCCCGACTGCTCGCCGCCCGATCCGGATTCGCGGAGTTGCGGGCGACGCTCAACGAGCGGTGGGGCCCACCCGTCGAGGCGGCCACTCACTGGCTCATGGCAAGGCTCAGGTTCATTCAGCGCCTCGCCTCACGCGGGCTTCGCAAAGGCACGGAGATCGTCGGTACCGGGCCGGCGACGGGTGCCGCGTCTGCCCAGACTCTGCGCATGCTCGCCGATGCGGACGCTATGTTGGCGGACCTTCCGCTCGTCTATCAGCGACTGTTCACGCTTCAGCCGCTCAAGGAGCCGTCGCTGCTGGCTGGGCGGACGGGCGAGCTCGCCGACGGCCTCGATCGCTGGAATCGATGGCAGTCCGAGGACGGGATTCCGCTCATCGTTCGGGGGCGTCCGGGGGCGGGAGTCACGACCTACCTCAACATCCTGGCCGCGAAGATCGCCGAAGACGGAGGGAACGTCGTTCAGCTGTCGCTCGACCGGCGAAACGAGAACGAGGCCACGCTCGCGCCGCGACTCGCGAAGGCACTCCGGCTCGAAGCGGTTTCGACACTCGATGAGCTGGCCAAGGCGATCTTCGAGGTGCACCCCGACGAACTGCCTGGCGCGGTCTCGATCGACAACCTCGAGCACACGTATCTCCGTGTCCCCGGTGGTACCGACCTCGTCGAGCGCTTTCTAACGCTCATGTCGGAAACGGAGCCGCGGGTCTTTTGGATCGCCGGGGTGACGTCCTCGGCATGGCAACTGATCGTGACCTCCGAGCCGACGGCGACCTCGCAGGTGGACGTCCTCGAGCTGGCGGAGCTTTCGAATGAAGCCTTGCGAGAGGCGGTGATCCTCCGCCACCGGAGGAGTGGACTCCCACTTCGGTACGAGGAGCCCGAAGCCGGACGCCGTCTACTTCGGAGACGTCTTCGCCGATTAAGGGACCGCGAGGGGTTCGAGGAGTTGCTCGCCGACGACTTCTTCGTTCAACTCGAAAAGACGTCGTCGCGCAATCTTCGATTGGCGCTCTTCCAGTGGCTGCGCGCTGCCGATTTCGAGCAGTCCGAAGGTGTGCTCATGCACCGGCCGGAGCGACCAGACTTTTCGATGCTCGACAATCTGGGGCTCACCCAGAATTTCACCCTCAAGGCCTTCCTGGAGCACCGCACGCTTTCCCTGGAAGAGCACGACCGGATCTTCCGCCTCCCCCGTCACGAGAGTTACCAGATCTTCGAGTCGCTTCAAAACCGCCATCTCATCCACCTGGTTCCGAAAGACGCCGAGCACCATTCCGGCCGCTCGGAGATCGCGGAGGACCTTCGCTACCGGGTGCGTCCTCTGCTGGTCGGGGCGGTAGGCGCTCACCTACGCGGTCGTAACATCGTCCACTAGGACGATGAATCCTGCACGATGCGGATGGGGAAGGCCCCGGTTCCGCTCCCCACGTAGAGCGTCCGATGTGGGAACGGAAACGTCGCCGGCGTCGACCGGCGTTTCACCGGTGTATCTGACCTCGCTTCCATCCAGTCCACCCTGGTAGCGCACCTCGACCTCATCGGTCCAGACGGCCTCATCGCTGGCGAATAGCGTCAGGTAGGACACCCTGACCGCGAAGCGATCGACGGGCAATACCTGCTCGGCGTCGTTGATCAACAGCAAAGGACATACAGCAAGGTGCGGGGCAAAGATGCTGGACGTCACGGCGCGTCGCGCCTTCGTGCCGAGCCAATACCCGAGCTCGCCTTCGGTGAAGGTGCCCCACCAGGTATCGGAGAGCACGAGGCTGGGAAGCGACTCGAGCAGCGTGTCGACGCGGCCCTCGGACGTGGCATGGATGCTCGCGGATGCTCGCGAACAGCGGGATACGCACGAAGATGCGGGCCCGCCCGGACGGCGGTAGAAAGAACGGCTGCTCCGGAGATACGACGACCGGGCGATCCGGGAGCGCGGGCCGGAGTTCGATGCGGTCGGTGGCCGGCAACGCCCAGCGCACCCAATCCTCCGCTCCTTCAAAGGCCGTCCCGGTCCCGGTGCGTGCCGCCGGCGCCGCGCTCGCCGAATCCCCTGGCCCTTCGCCGACGTGCGTCGAGCGCAGCCACAGCTCGTCCGCCGAACGCCGAAGACGCAACCTCAACGTGCCGAGCCCCTGCTCGGCTTCGTCGCCGGGCACGAGCGACACCGGACCCCAGATCACCGAGCTCAAAGCCAATCTCTCTTCTTGAAGAACCAGAGCATCCCGACCGCGATCGATGCCATGAAGGCTAGGAGCGTCGGGTACGCCCATCGTACCGAGAGCTCGGGCATGTACTCGAAGTTCATGCCGTAGAGGCCCGCGAAGAAGGACAGCGGAATGAAGATGGTCGCGATGATGGTCAGCACCTTCATGACCTCGTTCATCCGGTTGCTGACGCCCGACATATAAAGGTCCATCGCTCCCGAGAGCACCTCGCGCAGAGTCTCGACCGTGTCGATCACCTGAACCGCGTGGTCATAGACGTCCCGAAGGTATATTTGGGTCTCCTCCGTGATGTTGGGGATCTCTCCGCGGTACATCGTGCCGAGCGTCTCTCGCAACGGCCAGATCGCGCGCCGAAGCACGAGAACCTCGCGCCGCAGATGGTGGATGCGGTGCAGGGTCTCGATCGTCGCGCCGTTGAGGACGGACTCCTCGAGCTCTTCGATCCGATCACCGATCACCTCGAGGATCCGGAAGTAATGGTCTACGATCGTGTCGATGAGCGCGTACGCAAGGTAGTCCGTGCCGCGCGAGCGGATCTTGCCCCGCCCGTGCCTGATGCGGTCCCGCACCGGTTCGAAAACGTCGCCGTGACGCTCCTGGAATGAGAAGACCCACGTCGGCCCGACGATCAGGCTGAGCTGCTCCGCGATGACGGAGTCCGTCTCTGAATCGAAGGAGAGCATCTTCAAGACACAGAAGTAGTGGTTCTCGTACTCCTCGACCTTCGGGCGCTGGGTCGTGGAGAGAACGTCCTCCAAGACGAGCCGATGAATCCCGAAGCGCTCACCGACGGCTTCGACGACCGATACGTCGTGCAACCCGTCGATGTTGACCCAACTCACCGGCGGGTCGTCGGCCAACGGGAAGCTCTCCTCGATCCGCTCGAGTGTCCGCTCCTCGAGGCTTTCCTTGTCATAGTCGATCAGCTGGATCCGGACCGGGTCGGTCGTCCTCTCCCCGGTGTGTACCAGTGTGCCAGGCGCGGATCCGGCCGCCTTGTGCACGCGCTTGACGAGGCGACCGAGTAGCTTGGGTCTATGCCTTCTGGGGGCGTGCGACTTGGCCATCGATCGGCTCCGACGAAAGGGATCGAGACTCGAACCACCGTAGGGTCACGATGAGTGGGAAGCCGTCCGCATGCCAGACCTTCGCAAAGGGCGCGCGGGCCGAACGGTTGCGACCCGGGGCGCGGAGGCGGATCTTCGCCATCCGGGACGCCGGAATCGGCCTCGCCCCACTTCGCTGCGACAACCCCTCCGCAGACCCTCATGAATCTACAAGAGATCGGGCTCGCCATCCGCGGATGGCTGGACGTGAGGCTCGTCGAGGTAGGGGGGACGGTCATCACCGGGGCGTCCCTCGTCACCTTCGTCGTCATTATCCTCGCGTCGTTTTGGGTCTCGATCGCGCTCCAAAGGGTCTTGGTCCGGGTCCTGACGCGTGGTGGCCTCACGCAAGAGGGGACGCAGGCGACGTCCCGTCGCCTGCTCCACTACGCGGTACTGCTGGTCGGTGGAGGCGTGGCGCTGCAGTCGATCGGAATCAGCCTCGCCACGGTCTTCGCGGCGGGTGCCGTGGCTGCGGTGGCGATCGGATTCGCCCTACAGACCGTGCTCCAGAACTTCGTGTCGGGTGTGATCCTCCTGGCGGAGCGGTCCATTACGGAGACCGATGTCCTCGAAGTCGAGGGCACGGTCGTCCGGATCGTGAAAATGGGCGCGAGGGCGACGGTGGCGCGCACCCGCGACGAGGAGGAGTTGATCATCCCGAACTCGATCCTCGTACAGTCCACGGTGAAGAACCTCACGCTCACCGATCAGATGTACCGCATCCGGACCCGTGTCGGCGTCTCGTACGGCTCCGACATGCGAAAGGTGGAAGAGGTGCTGACCAATGCCGCCCTCTCCGTGGAGGGTCGCAATCCGGACCGTGCTCCTCGGGTCTTCTTGTTGGAGTTCGGCGATTCGTCGGTCGTGTGGGAGGTTTCCATCTGGGGCGCCGACCCCTGGGAGGGACCTACCACGCGCTCGGCGATCAACAAGGCCGTGTGGTTCGCCCTGCAGGACGCCGGAATCACGATCGCGTTCCCCCAGCTCGACGTTCACTTCGACCCGGGCGCCGGCGTGCCGAGTCGGTCGTCGGCCCTGGGTGCGTAGAGCCCGTCGACCTTCTCGTGCCCCCTCCCGCCACGCTTGGGGCCGGAAGAACCATCTCGCGGTCCTGGTGTATCACCGCCGTTGTGTCCGAAAATCCAGTCCCGGAGATATCACCGATGGCGGAAACCGCACAGGCCCAACTCGGAACCCACGAACGCCGGCTCATGGAAAGTGAGTCGCGGTGGCTCCAAAAGGCCTTGTTCGCCCTTTCGAAGGCCGAAGACGACCGAGTCAAGCTCGAGGACGCGCTGACCGGGACCCTCCCACCCCTCAAGGTCGCGATCAAGGGGAAGTCGTTCGACATCGAGACGGTTCGTGAGGCCATGGTCGAAGCGGTCCAGGAGCGAAGCGAATCCCTGCGCTCGACGTTGAAGAGGGGCAGCGCCGTCAATCGCTGACGCGCGGTTGCCGCGACGCTGAGATCCGCCGCACGGTGAGTTCTGCGGCGCGAGCCCCCCGAGGACCCGTGGGTCCGGGGGGCTTTCTCGTGCCCAGCCCGTTCGAGTCGACGCCGCGAGGCGCTCGATGACTCGAGAGGACTTCACGGTCATCGGTGGGGGCATCGTCGGGCTCGCGACCGCCCGCGCCCTCGTCCGGCGCGATCGCGGGTCGGTGCGCCTGATCGAAAAAGAGACTTCGCTCGCGCAGCACCAAAGCACGCACAACAGCGGTGTCCTGCACGCCGGCCTGCAGTACGAGCCCGGCACCGAGAAGGCCCGGCTCGCTCGGACAGGTATCCGACGCATGACCGAGTTCTGCCAGGAGCACGGGATCGCGCACGAGATCTGCGGCAAGCTCGTCGTGGCGAAGGACGACGAGGAGTTGCCACGCCTCGGCGTCATGTTGGAGCGCGGGCGGGCGAACGGACTACGCGGCCTTCGCCGGCTGACGAAGCAGGAGGCGTCCGAGGTCGAGCCGCACGTCCGATGCAGCGCGGCGATCCTCGTTCCGGAGGAGGGGATCGTCGACTTCGGCGGGGTCTGCAAGGCTTTGGAGGAGGAGCTCCGGCACGCAGGGGTCGAAATCGTCACCGGAGCGGAGGTTCAGGGCCTCCGCCGTGGTGCGAGCGAGTGGCGGATCGTCTCCTCGAGCGGCGAGTACCGAACACGGGTATTGGTCAACTGTGCGGGACTCCACTCGGACCGCATCGCCTCGATGGCGGGCGCACGACCGCCGGCCCGAATCGTGCCGTTCCGCGGCGAGTATCATCGACTTCGTCCGGATCGCGAATACCTCATTCGGCATCTCGTGTATCCCTTACCGGAGCCCGGGTTTCCTTTCTTGGGCGTACATTTCACGCGACGTATCGGCGGTGGAATCGACGCGGGGCCCAACGCCGTGCCGGCCTTCGCCCGGGAGGGATATCGGCTCTCGACGATCGATGTGCGCGACATAGCGGACGCCGTATCCTATCCCGGCGTTTGGCGTTTCGCTCTCCGTCACCCTCGGATGGTCATCCGGGAGTTGGGCCAGTCGTTCGACCGACGCCGCTTCCTCGCCGCCCTCCAACGCCTCGTCCCCGACGTCCGAGTCGCAGATCTGATGCCCGGCGGTGCCGGAGTCCGGGCACAAGCCATGCTCCCCGACGGCTCCTTCGTCCACGACTTCCTCTGGGTCGACGGCCCTGGCGCGGTCCATGCGATCAACACGCCCAGCCCGGCAGCGACGGCTTCGCTCGTCATTGGTGAAGCCATCGCGGAGCGGGCGATCGCGCGACTCGATGCCTGACCCGGGCGCGAGAGACTCCACGATCCCGTGCGGGACAAGCCCGGCACCCGACGACGACACGGCCCACCCGTCCAACTTCGAGGGGCAGGGCTCCGGTACGGGCGAGGTCAGCCCTCGTCGTGCCCGGATCGATTCGTCGTTTCGCGCCCTGCTTCTACCATATTGGACCCGTTGGACGCATTTCTATGCTGCGACCACCCATCCGAGGAGGCACATGGCAGCCAAGCGCCTAGAGAAACGCGCCAAGAAGACCGCGAAGATGCGCGCACACGGCTACGAGCCCGAATGACCTTCCACATGAAAGTCGTCGCGCGATCGAAGGCCGAGCAGAACCGCGCTGCCGTGGACCCCTGGACAGTCGTCCATTTCGCTGCCGGGCTCGCTGCGGGTCTCGTAGAGGCACCCCTGCGCGCCGCCTTGCCGTTGGCGGTGCTTTACGAGGTGATCGAGCAAGAGCTCGAAAGGCGTGACGTCGGAAAAGAGTTCTTCGAGACAAGCAGGCCCGAGTCGATGGTCAACGCAGCAGTGGACGTCGCCATCTTTGCGGCGGGGCATTGGCTCGGCCGGATGTGGAACACGACACGGTGAGGCGACAAGTGACGGCACCTTGTGATGTGAGGTTTTCTCTCGGCAGACGTTCGGTCGTGTCGGCCTTGGCGGTTGTCTAGCGGTCTCCGAAGAAGAACGCGATCGAGGCCGAAAGTAGATCGGCTTCGAACAGTGCTTTACCGCGGCGGGCCCCGAGCGACCACCGGGCTAGCTGCTCGTCGGGCGTCACCGTCCGCATCGCCTCCATCGCGGCCAGCGCCCGGGCCCTCGCTTCCTTCGCGGACGGGTCACCGGATCGAGCGGCATCGGCTTCACTGAGAGACCGGAGGGTCTTCTCCACCGCATCTGCGTCCAAGACCGAGAGGGGTGACCCGCAATGCCCGCAGGCGAAGCCTTTCGTCAGATCGACCGGTGCCCCACAGCTCGAGCATTGGACGTGCTTCACCTCTGCCTTGAGCCGTTCCTTCTCCAGCGGGTTCAACTCACGAACGAACTGCTTCTCCTTGAGGAACTCGGAGAACGGCGTCAGGCGACCGTGACCCGTCGGGCAGGCATAATAGGAGAAGCGGCCCGCCTTCCCGATGTCCTGCTTGAGCGAGAGCCGGCGTCGGCATCGAGGACAAGCCGTGCGACTCCGGAGCGAGTGACGAGGGTCGTCGCGATGCTCGTGAAGCATCTGAAAGAGATCCAGGGTCCCGCGTGGTGAAAGCTGAATGCTCTCGCGCTTGTCGAACCAGAGCACGTGGCACGCAAAACAAAGATCGACCTCGATCCCCGGACCGTAGACGCCGTCGATGTCCGCCTGGTCCGTCGCTGCGTCGCAATTGGGACAGTTCACTGCGGATCCCTCATCGAGCGGTCAGGAGACGGTGAGGTCGAGTCTCGAAGACTCCGACTCACGGGTCAAGACGAAACAAAGCGAGGACGAGACGCGGACGGGTTTCGACTCCCGGACACGTCGCGTCCTCGCAGACCAGCTGGGCCAGCGGAGACCGAGATCGGTCAGTGCATGGTGGCGAGCACCTCGCCGAGAAGAGGCCGGGACGACTCCACGAACTCGGAGAGGTTACTGGTCGTGTCCCGCAGGTACTGACGCTCTTGCTCCAACTGCTCGAGCATCTGATCGCGATATTTGCTCCAACGCTTGATCCTCTTGGTCATCTTCTTGGCGGCCTGACGAGCTTCGGTCTGGTCCAAGAGCTCGAGGACCTCGGTCTTGGTGACGAGGCCGCGGGCCGCGTTGCGTGCGGTGTGCTGGTAGCTCACCTCGGTAGGGAACGCCTCAGGGTCCTCCGCGAGCTTCTCGACCGCTTGGACCACCTTCTGGAGCTCGGCGATCTCTGACTCCTTCTCGTCGAGCTCCTCGCCGACGTTGCGCTTCATCCGGGTGGCGCCGCTCTTGACCAGCTTCGCCATTTCCTTGCTGAGCTCGGCGATCGGGTCACTCTTGAAGGGCGCCGTGGCTGCCCAGTCGAGTGTGTCGCTGGCCTTGGCGAGCGCGCGACGGAGCTGTTCTCGCTGCCGTACTTTGAGTCGGCCGTGCTGTTTCACGCGAGCGACCGCGATCGCCGCTATTTCACTGGTGACCCGCTTCATTTCCGGGGACCGGGCCGCTGCCTGTCGTGCTGTCGTGTCGTTCTTCCCTTCTCGAGAAATGACGTACCTCCCCCATCCTAGTGAAACTGAGACGCAACCGTATGGGAGGCTGTTACGCCCCTGAGCGCGGAAGGTTCCCGAAGCCGTTGTCAGCGCACGCGATAGCGCAGCAGAGCCCCCACACCGCCCGCTTCGCTTTGCAGCACGTCGCCGGCGCCACGCCCTACCTCGACCACGGACGCACCGTGCTCGAAGGCCGCTCCCTCGAAATGATCCGCCCGGTCCGAACTGGCCCGGTGGAAGCTGTCGGCGATCACCAGAGTGTCCACCCGGCCTTCGACCAGGGCACGCTCGGTTTCCTCCTCCCCGAGGCAGGCGTCTCCGTCGGATCTCGCGGCGTTCAGCAGCCGATCGACGAGTTCGCTCTGCAACGCATCCGAAATGTCGGACGCCCCGGCCTCGACTTCGGTCCGCAGCTCGGCATCAGACATGTCGAAGCTCAGTGAGCCCCTTACGCGGCGACGATCCCGGGCAAAGTCCCCGAGCGCCTCCTCGAGGGCGTCGACGGTGCGGTCAACACCGCCGATGACCAGGAGTCCGTCTCGGTCCACCTCGGATCTTACCTCCTCGGCCACTCGCGTGACCAGCCGCCCCCGTTCGACGTCGAGGAGACGCTGGGCCGCGTCTGTCCCCGTCTCGCCGCGAATCCCCGAGTGCGTGCTGGCGACCTTCCCGGCGTTCACGTCCGAGAGATCACCCAGGTACGTGTCCGCCTCCAGATAGTTCTGCTGCGATAGTCGACCCATGCGGTATCTCAGTATCCTCGCGCGCCGGCTGTCGATCACGACGGCCACGACAGGTCGTGCCTGCTTCAGAGCCCTCGTATAGGGGGCGACCCGGAGGCCATCCTCCCACCGAACCAGATTCGGCATCGGAACCGGTAGGCTCTCGGAGTGGATGAGCCCTTCGTGGGTGGCGAATCCGACCCACCCCTTTCCGGACAAGAAACCACCCTCCTTCTCCTCCAGCGGCTCGCGCAGGAACTCGAACGCGCGATCGAACCGCTCCGGGTCACCGACCCGCTCCCGCTCCTGAGCGACCGCGGTCTTGAGCGCAATGCGCCACTTCCCCCGTTCCGCGAAGTCCGTCTGGTCGGCATCCAGATAGATGCTCAAGACGGGGTCCTTTCGGTGTGCCTTGTAAAGATTCGCGAGCTGTTCGGGGGCGAGCATGAGCGCGTCCTTCCGTCCCAGGGTGATCGCCGAAGGTGGACGCACAAATATAACTGATCGCTCGCTCGCCACACTTTCGATCGATCCCGCGTCACCGAGGTGACATCGACACGCATGTCGTTGTTGTAACATGTGTTACGCGTTCTCTTCGGCATGCTGATGCTCGCCTTTGAAGAGAGATCGCGGGCGTCGTGTCCTGTTGCCCGATCAAGCGATACTGTGGTAGTTGGGGGACGAACGTCTGCCTCGGCTCCCCGGCTTCTGACTGACGAGCGGACACCACGTTATCCCGACAACACACCGGCATGGAACCCCCTCTCCCCGACGCTGAGGACCGAACCGGGCCCGCCTCCGTGCTGGGGCTTCGGTTGTTTCTCGCAGGGGTCGCCGTCGCGATCTGCGCCGCGGCCCTCGGGATGGCCCCCGACGTCGTGGAGCGGTTGTATGCCCCGTGGTTCGGGCCGGAGATGGCCCGCAGACTCTCTCTTCTGACGGGTTGGATACCGATCTCCGTGGGTGCCCTCCTCGCCGTCGCGACGGTCGGCGCGGGCACCGTTCGTGTGGCCCTCGGCATCCGACGACTTCGTGAGGGACGCCCTCTACGACTCGTAGCGAGGGACGGCGCGAACGAGCTCGGCGGCGCCCTCGGGGTCTTCCTCGTGCTCTTCTACCCGCTCTGGGGACTCAACTACGCACGAGCACCGCTCGACGAGCGGCTCGGCCTACGCACCGAGGCCCCGGCGGACCAGAACGCGCTGCGTTCGTTCGCCGCGGTCGCTGCGGAGGCCACCAATGCGGCGTATCGCAGCCTGCATGGCGGCGCCAGCGACATCGGGCGCCCGACCGAGCAGGCCCGGGACGCCGCGACCCTGTCGGGGCACCTCGAAGTCGGGTGGGGCCGGCTGGTCGAGTCACTCTCCTTGAGCGAGGCCGCCGGAAAACGCTACGGGCCGGCCAAGGAAAGGGGCGCAACGTGGCTGCTCGAGTCGCTGGACATCGCCGGTATCTACGTCCCCTTCACGGGCGAAGCCACGGTGAATGGGGCACAGCCCGACCTGAGCCTGCCGGCGGTCGTCGGCCACGAACAAGCGCACCAGCGGGGGATCGCCAGGGAGAACGAGGCCTCGTTCGCCGGAATGCTGGCGGCCATCCACTCCGAGGACCCACTCGCGCGGTACTCGGGATGGGCCCGTATCCTGCGGTCGCTTCATTACGACCTGAGCGTCGTGGATCGGGACGGAGCGCGCGAAATCGCTCGCTCACTCCACCAGGGAGTGCGGCGAGATTGGGAGGCGTACGCGGAATGGCTCAGAGCCTCCGCGAGCGCGGCGGCTCCCGTAGTGTCCGCCACCAACGACGTGTACCTGAGGACGCACGGCGTGCCAGATGGCGTGGAGAATTACGGCCGCGTCAGCACCCTGTTACTCGAATGGGCCCGTCGGCACGACGGTTTTCTGGCCCGGTAGCGCCTACCTGCTCACCATCGCGAGCAACCGATCACCGGGCTTCGGCTCGAGCGGTTTGTCCTGCGTCGCAACGTGCATATCCCCACCCGAGGAGAGCGTAAGCACGGGAACCGCGTCCGGGCCGTGCTCCCTCCTCCACTCGTCGAAGCCGAATTCCTCCGTGAGGAGTGTCACCGTGAACTCGGCCCCTTTCTCGAGCCTCTTCTGCAGCTCGTCGTAGCCTAGGTCGTCGTCGAACATGACGCGGGCCCGCAGCTCGGCACCGAGCTCCGCCGACCCCTTTCTCGCGTCCCGCGCCTCGGTGAGCTGGAAGAGGTTCTCCCGGCCGAAGAGATGCACGAAGTGTCTCGCGGAGAGCGCGTTGACCTCGTCATTGGGGGTCATCGCGAAGATCTTCCCGATGCCGGGCAGCTCGAGCTCCTCATCCGCCTTGTCGCTCAAGACGCTTCCATGATAGGTGCGCAGGCCCTCGAGCCGGGCCGTCGCGATGTGGCGCGCGTTGGTGTCGACCAGGAGCGTGGGGATCCTGAGCACGCCCAGCGCTCTCGCCAGGGCCCGACCCACCTCATGGGCGCCGACGATCAGTACGCCGTTCGGGTTCCGCTCCGCGATTCCGAGGCGAAGCGCGAGCGGCCTACCCAGGAGCCCGTAGAACGTGACGGTGCCCGCGATCACGAAGAACACGAGCGGTACGAGGCGGCCGGCACCAGCGTATCCCTCCGCCTCGAGTCGGAGCGCGAAGACGGCGGTCACGGCGGCCGCGACGACGCCGCGCGGGGCCATCGCCGCCAGGAACAGGCGATCTCTCGCCTCCAGGCTGCTCCCCGCCGTCGAGATCGCCACCGCAACAGGACGAACCACCGCGATCAAGAGCCCGAGAAACACAAACTCCGGCACGGCGAGCTCCCGTAGGTCCGCCCACTGGACACGGGCCGCGAGGAGGATGAACAGGGTAGAGATCAGGATGACCTGCAGGTTCTCTTTGAACTCCATGATGTGGCTGAGGTCGACCCGCCGCTGATTCGCGAGCGCAACACCCATGACGGTCACGGCCATGAGCCCGGCTTCGTGCTGGAACAGGTTGGCCAGCGCATATCCGAGAAGGGCGAGTCCCAGCGCCGACGCGCTGTGCAGGTGGTCGGGAATCCAGTAGCGCGAGAGGCAAACCACAAGGATCCACGCGGGAGCCAAGCCGAACACCATGCCGGACGCGATCGTGTTGGCGATCCCGGCGAGCGCCGGCGTGAAGCCACCGTCGAGGAGGGCCTCGAACACCAACACAGCGAGCACGGCTCCGATCGGGTCGATCAGGATCCCTTCCCATTTCAGCACCGCTCCTCCGGGGCCCGTCGGACGAATCTGACGGAGGAGCGGGATCACGACGGTTGGGCCCGTCACGGTCAGGACCGCGCCCACCAGAATCGAAAGAGACCACGAGAAGTCGAGCACGTAGCGCGCGCCGAGCGCACCAAAGCACCAGGTGGTCACGGTGCCGAGAGTCACCAATTTCACGACGACCCCGAATCGCTCGCCCAATTCGGGCAGGTGCAGGGTGAGCGCACCCTCGAAGAGCAGGATGGCAACCGAAATCGCGACGAAGGGGAGGAGTAGATCGCCGAACATGGCATCGGTGCGCACCAAGCCGAGCCCCTCCGGCCCGGCCGCGACCCCGAAAATCAACAGCAGGAGAATCGCAGGTAGTCGAAGTCGCCACCCGAGCCACTGCGCCACTCCCCCGAGCACCGCAACCGACACCAGCCCGATTACGAACGATTCACGCATGGACGCACGTACTCCGAGGCAGTGGGGTCTGCAGGGGTTAGTTCTTCGAGCTAGGCGCCGAGAACGGTGCTCATGTCTCGGAAGCCGCGGCGCTCAAGGTAATCAAGATGCTCAGTCGCCCGTCGATTCGTCGGACGAAATGGTGAGCAAGAGGGCAGTGTCTTCCAGTGCCCGGATGTCCTGGGCGTGACCCGGTCCGAAGAAAAGGACCTGCCCCTCGCCGATCTCGTACTGCTCGTCTCCGACCCGGTAGCGAAGTCGGCCCTGGACGGGTTGGAGCGTCATCGGCGCGGCGGCGTGGTGGGTTCCGATGTCGATTCCGGCGGCCACCACCGTCAGGGTCAACCGAAACGAACCGGCCTTGATCAGCGTCCGCCCGACACGACCGCTCCGCGCGTACCCGTCTTCGCCCCGCAACTCCGCAATCTGGGACGAGAGGTCGAACGTGAGGTTCTCACCTGAGAGCGCTCGGGACATGGACGTCATGCGGACCTCCCCGGGTTTCGAATGGCGTGACTCAGTATACTGTGCTGCTGGCGAGAACGCCGAGTCCCAACGCCATTTCGTGCCGAACGTCGGAGTGCCATGTCGAAGGTCATCGAGCTGCGGGAGATCGACTTTCCGCCGAAAGACGAGCCATTGCGGCGCGATGTGGGCGTGTTGGGCGACCTGGTGGGCTCCATCATACGCGAGCAGGGCGGTGACGACCTCTTCCACTGCGTGGAGACGGCTCGGCACGCGGCGATTCGCCGCCGGGAAGGGGCCGAGTCCGCCGCGGGCGAACTGGCTCATGTGCTGACCGACCTGTCGGCCGAGCACGCCGCAGAGGTCGTGCGTGCATTCAGCACGTACTTCCAGGTCGTCAATCTCGCGGAGCGCGCGCACCGGATTCGACGTGGGAAGGAGCGCATGCGAGACGACGACCGGCCGCAGGAGGGTTCGCTGGCCGATACGATCGCTCGCCTGGCGAGTCTCGGCGTGACACCCGAGGGGATGTTCGACCTGTTCGCCTCGGCTCGGGTCGAGCCGGTGTTCACGGCCCATCCTACGGAGTCCACGCGCCGAGTGATCCTCGAAAAGCAGGAGCGGATCGCCCAGGAGCTCATCGCGCGCATCGATCCTACCCGCACACCGCACGACGAGCGGGTGTCGATGGCGATCATCCGGGAGAATGTGACGGGTGCGTGGCAGACTCGAGAGCACCCGAGCGTCAGACCGACGGTGGCCGACGAGCGGGAGCACGTCCTGTACTACGTCTCACGGGTACTCTACCGGGTTCTTCCGGCGCTCCACGAGCACTTGGACGAAGCCCTTCGCCGAGCAGGGCTCGAGGAGGTGGGAGACGTCCCGGCGCTGGTTCGACCGGGCTCTTGGGTCGGGGGAGACATGGACGGGAACCCCAACGTCGACGCGAGCACGATCCGCGCGACGCTGCAGCGCCATCGAGAGCTGGCGCTCGACGCCTACCTGGGCGAGATCGCGGAGCTCTCCAATCATCTCACGCAGTCCTCGTCTCGTGTGTCGTGGAGCCAAGAGGTCGAAGCACTCTCTGCTCGTTACGCGGAGTGGTTTCCCGAGACGGCAGCCGCGATCCCGTCGCGCCTGGCCGACATGGGGTACCGGACCTTCGCCGCGCTGATCGCGGCGCGGCTGCGGGCGACGCGGGAGGCCGGCCCCCATGGATACCCCGGGCCCGGCGACCTCGCGACCGACGTCGAAGCAGTGGCCTCGAGCCTGGAGCAGAACCGTGGGCGGAACGCCGGGCTCTTCGGCGTGCGGCGACTCCTGCGCCGAATCCGCGCGTTCGGCTTCCACATGGCGGCCCTCGACGTTCGACAGGATGCTCGCGAGTTGCGCGATGTCATGGCGGTGCTCCTCGACGATCCACGTTGGCCCTCACGCCCGGCGAGCGAGCGCTCCGAACGCCTCCGCACGCTTCTCACGGAGCGAGTGGACTCTTCCGCGCCGAACCCCCGCGTTTCGGCGGCCAGCGAGCCCGTTGCTCGGGCGCTCGACGTCTTCGCCGCGGTCGCGGAAGGCCGCAGCCGTCACGGGCCGAGCGCAATCGGCTCGTACATCATCTCGATGGCCCAAGACGTCGACGACGTCCTCACCGTCTTGTGGCTCGCCCGCCTCGGAGGGCTCGGCGAAGGAGACGAGATACCCCTCGACGTCACACCTTTGTTCGAGACGGTGCCTGATCTCGAGCGAGCCGAGGGTGTGCTCGATGCCCTGTTCAGCGACCCGGTCTACGGCCCACACCTGGAGCGCCGGGAGAACCGACAGGTCGTCATGGTCGGCTATTCGGATTCCAACAAGGACGGCGGTATCGCGTCGGCTCGTTGGGCACTTCAACGGGCGCTTCAGGGCATGGCCGATTCGGCGACGCGTCATCGGGTCACGCTCACGGTCTTCCACGGTCGGGGGGGAACCGTGTCCCGGGGCGGTGGCTCGGTCCAGCGCGCCGTCTCCGCGATGCCCGCGGCGTCGATCGGCGGTCGGCTCAGGCTCACGGAACAGGGCGAGGTCATCGATGCGAAGTACGGCCTCGCACCCATCGCGCTGCGCAATCTGGAGCGTATGCTCGGATCCATCGTCCTCCGCCAGGTCACAGAGGCCGCCGGTCCCGACGCGACGCGGTGGCACCCTCTCGCCGACACCGTCTCCGACGCGGCGCGACGATCGTATCGGGAGCTCGTCTTCGAAAACCCGCGTTTCAAGCCGTATTTCCGTGACGGCACGCCCATCGACGTCATCGAGCGTATGGCCATCGGATCCCGTCCGGCGTCCCGGCGATCGGGGAGCGGAGTGGAAGACCTCCGCGCGATTCCCTGGGTCTTCTCGTGGACGCAATGCCGCGCCATGCTGACCGGGTGGTACGGGTTGGGGACCGGCCTCGAGGCCGGGCAACGGGAACACGGGCTCGAAGCGCTCGAGGAGGCGGCGACCGCGTGGCCCTTCTTCGATGCGCTGCTCGCCGACGTGGAGATGGTGCTCGCGAAGGCGGATCTCGAGATCGCCACCATGTATACGGACCTGACGGACCCGTCCGTGCGCACCGTCTTCGACGGGATTCGGGCGGAGTACGATCGGACGGTCGACGCAGTGCTCCGGATCCGTGGCGCGACCTCACTCCTCGCTTCCGAACCCACGCTCCAGCGGTCGATTCGCCTCCGAAACCCCTACGTCGATCCCATGAACGTGCTGCAAGTGGACCTTCTTCGCCGGTGGCGCGGCTCCGACCGTTCCGACGGCGTGCTTTTCGACGCCCTCCTGTCGACGGTCAACGGGATCGCCCGCGGCCTCCAGAACACCGGCTGACCTCGTTGGCCTCCGCGCGGGCGCTTCGAATCGACTTCGGCCTCGCCATCCACGGTGGCGTCGGCACGCTCACGCCCGCCGCCCTGACTCCTGAGCTCGAGGCCGAGTACCGAGCCGCGCTCGAACGGTCGTTGCGCGCCGGCTTTGGTGCGCTCCGGTCGGGCGGCTCCGCGCTCGATGCGACGGTCGAAGCGGTCGGCGTCATGGAAGACTCACCCCTCTTCAACGCGGGCCGCGGATCGAACTTCGACGAGCGCGGCGTGATCACGATGGATGCCTCCATCATGGATGGATCAACCGGTGCTGCCGGGGCGGTGGCGCACGTGGCCACCGTTCGCTCGCCCGTCCGACTCGCGCGACTGGTCATGGATCAGTCCCCGCACGTCCTCCTGGTGGGGGAAGGCGCCGAGCACTTCGCTCGCGTTCATGGGGTCAAGGAGGAGGACGCGGCCTACTTTTACACCGACCGTCGATGGGACGCGCTCCAGGTAGCCAAAGCGGAGGCGGGCGCCCGGCCCAACGTGCTCGGTGACTCGGATGGGGATGAATCGGTCGAGGCGTCCCCGTCCGAGGCGCCGGATCCGACGTCGCGGTCCGGAACGGTCGGTGCTGTCGCACTGGACGGGGCGGGGCGACTGGCGGCGGCCACCTCGACCGGAGGGATGGCCAACAAGACGTGGGGTCGCGTGGGAGACTCGCCGATCATCGGCGCCGGGACGTTCGCGTCGCATCGCTGCGCGGTCTCGTGCACGGGCTGGGGAGAGCACTTCATCACGAACGCGGTCGCCCATGACGTCCATGCGCGCATGGAGCACGCCGACGAGGGTTTGGCGGCGGCCGTCCGCGGCATCGTCTTCGAAAGGCTGCACCGAAAGGTGCCGGGGTCGGGAGGGTTGGTGGCGCTCGACGCCGACGGAAACGTCGAGCTGAGCTTCAATACACGCGGAATGTACCGCGGCTGGATCGGAGAGGACGGAAGCCCGAACGTGGCGATCTACGCCGAGTGATGCCGGTCCCCAGGCGCCCGCGAGCGATTAGCTTTGGGCATTCCACCCGAGTCGGCCGCGTGCACGGCGAAGGCCACCGACGTACCACTCTGCGATCGAGTCCATGACGACCATGCTCCGCATTTCGACCGCGATGCTCCTTCTCGCGGCCCCCGCCGCGTGTCAGACGAGCGGCGATCCCCTTCCGCAGCCGATCGAGCCCACCGAGGGAATCATCCTGGTCGGCTACGAGGAGTTCACTCGGATCCCCGACAGTGAGGGGCAAGCCGCCCGCCCCATGCTGATGGTTTGGGAGTCCGGGACCGGGCAGTTCTTCGTAAACGACATGCGAGGACCGCTGCACGTCGTTAGCGCGGACGGAGTGCTCCGCCCCTACCTGGACCTGAACGAGGCCCGCTGGGACGTCCCCGTCGAGGACAGTGGACGGGAGCGGGGCTTCCAGAGCTTCGCGATCCACCCGCAGTTCGCGGAGCCGGGCACACCGGGCTTCGGGAAGTTCTACACATGGTCCGATACCGAGGACACCGCTCCAGAGCCCGACTTCACCCCCGGTGGAGGCAACGACACGCACGACACGGTTCTTCTCGAGTGGACGGCCTCGGATCCGACCGCCGTACCCTACGACGGTGCGGCGCCCCGGTCTCTGCTGCGGATCGAACAGCCCTTCGGGAATCACAACGCCGGGCACATGGCCTTCAACCCCCTCGCGCCCCCGGACGATGACGACTTCGGGACGCTCTACGTGGGTGTCGCCGACGGGGGGAGTGGTGGCGACCCGCTGAACCTCGCCCAGGACCTCGGCTCGATCTTCGGGAAGATCCTCCGGATCGATCCTCTCGGCCGCAACGCAGCCAACGGCGCGTACGGCATCCCAGCGGACAATCCGTTCGCCGACGAGCCGGCCGCGCTCGGGGAGATCTTCGTGCTGGGCGTGCGGAATCCACAGCGTTTCGATTGGGATCCGGCCAACGGCAACCTGTTCGTGGCCGACATCGGGCAGAACACGGTTGAAGAGCTCAGCCTGGCGTGGTCCGGCGCGAACCTCGGGTGGAACGTGTGGGAAGGGAGCTTCCGCTATGTCGGTCGGGAGGGCGTCGGTGTGGCCGATCCGCGCAGCGACCCGTCGATGTCGTATCCGGTTGCCGAGTACGGACACGGGGACCCTCTGCTCACCAATCGGGCGGCGATCACCGGGGTCGTGGCGTACCGCCACGAGACGATTCCGCAGCTAGAGGGACGTCTCCTCTTCGCCGACTATCCGAGCGGCGAGATCTTCCACGTCTCGGCTGACGACCTGCCGGACGGTGGTGAGGAGTCGATCCGGCGTGTTCTCCTTCGTGACGGCGATGCGAGCCGGACCTTCCTCGACCTCGTGGACCGGGCAACCACGAGCGAACGTCAAGAGCGCTCGGAGCGCACGGACCTGCGCTTCGCGACCGGACCCGATGGTCGCCTTTTCCTGCTCAACAAGCACGACGGAGTGATTCGGGAGATCCTCCCGTAACGCGGGAATCGCGCGCAGGTCGGAGGACATCGTTGACGGGGCGACCCACTTCTCTTTAGGTTAGCCTAAATCTATGATTTAGTTGAACCTAATTGTGGGAGGCCGCTTCGGTGCACCGAGCCGCGCTCTTCGGAACGATCCTACTCGCCTTCCCCCTCGTGGGTTGTGATCTCCTCACCCCCGGCGCGCCCGCCGACCACGACGTGCTCGCCGGCACCATCGAGGGGATGACGCCTTCGCAGGTACGGCAGCACCTCGCGGGCGATGCCGAGTTCGGGCGTGTCTTCACCGTCGCCGACGGACTCGGGCCGATCTTCGTGGCCGCTTCCTGCGAGCAGTGTCATGCCGGCGACGGGAAAGGCCACCCCGTCTTCAACCTCCGGCGATTCGGCCGGCCCGGAACTTCCGCTTTCGATCCGATGATCGAGTTCGGTGGGCCGCAGCTCCAGCATCGCGCGATCCCCGGCTATCCGCCCGAGGAGGTCCCGGTCGAGGCCACGGGCGTGTCGGGATTCACGCCGCCTGCGGTCACCGGGCTCGGATTCCTCGACGCGGTCGAAGACCAGACCCTCATCGACCTCGCCGACCCCTCCGACGAGGACGGCGACGGGATCTCCGGCCGACTCCAACTGCACGAGCCGAGCGAGCTCATCGAAACCGTGCTCGAGTTGGAGCGACGTGGAACGCCCGACCCCGAGGCCCGTGGTCGCCGTGTGGGCGGTCGATACATCGGTCGCTTCGGCAAGAAGGGTCTGACGGTGAACCTCCTGCACCAGACCGTGGGGGCGTACCACCAGGACATGGGTGTCACCAGCGATCTACTCCCGGAAGATCTCTTCAATCCGAGCGCCGGAGCTCGGGCATCGGACGACGCACCGGATCCGGAGGTCACGAGCGCGGCCGTGGGCAACGTGGTCTTCTATCTCAAGACGCTGAAGGCACCCGCTCGGCGCGATGCGAGCGACCCCGAAGTGGTCGCGGGCGAAGCGCTTTTCGAGGACATTGGATGCACCGGGTGCCACGTGCCCACCCTCACCACGGGCGCGTCGGAGATCGAAGTTCTCGATAGGGTGACCTTCCACCCGTACACCGACCTCCTCCTGCACGACATGGGGCCGGGGCTCGACGACGGGTACACCGAGGGTCGAGCGAGTACGTCGGAGTGGCGGACCCCGCCGCTGTGGGGCATCGGATTGGCTCAGGAATTCCAGGGGGGTCAGGGCTTCTTCATGCACGACGGGCGTGCGACCAGCCTCGCCGAGGCGATCGAGGTACACGGTGGCGAGGGGCGAGCCGCACGCGACGCGTTCATCGCGCTCAGCCCGGAGGAGCGGTCTCGGCTGATCCGCTTCCTGGAGTCCCTCTGATGCCCCGCGACATCGACCGCCGTGGCTTCGTACGTCGACTCCCCGTGCTGACCGCCGGCCTCGCCGGCGGGTTTTCGACCACGGCGCTGAGCGCGTGCTCCGCGAGTGCGCGATATCTCGTGCCGGTCGCCGGACCACGGGGGTTGTCGATCCGCCGCGATGCGATCGGCTCGGATGGCGCCGCCTTCGTCCAGTCTCGAGAGATGGAGCGCCCGATCTACCTACGACGCGACACCGCAGGGGCGTGGACCGCCCTCCTCGCCTCGTGCACGCACCGGGGCTGCCAGCCCGAGCCGGTGGGCGACCGACTCGTATGCCCCTGTCACGGAAGCGAGTTCTCCATGACCGGGTCTGTGCTGGAGGGTCCTGCGGACCGTCCGCTGACGCGATACGAGGTCGTCGAAGAGGGCGACCAGCTACTCGTTCGAACCCGAGGGGGTCGCTCATGACGCGCCTTGTCCCGGTCGCACTCCTCCTGTCGCTTCCCGCGGTGGTGGGCGCGCAGGCCGATTCTACTCTGGCTCAGGAGGGTGTCTACGACCGTCCGTTCATCGGGTCGGTCTCTTCGACCTCGATCGGCGGTTACGTCGAGGGCAACACCAACTACTTCGTGGAAGACGGAGTGACAGAAGGGTTCTCGATGGAGCTTCGGCGCTTCAACGTCTTCTTGTTTTCCCAGGTGTCGCAGCGGGTCCGTTTCCTCTCGGAGTTGGAGTTCGAACACGGGACGGAAGAGATCGCGCTCGAGACGGCGCTGATCGACTTCCAGATCGCTCCCTCGCTCGTGCTCCGGGGTGGCATCATCCTGCCCCCCCTCGGCTACCTCAATCAAAACCATGACAGTCCTCGGTGGGACTTCGTGGAGCGGCCGCTCGTAACGACCGGGATCATCCCGTCGACGCTCTCCGAGGTCGGATTCGGAGTGTACGGGAAGTTCGTGACGCGGGGACTGGTTCTTTCCTACGACGCGTACCTTACGAACGGCCTCGGCGACGCCGTGGTCGGAAACGAGTTGGGCCGGACGAACATCCCCTCCGGGAAAGGAGAGGAGCTTTTCGCAGAGGACAACAACGGGTCCCCGGCGTTCTCCGGACGACTCGCGGCCCGCCAGCCGAGCCGGGGAGAGATCGGTGTCTCGTACTACGGCGGCTACTACAACTCCTTCCGAGTCGAAGGCGAGGAGGTCGACCGGCGACGATGGCTCGAGATCTTGGCCCTCGACGCGGGCGGCACGGTCGGTCCCGCCGAAGTGCGAGCCGAGATCGCGCGGGCCGCGATCGCGATTCCGCCGGGAATGTCCGAGATCTTCGGAGACCGCCAGTGGGGAGGCTATCTGGACGTACTGGTGCCGGTCTGGCGACCCGGTCTCCTTGGATACGCCGACGCGGTGGTCACCGCTGGGCTCCGTCTCGAGCGAGTCGATTACAACGTGGGGACGTTCTCCTCTACTGGGGGCGACATCGGAGACGAAGTCACGGCGATCGTTCCGGGCGTGAGCCTCCGTCCGACGTCGGGAACCGTCTTCCGCATCAACTACCGATACCACTGGACGACAGACATGCAGGGCAATGAGCCCGCAAAGAGGGCTGGCTTTCAGCTGGGGTTCGCGACGTACTTCTGAGTGATCGGTAGCGGGCGGCGCTGCAGGTTCGTTACAATCGCGGCGATTGCACCCCACCTGCCCTCATTTGAGTCGGCGTGACTCGCGTCACGCCGCTAGCCCCGTGCCGATCTTACCGACACCCGTCGAGCCGCCCGGAGTAGCGCCCGAGCCCGATCACCCACAGCAGCCGGTGGTCGCGGTCTTGGCGGTCATCGTGCTCCTGTACCTCTTTCTGGTCGGCGTGAACGGACTCGGCTTGAGGATCGTCCCGTGAAGTTGGCCCTCCTTTCCCGCGCCCCACGTGCGTACAGCACGCGGCGTCTGCGTGAAGCCGCCGAGGCACGCGGGCACACCGTCAACGTGCTCGACACGCTCAACTTCTCCATCGAGGTCGAGACCGGCGCCCCGCACCTGCTCTACAAATCCAAGCCCCTCTCGCACTACGACGCTATCATCCCGCGCATCGGGGCATCGATCACGTACTTCGGCACGGCCGTCGTTCGGCAGTTCGAGCAGCTCGACGTGTACACGCCGAGCTCCGCCAACGGAATCGCCAACTCCCGCGACAAGCTTCGCGCGCTCCAGATCCTGAGCCGTCACGACATCGGACTCCCGCACACGGCGTTCGTCCGACGCAAACAAGATGTTCTTCCGGCCATCGAGCGCGTCGGCGGGGCGCCGGTCATCATCAAGCTCCTCGAGGGAACGCAGGGGGTAGGGGTGATCCTCGCCGACTCCGTTAAGGTGGCCGAAGCCATCATCGAGACCCTGCAGAGCACGAAGCAGAACGTGCTGATCCAGAAGTTCGTCGGGGAGAGCGCAGGCACAGACATCCGCGCGTTCGTCGTCGGCGACCGGGTCGTCGCCTCCATGCGCCGCACCGCCCAGGGAGGGGATTTCCGGAGCAACGTGCACCGCGGCGGATTGGCGCAGGCAGTCGACCTCGACGAGAGGTACGTCGAGACCGCGATTCGATCCGCGCAGATCATGGGACTCAAGGTCGCGGGCGTAGACATGCTCGAGGGCAAAGATGGTCCGCAGGTCATGGAGGTGAACTCGTCACCCGGGCTCGAGGGCATCGAGAGCTCGACGAAGCTCGACGTGGCGGGGGCGATCATCGACTTCATCGAACGTCAGGTGAGCTTCCCAGAGCTGGACGTGCGGCAGCGTCTGACGGTCAGCGCCGGCTACGGCGTGACGGAGTTGCAGCTCGGAGAGAATTCCGAGCTCGTCGGGTTGGCTATCGAAGATTCGGGCCTGCGGGCTAAAGACATCGTAGTCCTCACTTTGCACCGTGGGCATACGGTGATCCCGAATCCGCGCGGCCAGCGCGTGCTCGAGGTGAACGACCGGCTCCTTTGCTTCGGGAAGCTCGAGTCGATGCGCGACTTGGTGCCCCAGCGTAGGGGGAGGGGTCGCACGGAGATCGCCCCGCTGACGGCTCCATAGACCTCTGCAAGAGCGATCGGCGAAGGCTCTCAGCGGATGGCTTCGGGGAATCTCCGTACGATCACGATCAGAGCCCACATCAAGGCGCCCGCGACCGCGAAGTCGACGATTCCCCTCCACGGCTCCGGCAGGGCCCGCACGACGAACACGGCAACCACGATCGCCACGGTCGTGAACCAGCCCCAAAAAAGCGCGACTCGATCTCTCCCCACGAGTCGCAAGCCGTAGAGCGGACCCGAAAGCCGCATGAGTCGGCTCGGATCGGACCGGAGTCGCCGCGCCCTGTCAATGACATCGGGTACCCAGCGTCGACCCAATGCACGCACACCTTCGCCGTAGACGAACGCCGTCGTGACCGCGACGAGCCCGAACCATTCGAAGGGACTCAGCCCCGCCTGGATCGTCACGATTCCCCGATGACCGAGCCGCCAAACAGCCGAAGCGAGGATCAGCATCACGCCAAGCAGCGTCCAAACCGCAACGACGGCTGGAGCCCGACCGTGTGTCACGTCCGCCCGAGGTGGCCGTAATTCGGCTTCTGTTTCTCGGACACCAAGGTCGAGATGATGGGATTTCATAGGAGGGACTATTGCCAACGCGGCGTGCGCGTTCAATCCGTGCACTCCCGCATGGGGAGTCCGTAAGAGTGCGTGGGAGCCGAAGAAGCTGGGGAAAGCTAGGCCGAAAGTGAACCTTACCGAAGGATCTGGGACGACCGTCATGGATGCGGATCTGCTGCGTGTTCGGGACTGTATACTGGCTGGAGACGAACGCGGCGTCTTGCACGCGGTCGCCGCCAATCCCTCTCTGCTCACGGTCCGGGTCGCCAGCTCCCTGGTCCCGTACGATGGCTACTTCCACGGCGCGACGCTCCTGCATCACGTTGCGGCCAACCCGTCGATCGAGGTCCTTCCCCCGAACATCGTAGCGATCGCCGATCTCTTGCTGGAGCAAGGCGCAGACGTGGACGCGGTGACGAAGCCAGGACCGAGTCAGCCGAACGATATCGGCTGGACCACGCTGGGCCTCGTGGCAACCAGCGCGAAGGCCCGAGAGGCCGGCGTGCAGCTCAGGCTCATGGACCTGCTGATCGATGCGGGCGCAGACCTGGACGCTCGTAACGGTGGGTGCCTGATGGGCGCGCTCTACTACCGCGAGAGCGCCGCCGCCGAGCGCCTGGCTGAGCGCGGCGCCACGCTCGACCTGATCGCGGCGGCAGGCCTGGGCGACGTCGATCGCCTCACGGCGTTCGTAGACGCCCTCGACGCACCCCTCGCGGTCGCGTCCCGTCTCGCGCATTACAGCCTCGTGCCGTGGCCCGACGAGGCGGGGCAGAAAGACCTTCTGGGAATGGCTCTGGTGTACGCAGCGCTGCATGGTCGTGTAGGCGCAATCGAATTGCTCCTGGAACGCGGAGCGGAGGTCGATCACCGGCCACCGTTCGATCATCGAGCAACGGCGCTGCACTGGGCGGTGATGGGGGATCAGCCGGAATCGGTCCGAGCCCTCCTCGAGGCGGGAGCGAGCCGAGACTGCGTGGACCGCTCGTTCCGTTCGACGCCACGAGGATGGGCCGAGCACCTCGGGAAGAAGAAAGCCCTGCAAGCCTTCGGCGGCGAGTGAGCGGTTGCCAACCCCGGACTCACGGTCGGGTAGTCGCGTCCGCCCCCAGGTCTCTCCAGTATTCTGCGCAGTGCACACGACGGTCATCTTTCGATCGTGCGACGACCTTCCACCAACCGACGAGCGAGCATGCTGACGAGTGCCCGAATCTGTCTCCTCACTGATCAGGAGCTCGACCTGGATCCGCTCCCGGACGACGACTGGCCTTGCGACCCCCGGCCCTTCCTTCCCGACGCGGATTGGACCTTGCTCACGCTCGAGAAGGAGAGCTGTGTTACCGAGATCGTACGGGCCGCGCACCAGGGCTACGACCTTTTTTTTAACCTCTGCGACGGCGCCTGGGACGAAGGCCGCGTGGGAATCGAGGTCGTCCAGACCCTGGAGCAGCTGGAGGTGCCGTTCACGGGTGCGGATTCGCAGTTCTTCGAGCCGTCCCGTGAGGCGATGAAGCGCGTATGCTACGCATGGGGACTCGACACGCCGGCCTACGCGTTCGTCTACGACCACGACGAGGTCTCGCGCGTCGCGTCCCGACTCCGCTTTCCCCTCTTCGTGAAGCACCCGAGCAGCTACGCGAGCAGCGGTTTGACGCGGCAGTCGCGGGTAGTCGACGAAGGCGCCCTCGCGGAGCAGGCCGGGATCATGATCGACCGCTTCGGCGGCGCGCTCGTCGAGGAGTTCGTCGAGGGAATCGAGTGCACCTCGCTCGTGGTCGAAAACGCCGAAGACTCCACCCGTCCGTTCGTCTACAGGCCGCTCGAGTACAGCTTCCCGGCGGGCGAGAGCTTCAAACACTACGACCTGAAGTGGGTCGACTACGACGGGCTCACGTCGTTCCCCGTTCGGGATCCGGAGCTCGCCGCCCGAATCGAGGACGCGTCGTCGAAGTTCTTCCAAGGTATGAACGGCGCAGGGTACGGCCGCTGTGACATCCGCGTCGATGCGTCTGGGCGCGTCTTCATGCTCGAGATCAACCCGAACGCGGGTCTCTACTACCCGCCGACGGACTATGGCAGCGCCGACCTGATTCTCGCCGCTGATCCCGAGGGCCACGCCGGCTTCACCCGCCGCATCGTCGAGGCCGCGTTCGCGCGGCACGCCCGTCGGAGCGTCGCTTGGGAAGTACTGCCTCGCTCGGGTGGCGACCACGGAACGTTCGCCCGGCGCGACCTCTCCGTGGGAGAAACGATCATGAGCTGGGAGGGGCGCCCGCACCATCTCGTCACGCTCGGCCACGTGGAGCGCTCGTGGGACGCCCGCAACAAGGAGTGGTTCGACCGATATGCTTGGCCGCTCACGGACGATGTCTGGGTGACGTGGAGCCCCGACCCTGACGAGTGGCGGCCGATCAATCATTCGTGCGAGCCCAACGCATGGCTCGAAGGGCTCGATGTGGTGGCGCGACGCCCGATCCGTCGCGGTGACGAGATCACGTTGGACTACGCGACCTACTACGACGAGCGCAGTCCTACCTTCGAGTGCAGCTGCGGTGAGCCCGGCTGTCGCCGGGTTATTCGTGGCGACGACTATCTTCTCGACGTCGTCGCCCGCTATGAGGGGCACGTCTCCGATCATATCCAAAGGAAGCGTGCCCTACGGCTCGACCCCAAGCCGCGCGTTTCGAACACACCCAGAGGAACGTCCGCATGACCGTTTTCGTCGCTTCGGTCGCCGCCGTCATCATCGTGTCGGCCATGTGCTCGCTCAGCGAAGCATCCATCTATGCCGTGCGAAGGCCGTTCATTCGAACGCTCACGGACACCGGGAGCGTCTCCGGCCCGATTCTGGAGACATTCAAAGACAACATGGAGCGCCCGATCGCGGCGATTCTGATCGTCAATACCGCGGCGAACACGGCGGGGGCTTCGATCGCGGGCGCTCAGGCGGCCGCACTTTTCGGTCCGCAGTCGCTCCTCTGGTTCTCGGCTAGCTTCACGCTCGCGGTGCTCCTGATCTCGGAAATCTTCCCCAAGATCCTCGGCGTCGTGTACAGCCGTCCGATCGCGCGCGCTGTCGCCGTGCCGTGGAAGCTGGCGATTGCGGCACTCCACCCGATCGTGTGGACGGTCGAGCATGCGTCGCAGTGGCTGAAGCCGACCGGTCAGGTGTTTTCCGCCCCCGAAGAGGAGGTCATGCAGCTTGCGCAGATCAGCGCCGACGAGGGGAGCATCTCGGCGGACGAGGCGGCGATGGTCCGGAACGTACTCGCCCTCGACGATCTCTCTGCCCACGAGGTCATGACGCCGCGCACGGTCGTGTTCCGACTCCCCGAGACCATGACCCTTTCACAGGTCGGTGCGCACGTGGATGAATGGCACCACTCTCGGATCCCGATTTACGACCCCGAAGACGGCGACCGCTGGACCGGTCTCGTACGCGCGGCGGACGTTCTGGCCGGTCTGGCGGCCGGGGACCTCGAGACTCCGCTCTCCAAGCTGGCACGGCCACTCTACTTCGTTCCTGAAACGACACCGGGCCACAAGTTGCTGCACCGCTTCATCGAAGAGCGCACGCACCTCTTCGCCGTCGTCGACGAGTTCGGAGGCATGGCCGGGGTCGTGACGCTCGAAGACGTGGTCGAGTCGCTGATCGGTCGAGAGATCGTCGACGAAGTCGACCAGGTCGCAAACATGCGCGAGGTCGCGCTGCGGCGAGGACGCGGGGGTCGCGGCCCGGCTTCGGAGCGCTAGGCTCGCTCTGTCGGTCCTACTAGGCGAGGGCGCCGCCCGCGCTGCACCCCCGCCGATCGTTTCTCATCGCCCACGTTTCTTGGACCGCCCGGTCATGATTTGGACCAGCTTCCCAAGCGGATCGTACGCCTGATCCACCACCCGCTCCTTGAGAGGTATGATCGCGTTGTCGGTGATCGTGATGTGCTCCGGGCAGACGTTGGTGCAGCACTTGGTGATGTTGCAGTACCCGATGCCGTGTGCCTCCCGCAGCTCGTCGAGGCGATCCTCTTCATCGAGCGGATGCATCTCCAGAGCGGCAGCGTAGACGAAGAAACGCGGCCCGATGAACTCGTCGTGCTTGTGGTGATCTCGAAGCACGTGACAGACGTCCTGGCAAAGGAAGCACTCGATGCACTTCCTGAACTCCATGACGCGGTCCACATCGACCTGATGCATCTCCCAGGTTCCGTCCTCGTGGTCGGGGGCGCGCGGCTTGAACGGCTTGATGCGCCGCTTGACCTGGTAGTTCCACGAAACGTCCGTCACGAGATCGCGGATCACTGGAAACGCCCGAAGCGGTTCGATTCGGATCGGCTCGTCCTGCGGCAAATCCTCCAAGCGCGTCATGCACATCAGCTTGGGCATGCCGTTGATCTCCGCAGAGCAGGAGCCGCAACGGCCCGCTTTGCAGTTCCAGCGGATTGCCATGTCGTGAGCCTGCTCCGCCTGGATCTTTCGGACCGCGTCGAGCACGACGTACCCGGGTTGGACCTCGACCTCGTACGTGGCGAAGTCGCCGCCGCCTTGATCGCCTCTCCACACACTGAACGCGACGGTATCCATCAACCCATCTCCTCGATGATGTCCTTGAGGTCCTGCCGCATGGCGGGGATCGGCTCACGGCGAATCTCCATCTCGCCACCGCTTCCCTTCCGGATGACCAAGTTCACCTTGCCCCACTCGGGGTCCTTCTCGGTGTAGTCCGTGCGGGAATGCGCACCCCTGCTTTCCTTGCGCTCCCGCGCCGCCCGAACGAGCGCCTCGGACACCGTCATGATGTTCTGCAGATCGAGCGCCGCGTGCCATCCGGGGTTGAACTCACGGTTTCCGCCCACCGCGATGTTGTCGACCTGCGGTCGGATGCGTTCGAGTCCCTCGAGCGCCTCCTGCAGGTACTCTTCGTCACGGATGATCCCCGCCTTTTCCTGCATGAGCTCCTGAATCGAGTGCAGGACTCGGTACGGTCCGACACTATCGTCGGAGGGCGTTCGCTCCAGCGGTGCGAGCGCGGCCCGGATTGCTGCGTCGACCTGGTCTTTGTCGACTTCGGCGAGTCCCTTCGAACCGGCGAACTCCGCCGCGTACTCACCCGCCCGCCGGCCGAACACCAGGAGGTCGGAAAGTGAGTTGCCCCCGAGTCGGTTCGCTCCGTGCAGGCCTGCGGCACACTCCCCCGCCGCGAAGAGGCCGGGCACGGTCGACATCTGCGTGTCGGCGTCAACCTTGATGCCGCCCATGACGTAGTGGGTGGTCGGACCGACCTCCATCGGCTCTTTCGTGATGTCGATCCCCGCGAGCTCTTTGAACTGGTGGTACATCCCCGGGAGCTTCCGCTTGATGTGCTCCGGTCCGTTGGGGACCTTCTCGTCGATCCAGGCGATGTCGAGAAACACTCCACCGTGCGGGCTTCCACGTCCGGCCTTCACCTCCCGGAGAATGCACCGGGCGACGTGGTCACGGGTCAACAGCTCGGGAGGACGGCGCGCCTGACGATCTCCGGTCACGTAGCGCCACCCCTCCTCCGGCGTGTCGGCCGTCTGGTCCTGATAAAGGGGCGGGATATCGTCGAACATGAAGCGGCGGCCCTCACTGTTCTTGAGGATCCCCCCCTCACCCCGCACGCCTTCGGTCACCAAGATGCCCTGCACGCTCGGCGGCCAGACCATGCCGGTCGGGTGGAACTGTAGGAACTCCATGTCCAGCAGCTCCGCCCCCGCGTCGTAGGCGAGCGCATGACCATCGCCCGTGTATTCCCACGAGTTGCTCGTGATCATGTATGCCTTGCCGATCCCGCCGGTCGCCATGACTACCGCGCCGGCCCGGAACACGGTGAAGCGGCCTCGCTCCCGGTCATATCCGAGCGCACCCACGACCCGGTCGCCGTCCTTGAGCAGGGTCGTGACCGTCACCTCCATATGGACGTCGATTCCCTGGTGGATCCCGTGATCCTGGAGCGTCCGGATCATCTCCAGGCCGGTACGGTCCCCCACGTGCGCAAGCCGGGGATAGGCGTGGCCTCCGAAGTTGCGCTGCAGGATCTGGCCGTCTGGCGTGCGATCCATGAGTGCGCCCCAGGCTTCCAGCTCCCGGACACGATCCGGGGCCTCCTGCGCGTGCAGCTCGGCCATCCGCCAGTTGTTGAGGTATGCCCCACCCCTCATGGTATCCGCGAAGTGGACTCGCCAATTGTCTCGCTCGTCGACGTTGGCCAGGGACGCAGCGATCCCTCCCTCGGCCATGACGGTGTGCGCCTTCCCGAGCAGTGACTTACAAACGAGTCCCACGCTCGCACCTCGGGCCGCGGCCTCGATGGCGGCCCGCAGCCCGGCGCCTCCTGCTCCGATGACGAGAACATCGTGGTCGACCGTCTTGAAGTCGGTCATCAAAAGATCCTCCAGTCGGTCCAGATGCCCATCGAGCACATGCGGACGTAGAGGTCCGTGAAGCCGACCCAGAAGAGGCTCATCCATGCGAAGAGCATGTGGCGTCGGTTCAGACAGGTGACACAGTCGTAGCCGGTCTTTCGAACGGGCCGGCCCGAGAGCCGGTTCAGCCCACCACCGACCAGGTGTCGCAATGAGTGACAACCGAGGGTGTAGCTTCCGAGCAACACGACGTTGATGGCCAGCACCAGCGAGCCGACGCCCAATCCCAGTGACTCTCCACCGTCCGGAGCCACGAACCAAAGGGCCTTGTAGGCGTCGTAGCTGAGGATCAGGAGGAAGACGAGCGCGAGGTAGAGGAAGTAGCGGTGCACGTTCTGGAGAATGAGCGGGAAGTGACGCTCTCCCAGATAGCTGCTCCGAGGTTCGCCCACGGCACAGTTCGGCGGGTCCGCCCAAAACGCCTTGTAGTACGCACCCCGGTAGTAGTAGCACGTGAGTCGGAAGCCACCGGGTGCCCAAAGGATGAGGAACGCCGGCGAAAAGGGCATCCACCCCGGCCACCATTGCGGCCGGGCGCCGAAGAGCGCGTGTCCGGACTCACCGAAGAGCTCGGGCGAGTAGAAGGGAGAGAGATAGTTCCCGAACGTGTAATGCTCACCCTGGAACGCAGCCCACGTCGAATAGACGATGAACGCGCCGAGGCCCAGGAAGACCACAATTGGTTGAAGCCACCAGGCGTCCCGTCGCATGGTCCGGCCGAAGGGCCGAGCCATCGGTAATGCCCGTTCGGTAGTTGCCATCCCAAGGAGATCCTTCCGCGACGGCCGTCGTCGCGTCGAGAGAAGCGGAGTGCGTGAAGACGCCGGGCCTCGAGCTCGCCCGGCGAACGGGGGCGATTCTAGGTACGCGCGTGGCGAGGACGCAACCGGCTGTTACGCCCCCTCTAAAATGGTCGACAATTGCGCTGGGCCAACGACGGCCGCAGTGTGCCGGTACATCATGTTGAGAGTCGCGTGGTTCGCGTGCGCGCCGAGAAGTTAGCATCTCGGCAGGCGGATACGTAGCAGAATTTCGAAATCGTTTGGGGCCGTGCCGATGGCATCGCGCCCCGAAAGCTACAGGAGGTGAAGTATGGCCGATGTGCTCTCGTGGAATCTCCAATTGCGAGTGAAAGATGGTCATCTGGACGATGCCCGCACGTTGATGGCTGAAATGGTCGAAGCGACCCGAGGCGAGAAGGGCACTCTCGGCTACGAGTGGTTCCTGAGCGAAGACGGATCTGCCTGTCACATCCAGGAGCGCTTCCAGGATTCCGAAGCGGCGCTCGCTCATCTCGGCAACTTCGGCGCGAATTTCGCAGATCGCTTCCTAGGGTGCTTCGAGCCTACTGGCCTGACCGCGTACGGTGAACCGAGCGAGGACGCGCGGGCGGCATTGGACGGCTTCGGCGCGGCCTACCTCGGGACGCTCGGCGGCTTCAGCTAGTCGCACCTCTCGCTTTGGATCGCGGGCGTCGTGCTCGGATGCATTCTGGGCCGCTGACAGATGGGTTGAATGGTTGTACGTGCGAGAGGCGGAAGGAGGCGAACAGTGAGTCGACGAGCGCTTGTTCACGCGGCGGCGATCTTGGCCCTCGCGGCCCCGGCGCAGGCCCAGGGACCGTACGCTCCGGTCGGCCTCTTCATCGGAAAGATCGAAGAGGGAGCAAGAATATTTACCCCCGCCCGGCTTCTTCCGCTGGAGCATCCAGAAGCGCTGGGACATGATTATCCGACGGTCCAACAACTACAGGGCACCGAGTTCGAAGCGTTGCTTTGGCTGGGGGCGCACGCCGGGTACCAGCTCGGCACCACCCTTCAGCGGTACCCCCGTGAGCCCTCACCCACCTGGTCCTACCGCGAGTTCCGCCCGCCGCCCGATTCGGTGGAGCTCGGCGCCGTTCCTGTGATTCGCCAGCCGCGAGGCGCATCGGGTCTCCCTGGCCTGCGGGCCGCGTTGTACGATGGCGCCGACTTGGTCCTCTTCATCGTGGACACCCGTGATCTCAGCCTGGCGGATCGCGGAATGGAGCGATCGACGGCGATGGGACTCGACCTGTCTCGCGCGGCATTCCTCACGGCCCTCGATGCGGTCGCGAAGCGTGCAGGGGGCACTGGACTTCGTGCGATCGTCTTCGAGCGATAGCTCGGAAGGTGCGTGCCTCCGATCCGCTGACGTCGGTCGGGAACCATGCGAACGGGACACACCCTTCACGACAAACTAGATCCTGGCGATTCGCGCTCGAGGCGCCACATCTTGATAGGGTCCCCCCAGGCTGACTCATCTGATAGCCTGGGGGATTTTTCTATGCGCCCATGTGGGCCGACCCTTCTGGTCGTGGAAGACCTCGAGGACCAGGCCGCCCTGGTCGGGATCGCAGCGCGCAGGGCGCATCCGGGTCTCGAGGTGCAGACGGCCTCACACGGTGGCGAGGCCATCGCCTATTTGTCCGGCCAAGCCCCGTTCGCCGATCGTAGCCGGCACCCGTGGCCCGACCTCGTCTTGCTCGACCTCTTCATGCCGGACGTCGACGGATTCGCGGTCCTCGAGTGGATCAAGGCGCTCCCGCGGCCGCTCGGCATACCCGTGGTCGTGTTGACCGCCTCGGTGAGCGACGAGGACGAGGCGAGGGCGCTGGCGTTGGGTGCGGAGTCGGTGCACCGAAAGCCCGTTCAGATTTCCGAGCTGGGGAACGTCGTCCGGGACATCGTGCTCAAGTGGATCGGTCGCGAAGAGATCATCTCCAGACACATTTGGGAGATGGGCTGAGCGTATGTGCCAGGGGAGCCGGCGGCTATCTTTCTCACATGAAAACACGGGTCGTTTTGCTCACGCTGAGCGCCGTTGGATGCGTCAGTGTGAGTAAGTCGGTCCTCATGGACCGGTCGAACCATCCCCTCCCCCGACAGGACGTCCAGGTGCTGCTGCCCGGCGACAGCATACCGGCCTCATGCGAGCGCGTAGCCTTGCTCCATGCATCCGGGCCCGAGGGCCTCACGGACGAGGGGGACATGTGGAACAAGCTACGCGAGGAGTCCGGCAAGCTGGGCGCCAACGTCGTCTTCATTGGAGAGATCCAAGACCCCGGCACGGGTGAGCGGGTCGTAAGCGCCCTATTCGGAACGGAGTCGGACCGGGACGCGGACGCCATCGCGCTCTGGTGCCCGAGCGGAATTCGCGACTGAGATACCGGAAGCCGCCGGCGCCGCGTGACTGAAAAACAAAGAGGCCGGTGCGGATGTCCGCACCGGCCTCCGTTAGGGTCACCGGGCCTGCGTGCCGCGCTCTGGCTACGGCGTGCAGGGGAGCTGAATCGGTACGCCCCCGATGATCACGGTCTGGGGCTCGCAAGGCTCGGGGTCCGGCTCGGGGTCGGGGAGCGGGTCCGGCTCGGGGTCGGGGAGCGGGTCCGGCTCGGCCTCCGGGGGTGGCTCGGGTGCGGACTCCGCAGGCTGGCGCGTCCGTTCGATTCCAAGAGGCAGGGCCTTCCCTTCCGGTCGGTTCGCCATACCCGGGGGCATCGACTGCGCCCGGGCGTTCGCCGACGCGGCCGCGGCTCGGTCGGGCCTACGGCTCTGTGCCTCGACGGCGTCCGGGCTGAGAGCCAGGGGCGCCATGAAGAGCGCCACGGTCAGCATCGTTGTCTTCAACATTGAGGGCCTCCTGAAGTGCTTCGGGCCTACCGTTCCTCGGTTTTTCTGCCCATTTCGGTACAGGAGCCGTGCCATCGCGCCCGAGTCCGGCCGCAGAACCGCCTCCGATTCGCGAAAAGCGCGTGGTTCAGCGGCATCCGCAACGTCGGCCCTCCACACCCACCATCGTCGCGACGGCGTGGCCCGGAAGGGTCTTTCTCCCTGGTTTCGGCAAGTCGTGCCGCCCATGACCATTCGGTACCGGCGAGCTCCGGGCCGAGCTCCGGGGCCCCACGCCCTCCGTGATCGTAGCGGGCTCGACACGCGTTCGCTTCAACGTGCCAGCGATCGAGCCCCTCTCAGTCGATCATGATCTCGCGGGTCACCTGACCGTTGCTCTCCCAGTAGGTGATCTTCTGAGCGAGGCGCGGGTCGTCGGGCTCGGGTTGAATCTCACCATCGGTCGAAATCGCGCGCGAGACGACCGTGTGCGCGCCGGGTGCGGCATCCCACTCCAGCTGCCAGAACGTCCAGCTGTTCGTGTCTCCGCGGCCTTCGCCGAGCTCAGCCAGGCGCCACGGGCCGTCGTCGATCCTGACCTCGACGCGATCGATGGGCGCGCCCCAGGCCGCCCCGTGAATGCGGTACCCCGCCCCGGTCCGCACGACTTTTGCCGCGATGGAATTCACGTTCATCCGACCCACCGACGTCTCCGCCCAGACCGCTGCGTCGTCGGGTCCCTCCTGGCGCAGCGTGACGTAGTCGCGCGCCATGAACTTTCCCATGAAGCGAGAGTCGCGCACCTCGATCCGCTCGAGCCACTTCACGTGCGCGACGCCGTACCAACCGGGAACGATGAGCCGGAGCGGAAAACCGTTCCCGACGGGAAGCGGTTGACCGTTGACCTCGTACGCAAGCAGCAGATCTTCCGACATCGCGTCGTCGAGGGAGAGACTGCGCGCGAAGTTCTGCGTGACCTCGATATCGCGAATGGTCTCCTGGCCGGTATCGGCACCGAAAAAGACGACCTCGATCCCGTCGGGCCGAACGCCGACATCGGAAAGGAGTGGGGCTAGTGGGGTCCCGGTCCACGTCGCGTTGTGGACGGCGCCCATGAAGCGGGCGCCGAAGCCGCGGTTGCCGGCGCACTCGAGGACGCACGTGACGTTGCGCCGAGGCCGCGCCCGCACGTCGTCGAGCGAGAGATGCAAGGGTCGGTCGACGAGTCCCGACACCTCCAAGGACCAAGTCTCCGCGTCCAGCTCCGGAGTCCCGTAGTGGCCGACGGTGAAGAGATCTTCCGTCGGGGTCACCCAGGACGTGAGCGCCTGCCAATCGAGCGTATTGGCGCCTCCGCGCCCCGTCGGCGCGTTCGTCCACGGCACCACCGCCTCCTGTGAGCCAGCGGAGGCCAACCCGTGCAGGACGTCGGCGGGAAAGAGCGCCGCGCCCGCGGCCAAGGCGCTACACCGTGAGACCGCCTCTCGTCGGGAGATGTCTCGAGGGCGGCTCTCCGCCCGGTCCTTCTGCGTATCCGATGAACGGGTCATTGTCGTGTCCCCCAAGGCGCGGGCGGTGAACGAAGTGAGCGGCAAGATGGGCGGCTTCCCTCCGGTGGGACAAGCGACATTGTGACCCAGGCCGGGAGCAGAGCACCAATGGCCACTTTCGCGCTGCGGGAATGGTCCAAGCGGAGACCATGGGACTCATGCGATCGGGCACACTCCGGCTCAAATGGGGTCAACACCTCCCCAAGCCCCCGAGCCCTCCATGATTCGCAGCGTACGACTCACGCTTTCGCTCCTGCTCGGCGCAGCCGGTGGCGCTCCCACGCTCGGCGTGGCTCAGGTGCAGCCACCCGCGCCGGTCCTTGCGGTCGACTTCTCCAGGGGGCTCGAAGGCTGGCGGCGGCAGCGACTAGACCGCCGGTCCACCGAATACCGCGTGGTTCAGACCGATCACGGCCAGGTTCTCGCGTCCGCGAGCCGCGGATCCGCGGGGGCGCTGGTCATGCCGCTTCCCGATGGCCCGACCCAGGTCGGGCGCGTCTCATGGGCGTGGTCCGTGCACAAGAGCCTTACGGAGAACGTTCACGAACGAGAGAAACGCGGAGACGACTACGCCGCCCGCGTCATGGTGCTCTTCGGTGACGTCGAGCTGTCCGAGCGCTCCCGGGCCATCGCATACAGCTGGGCAGGCAACGAGCCCGTGGGGAGCATCTATCCGAACCCGAGCCTCTCTCAGGTCCGAACGATCGTTCTCAGAAGCGGGGACGTGGACGCCGGACGGTGGATTGCCGAAGAGCGTGACGTCGAAGCCGACTACCGAGCCGCGTTCGGGGAGCCCGCGCCCCCTGTCGCGGCGATCGCGATCGTCGTGGACACCGACGACACCGGCGCGAACGCGCATGCCTGGTTCGACGACTTGAAGCTCTTCGCGACCGACACAACGGGAGCCGGCAGGGACGTAGGGCGCGTCATCGACCCGGAGGTACCTCAGAACCAGGCGTCAGGCATGCCCGCCTGGACGAGCTCGCCGAGATTCACGGCGTGGATGCCCGTCTCCTGCGCGATCTCAGCGGTGAACGGGGAGGTCCGAAAGCTGCGGACCACGATGTGGGCGGTGGGGTGTCGTCGCCCCACGGCCAACGCCGCCTGGAGGTTCGTCCCGTCCGACCCCGCTCCAAAGATGATGACCGGATCGTTCCGGTCCACGTCGACCTCGGCTCGAATCCTTCGCCAGGTGTCCGGGTCCAGGGCGTCGCCGTCGACCACGACGCGGACGTAGTCGGAGGAAAATCCCGGCTCTTCTTCGAACGTGCGGGCGTGCCGGGTCGCCTGCTCGTCGAGAATCACGACGGGTCCGAAGCTCCCCGACGCGTGCCGCTGGAGCTGGTCCAGCACCGTTCGGCCGAACCGGCCGAAGCCCGCGAGCACCACCGGGTCGCGGTAGCTCGTGTTTTGGAACCGGGCGGCCAGGTGCTCCTTCACGAGATGGCGTGCGGCGAACTCATGGCCGTTGAAGATCTCCGAGGCATGGGCGACGCTCGAGCCGGCGGTCTCGCGCAGGAAGCCGAGATCCGAGACGTGGACCACGACCCGTCCGGCCAGATCAGGCGCGCGTCGCAAGATCTTCGCCGCGGCGTCCAAGTTGGTGAAGTCGTCACCCGTGAGCAGAAGAACGCGGTGTGCTCGGTCCAGACGCAGCTCATCGAGCGCTTTGTCGCGTGTGATGTCCCCGCGGACGATGATCGCCCGATGCAGGTCCCGCAGCTCGTTCATGAAGGCCGTCTCCGACTGGAGCTCGACGACGACGATTTCTTTTCGCGGGTGCCGCTGGCGGAGCTTTCGGACATAAAGGACCGTGAGTCGGCCGGCCCCCGCGACCACGACGTGCCCCGCCAGGGGGCGTACACGAAGCTTGAGCGGTCCGAACAACCGTAGCGCCGTCTCGATGATCGCGAACGCGGTGATGATCGGCGCGGCGAAATAGGCGAACCAAAGCAGTGATCGCGCGGGGGCGGGACCGCCGATCGGTGTGCCGATGTCCAGCCCACCGAGAACGAAGAGGCCGAGCGCATAATAGGCGCGCTCGGCCAGGCCCACCCCGACCAGATCCCTTTCGGAGACGCCGACGCCGAGTGAGAGCCCCACGACGGCGGCGAGGTAGACCGCAACGAAGGCGAGCGCGCGCCACACGAAGGGCCTCGACAGGAACCTACGGGCGCGCCCTCCAGCGTCGACGCGGTCGTCCACCGCGGGGCGATCCAATTCGGAGTTCATCCGTGGCCCGAAGGCTGGAAGGGCGTCCACACCATCTCGTCGGTCACCTACTTCTTCTTCTTCGCCCGCTTCCGCTTCTTCGGCTCGGGAAGGGCCCTGGTGGTGATGCGGACGAGCTCGCTGAGCCACTCCGAATCGTCCATGCGGGCGCCGATGAGGAAGCTCGGCTTTGCGCCCGGATACGGCGGCGCTTCCGTCACGTCCCCAATGAACGCCCGCCCCTCCTCGGTCGGCTTGATGAAAAGCTGATTGTCACAGACGACCGCGAACATCTTGCCATGACTGTAGAGCCCGTACTCCCCGAACATCTTCTTGTACGTGACGTCGCAGTCTGTTTCGATTCGATCGACTACGTGGTCGACGAAGCTCTGGTCCGATCCCATGTCTCCTCCCTGAGTGCCGCCACCCCCTCCGAGGTCAGAGGGGCCGGGGATGACGACAGTATAGGTCGAGCAGTCTCCGGGTCGCACACGGCCAGCTGCCACACGGGCTGGCTGCTCGGTCTACCCGGCCCCCGCGACGGATTCCGCCGTGACGCGGGACCGAATCCCGAAACCGAGGGTTGGAACCTTCGTCGACCGGCACAGGAGTATGGTTTCGTGACCACCCTTACGATCAACGGGGAACCGCGTGATATCTCGGCCCCCAATTCATCGCCCCTTCTGTGGGCCCTCCGCGAAGAGCTCGGCCTGACCGGCACCAAGTTCGGCTGCGGCATCGGCCAGTGCGGTGCCTGCACCGTCCTTCTCGACGGAGCGCCGGTGCGCTCGTGTCAGGTCCCGGTCGGCAGCGCCCAGGGCACGACGGTCACCACGATCGAGGGGGTCGCTGGCGCGGGTGAGTTGCACCCGATTCAGCAGGCTTGGATCGAAGAGCAGGTGCCTCAATGCGGGTACTGCCAGTCCGGGCAGATCATCTCCGCGCTCGCGCTCCTGGACGAACGCGCCGCGCCGACGGACGACGACATCGATCGAGCCATGTCGGGAAACGTCTGCCGCTGCGGCGCCTACCAGGCGATCCGACGAGCGATCCACAGGGCCGTGGCCATCCGATCCGAACGCATCGCGTCCGACGAGCCCGATCAGGGAGAAGGGGACGGATGAGCGAGTCGGGGGCGCTGTCTCGTCGTTCCTTCGTGAAGGTCGGCGTAGTCGCCGGGGCTGGACTCACCCTCGGCGTCGCTTGGCGTCTTACCCGCGACCCGGGGCTCCCGACTAGCGATTCGACCTGGGTGCCAAATGCGTATCTCCGAATCGATGAAGACGGTTCGATCACGGTGCTCGTGCCGCGCTCCGAGATGGGCCAAGGCGTGTCCACGGCCTTGCCGCAACTCGTGGCCGAGGAGCTGGACGTCCCGTGGGACGCCGTATCCTTCGAATTCGCGCAAGCTCATGACGCCTATGGCATGATGGTCACGGGTGGCAGCACGAGCGTGAGGGAGTCGTGGGAACCGCTCAGGCGCGCGGGCGCGACCGCGCGGGAGATGCTCCGGCGTGCGGGAGCGAACCGGTGGGGCGTCGATGTCGCCGACGTCTCGACCGGCAACGCCGCCGTCATCGCTCCCGATGGGTCGACCGCTTCCTACGGTGCTCTCGCCGCGGAGGCCGCGAGGCTCGACGTCCCGGACGAGGTCGCCCTCAAGGAACCAGCCGACTACCGACTGATCGGTACCTCCGTGCCCCGATTGGATGTGGAAGCGAAGTCCACGGGGCGAGCGATCTTCGGGATCGACGCAGGCCCTCCGGACACCCGTGTCGCGGTGGTGGAGCGATCCCCGGTGTTCGGTGGCGTCGTGCGTTCCCTCCGGGCCGACGCGGCGCTGGCGTTGCCAGGGGTGGACGAGATCGTGGAGTTGGAGAGTGGAGTCGCCGTCGTGGCGAACGGGTATGTTGCAGCAAATGCAGGACGAGACGCACTCGAGATCGAGTGGGACGAGGGCGACGGGGCGAACCTCGACGACGCAACGATCGCGGATCGCCTTCGCTCGGCTGTGCGGAACGGTCGCACCGTGCGAGATGACGGCGACGTAGATGCCGTTTTGGCCGGGGCCGAAGCGCCGATTCGGGCAGAGTACCGCCTTCCTTATTTGGCGCACGCGACCATGGAGCCGATGAACTGCACGGCGTGGGTGCGCGACGGTCGATGCACCGTATGGACCGGGACACAGTTCCAAAACGCACCCGCGATCGTCGGGGGCGGGGCGCGTCAGGTAGCCGCCGCCGCGGCTGGTGTGCCCGCGGATGCCACCGAGGTGCACACCACCTTCCTCGGTGGCGGCTTCGGCCGGCGTTCCGAGAGAGATTTCGTGCGCGAGGCCGCGGAGCTCGCCGGAAAGATCCAGGGACCGGTGAAGGTCGTCTGGTCGCGGGAAGACGACATGCGACACGACTTCTACCGGCCCGCGTCCTACCACGAGCTCACGGCGGTGCTCGGCGAAGATGGACGTCCAGCCGCGTGGGATCATCGAACGGCGTCACAGTCGATCATGGAGCGTCTCGTTCCGGGTTGGGTCCCAGGGCCCGCCAGGAACCTCGTGGGCAAGCGCGATTCGACGTCGACGGAGGGAGCATCGGACCAACCGTACGAATCCCCGAACGTGCGCCTGACCTACGCGAAAGTCGATCTCCCGATTCCCGTCGGATTCTGGAGGTCCGTGGGTCATACGCACACCGGGTTCGTGGTCGAGTCCTTCATCGACGAGCTCGCACACGCGGCCGGAGAGGACCCGTACGAGTACCGCCGCGCCCTTCTCTCGGCGCATCCACGCCACGTCGGAGTGCTCGACGCGGTCGCTGAGGCTTCGGCGTGGGGCTCTACCCCGCCAGAGGGACGTGGCCGTGGCATTGCGGTCGTGAGGTCCTTCGGATCGTACGTAGCGCAGGTCGCGGAGGTCTCCATTCGGGACGGCCAGCCTCGCGTACACCAGGTCTGGTGTGCGGTCGACTGCGGCACGGTGCTGAACCCGGCCATCGTCCGCGCCCAGATGGAGAGCGGGATCGTGTACGGGCTCACCGCCGCACTCTTCGGCGAGATCAACATCGAGGGCGGACGCGTCGTCCAGAGCAACTTCCACGACTATCGAATGCTTCGGATGAACGAGGCGCCGCGGATCGACGTAGTATTGGCCCCTAGTGGAGACGCGCCAGGCGGTGTGGGCGAGCCGGGAACGCCGCCCATAGCGCCGGCGGTAGCGAACGCAGTCTACGCGCTTACGGGCGAGCGCATTCGAACGCTCCCGATTCGCCTGGGCTCCCCCGCGGGTACGGCGGGAAGTCTCTCGTGACCGACCGACGGCGCTTCCTCACCTCGACGGCGAGCGTGAAGAGCGCGCTGGCCCTCGGCCCCGACCTGCTCCCGGGCGCCCCCCGAAGAGCGCGCTGGCCCTCGGCCCCAACCTGCTCCTGGATGCACCCCGAAGAGCGCGGGACCGAAGCCCAGGCTCAGCCGTGACGAGCCCACGGATGGTTCACTAGAAATCGACCGACTGCGCGCCAACGGACACGATCCGCCACGCGCCGCCGTCATGCAGGAGTTGGGCCCTCATCTGGATGGTGCCCTCGGCGCGTCGACCGAAGTTGGCCCGGTGAGATGCGGCGACCACGAAAGAGACCACGGCCCCGCGACCATCCAAACGGACCCCTTCCTGACTCGCGACCTCCGCGCGGAAATCCTCACGCTCGAGTCGATCTTCGAACTGACTCCGGACCCCTGCGTCGCCTCTGCCCTCGGGCCACAAGGCCATCACTCGGGCCCGGTCGCTCGTCATGAGCACGATGAGACCCTCGAGGAGGGTCGTCACTTCCCCGGTCGTCGGAGGCGGCGGGGCCGCCCTCTGCACGGTCACGGTCACGTCGCTCGAGATGCCATCCGCAGTGGCGCGAATCCGGGCAACCCCGGGTGCCACCGCGGCCAGCTGGCCATCTGCCGAGACGCGTACGACCGACTCGTTCGACGAGCTCCACACGATCGGGCGCGTGAGCGCAACGCCCTCGGGACCGAGCACCGCTGCGTTCAATCGACCGGACGCTCCCGGCTCGACGGTCCGGTCGCCGCCCGCGATCCGCACCGCCTCCACGGCGAAGACGGTGGACACCAGCGTGCTGTCCCGAACGCGGCCCGTTCGGGCGATAACGTACGCGCTTCCCTCCGCCATGGCTCTCACCGAACCATCGTCGTTCACTCGAACGATCCCCGGGGCCGAGCTCGACCAGGACAGTGCGACGTCGCTCATCGGGGCACCCGAGCCGTCACGGACCTCGGCGGCGGCCACCTGTGTCTCGCCTACCTGCATCGACGCGCTCGCCAAGCGAACCGTCATCGTCGAGGGCGTGGGCGCCGCCCGGGTCGGAGTCGGGCGCGGCGGCGTAGACCGGTTCGGTTCGGGTTCGGGTCGCTGGGTCGTGCCCGGGCGGGTAGTCGGGTCGGCGGCGGCGTCCGCAGTGGCTGGCTCGCCCTCTCCTCCCCCCGCGTCGACACCCGGCTGTCCCGACGCGAGCTGGCCGCCGGGGGTGACCGGCGGCGCCTCTCGGCCACCGATCGGTATGCCCGGACCGCCCGCGATCTGCGTGGCGCTGTCTCCGGTCGCCCCCGAGTCCCCGGTCGCCGCCAGACCATCCGGACCACCCCGCTCATTCACGCTAGTCGGCCCTGCGGATCCCAAGAACGACTGCGCACTGAAGCCGATCGCGAAGATCGCCACCAACGCGAGCGCGATCGTGGCCGGGCGACGGTAAAGCGGAGCCGGGGCCACCATCGATGGCATTGACTTCGGGCGCGAGGGGGTCGGGCTCGACTGCGTGCGGCGCGACGTAGCCGGAACGGGGCTCGCACGGGTCTGATCCTCGGGATGACTTGCCTCTGCGGCGACCTGCTCGCCGCTCGTGACGCCGTCGGCTGCGCCGCCCGCCGAGGCCGCCATCCGAGCGGCCGGGGCGACGGACGGTGGAGCGGTCGCGACCCCACCCGACGCCCCTTCGACGTCGGTCGCCCGGACCAGTGCAACGATCCTCGCGCGGGTCGGGTCCTTGTACCCGAGTGGTGCGCCCCCCATCGAGGTGACCGCGGCATCGAGATCTGGCCAGCGATCTTCCGGCGACTTCGCGAGCATCCGCTCGACGGCCTCCGCGATTTCCGGAGGACAGTCCGATCGGACCTCCCGCACCGGCCTCGGCGGTTCCTGGGCGTGGGCCATCATGATCGTGAGGTGCGAGCCCGAAAACGGGGTCGACCCGCAGATCATTTCGTACGCTACGATCCCGAGGGCGTATTGGTCCGATGCTCCTGTCAGGAGCTCGCCACGACACTGCTCGGGGCTCATGTACTCGGGGGTGCCGATGGTGGCCCCCGTTTGGGTGAGCCCCGACTGCAAGTCGGCGATTTTCGAGATTCCGAAGTCGGTCACGAAGGCATCGCCTTCGAGATTGACCATGATGTTGGCGGGTTTGATGTCTCGGTGGATCACCCCCGCGCCCGCCCGGTGAGCATAGCTCAGGGCTGAACCCACTTGGTAGAGGATCCCCTTGACGACGTGCGCGTCGAGCGGCGCATGCCGCTTGATGAGCGTTCGGAGGG
>JAOTVL010000104.1 GCA_029863525.1 Gemmatimonadota bacterium
AGCGGGAGACCGGGCTCGAACCGGCGACCCTCAGCTTGGGAAGCTGATGCTCTACCAACTGAGCTACTCCCGCGTGGGGTGAGAATCTAGCGACGCCGGAAATGCGGTCAAGAAAACGGGCGGCCCGGAGTTCCCGGGCCGCCCGCTGGCTGACGGGTCGCGAGGCGGCGTGTCAGCCGCCGCTCACCTGGTAGCCGTATCCGCCCACGGTCTCGGCGGAATCGAACTGGATCGAGAAGATCTGGGACATGTCGACGTCCCCCACTGCGACCGTCTCCGTCACGGAACCGATGGGTGTCCCGCCGTCGTCGTAGAAGGTGAAGCGGAGTGTTACGGAGTCACCGGCGTCGAGCTTCTTATTGATGACCTCGCCCGTCACGCTGGCTCCACCGCTGCTCAACCGGGTCATCTGTAGGTTCTGCATGACGACGTCGAGCGCGTCGACGGCCTGCACGGCCTGCTGCGTCGTCGCCTGGTCTTCCATCTGGTTCGCCGACTGAGCGAGAATCAGATACGCGTTCTGGCTGTTGGGATCGAGATCGATCCAGCGACGCGCGACCGGCGGCACCTGGGTGTACGCCGAGTCGAGCTGAAGCGAACGGGCCCACATCTCGATGGAGTCCCGATCGTTGCGGCTCGCTTCTGCGGCCTGTCGGAACGCCTGAGCCGCCATCTCGTAGTTGCTTCCTTGATAGAAGCCGACCCCGATCGAGAAGAGGTCCTGTGCAGACAGTCCCTGCATGTCGAGCATCTCGCCGTAGAGCACGAACGCCGCTTCCTCGTCGTTCAGCTCCATGAGGATCGCGGCAAGCCCGCGCTTGAGGTTGATGTCGCCCGGGCTCTGGTCGGAGAGCTCGCGGTACGCGACGGCGGCCTCCTCGAAGCGGCCCGCGTCGGCGAGCACCTGCGCCCGCAGCAGCGGCAGCTCGTCGATCTGCTCTTGCCATGTGGCGGCCGTCGCGGAGTCGGCGACAGCCATATTCTCACTGTCCTGGAATGCGATCGCACGATCGAGGGCGTCGATCGCTTCGTCGTGGTTCCGGAGCTGAGCGTGCAGCTGCCCGAGCGTGACCATCGCCTCTGGGCGTCCCCGATAGACCGCATCGGCATCCTGGAAGTACTCGACGGCGCCGGCATAGTCACCGGAGTTCACGAACGGGGTGGCTTCCTGATACAGGTCGATCCACGCCTGCTCCCGCACGCTGACGAGCTCGAACTCGTACACGGGTCGAAGCTCGACCGCGCGGTCGAAATGCCGGCCGGCGGCCGCATAATCCTCGAGTCCGAGTGCCGCGAGCGCAGCGAGGCGATGTCCCAACGGGTTGGTCGGGTCGGCCTGGATCTCCAGCTCGGCCGCAGCCAACGCCTGGCGATAGTGCATTTGGGCCTGCTGGGTGTCGCCGTCCTCGTCGGCTTCCTCGGCGGCGTTCAGCGCGTCCTGCGCCATGTTGGTGTTGTCGGTCCGACGCGGGTTTTCGCCAGCGTCGGCGCTCTGGCTCTGCGACAGGATGGCGTCGAGGCCACCGCCCTGAGAGCCGCCACCGCCCGATGCGCAGCCGACGAGTCCGAGACCGAGTGCCAAGGCCAGGACGAGTCCGAAACGGATCTGCATCCGGGGTTCCTCCATTGGGATCATGATTTGCTGGGTAGACCGAGTAACTTAGAAGGGGCGCAATCACAGGCCAAGACCGACCCTGCGCTCCACGCCTGTACTACGCCACCTGGCACCGATGGTTGCAGGCTTCCTGCCAAAGCGGCGGGGGCCTCGGCTCCACCCGAGCTACCGTCCCAGGTAGGTCAGGATTCGGCTGGCCAGGGCTTCGGAGAATCCGGGGATGCGCGCGATCTCTTCCCGCGTCGCCTCTTTGACGCCCTTCAGTGATCCGAAACGCCGCAGAAGCACCGTTTGCCGCTGCGCCCCGATCCCGGGGATGTCACCGAGGTCGCTGCGTAGCGTCCGCTTGCTGCGGAGCTTCCGGTTGTATCGCACGGCGAATCGATGCGCCTCGTTGCGGATCCGCTGGAGCAGGTGGAGGGCCCGGTTCCGTCGATCGAGGAGCACGGGCTCCCTGCGCCCGGGCATGAAGACCTCCTCTTCTCGCTTGGCCAGCGCGATGACCGCGACGTCCCCGAGCTGCAGCTCCTCGAGCGCGGCCACGGCCGCCGAGAGTTGGCCCTTCCCTCCATCGATGACCGCGAGGTCCGGGATCGGCTTCCCCTCGTCGACGAGACGACGGAAGTAGCGAAGCACGACCTCGGCCATCGAGCGGTAATCGTCGTTTCCCCAGTCCCCCTTGATCCGCATGTGTCGATAGCTGGCCCGCTTCGGCTCACCGTTCTCGAAGACGACGGCGCTGCCAACCGTTTCCGTGCCCTGAGTGTGAGAGATGTCGAAGCAGACCATGAGTCGGGGGACGACCTTGAGGTCGAGCTCGTCCTGCAGGCTGAAGAGCGCCTCCTCGGCCCGATCGACCGCGTAGGCGAGCGCGGTCACGCGATCCTCGAGGACTTGCCGGGCGTTCTGCGCCGCCAGGTCGATCAGCCGCAGCTTCTCGCCCCGCTGTGGGACCGTGACGTGCACCGCCCGCCCCGCCGCTGACGACAGGATCTCCTGGAGCAGCTGGCGATCCGGTGCCTCGTGGGCGAGTAGAATGCGCCGCGGGAGGTCGGCCTGGGCGGAGGCTCCGCCGCTCAGGTAGTGCTTCGAAAGGAGCGAGCCCAGCAGCTCCTCGTCCGACTCGTCTCGGATGTTGGCGAAGCGTCGCGACTCACGGGCGAGGAGCAGACCGGCGCGGACCTTCAGCACGACGCCCGCGGCGAGCTCCCCGTCTCGTGCGACGGCCACGACGTCGAAGCTCCCGCCCTGCGCTTTGTGCACGCGCTGCTGCCGCGCGAGGCTGTCCAGGCCCGCCATGACGTCGCGCATCCGTGCGGCGCGCTCGAAGTCGAGCCCCGCAGACGCGGCGTGCATCCGCTCCTCGACCTCGGCGCGCAGCTGCTCGGTGTCGCCCTCGAGGATCCTGAGAATCTCGTCGATCATCGACCGGTAGTCGCTCTCGGTCTGGAGTCCCACGCACGGGGCCTGGCAACGGCCGATATGGTAGTCCAGGCATGGGCGGTCCGGGCCTTCCTTCGGCAGGTCGTATCGACAAGACCGAACCGTGTGGAGCCGCTTCACGACCTCGAGCGCCTGCCGCATGGGCCCGACCGACGTATACGGCCCGAAATACCGGCTTCCGTCGTTGACCACCCGCCGTGTGACGTAGACCCGAGGAAACGGCTCTTTGACGGTGACCTTGATGTAGGGGTACTTCTTGTCGTCCCGCAGGAGGATGTTGAAGCGCGGGCGGTGCTCCTTGATGAGGTTCGCCTCGAGGATGAGCGCCTCGCCCTCGCTCCCGACGACGATCGTTTCGACGCGGTCGATGAGCTTGACCAGCTCGCGGTTCTTCGCCGAGAGGTCGCTTTCCCGCCCGAAATAGCTGCGCACCCGCGGGCGTAGCGACTTGGCCTTGCCGACGTACAGCACCTGGCTTCGGTCGTCACGAAAAAGGTAGACCCCGGGTCGGGTCGGGAGACTGCGCAGGCGTTCGCGATCTACGGGCACGTCGTGGGGTCCAGCCTACCTACGGGGTCACCGGGCCGCGTCGTGACGGGCGCAACGGCATGCCGACGCCCATCAAGCTCGTGAGGAGTAGATAGAGTACACCGAACGGAACGAGCGTTTCCGCCGCGACGAGGATCGGGTGTGCCGCCGGAAGCACCACTTGTAGCCCGACCCCACCCAGTGCCCCGAGCAACGCGGCCAGGATGAGTCGCAGCACGGTGCCCGACTCGGGCCCGTGCGGTCCGATGAATCCGACCAAGGCCCGACGTAGGAGAACGAACTCCAGCCACGCGCCCACCGCCGAACCGAGCGCGAGACCGGCCGCTCCCAGGCGCAGCGTGGAGAAGCCCAGGCGATCGGCGGGCAGCATCAGCGCGACGCCGACCACGACCGACACTCCGACGCGCAGGTACGCCATCTTGGCGGGGGTGGCGGTGTCGCGGAGCGCGTAGAAGGCCGACGAGAGGACGCGCGAGCTCGCCGACGCCGGAAGGCCCAGCGCGTAGGCACCCAACACGCCCCACGTGACCAGAGTCTGGGGAAGGTCGAACGCGCCGGTCTGATAGAGTGCCGCGACGATTACGTCACCCAGCGTCACGTAGGCCACAGCCGACGGCACCAGAAAGAAGAGCGCGCGGCGCATCGACTGGGTCACCCGAGCCGCGAGGACCTCCTGCACCTCCGCGCGCATGCGGGACAGCTCGGGCAGCTCGGCGGCGGCGACCCCGGTCCCGAAGAGCGAGATGGGAAGGTTGGCGAACGTCTGGGCGTACCCCATCACGGCCACCGCACCCGGCATGAGACGTCCCGCGAGGATCATGTCGATCCACCCGCTCACGTTCACGATGCCGCGCGCGGCGACGACCGGGACGAAGTTGGCGATCGCCTCGCGCACACCCTCGACGCCACGGCCCAGCGACGGCCGCATGCCGCGTGTGTAGCGGAGGAGGAACGGCACTTGGACGAGCAGTGTGACCACACCTCCGGTCAGCGCGCCCCACGCGAGCGCTTCGACCAGGGGCCGGTCGTCGAGTCCGTAGAAGACGGCTCCGCCGATCATCGCCGCAATCATGGCGAGGTTCCAAAAGACCGGTGCCACGAACGTGATGAAGAAGGTCCGGTGACTGTTCAGGATCCCGAGCGTCCAGGCCGAGAGCACGAAGAGCCCGGTCATCGGGAAGAGGATCCGGACGAGCCGCACGGTGAGATCCCGGATCTCTGGGTCCCAGCGTGGAAAGAAGAGCGCGACCAGGATCGGCGCCAGCGCCATGCCGGCGAGCACCAGGGCGGACGCCACCACCGTGAGGATGCCCAGCGCCGCACCCGCGAAACGAGCCGCGTCCTTCTCCCGCCCGGACTCGAGGAACTCCGCGTACACGGGGATCATCGACGCCGACAGCGTTCCCTCCCCGAGGAGGTTGCGGATCACGTTCGGCATCCGCAGCGCGGCCCACCACGCGTCGGCGTAGCCGCTCGCTCCGAAGTAGTGCGCGAAGACGCGCTCGCGCACGAATCCGGAGACCTTCGAAAGGAAGATCCCCGAGCCTACGCTCGCCGCCGCCCGTCCCCCGGTGTCCTCGGCGTTGGTCACCGGTCGGTTGGTCCGGGTCGGGCTATCCGGACTCGTCGCTCGCCGGGAGCGATCCCCCGCGGTCGGACGTCTTGTCGGTCAGGAGGCGATGCACGAACTGGCTCTCCTCGTCGAGGCGGATCACCTCGCTCGAGAGCCGCTCCACCTCGCCCTCCAAGTACGCGATGCGCTCGGCGGTCACGTCGGTCGGGCTGTCCAGCCCCCGGCGCTCGAGACGAGAGGCGAAGGCTCGGCCGACCTGAGAGTCGAGCACGATCGCCAGGAGCGGGATCAGCACGACCAGGACGAGGATCAACTGAAGGAACATGGCTTGAACTTAGAGCGCAGAGGAATCGGTCAACAGGCTCTCCTGTACCAAGTACGCGGCCGGGTCAGTCGAGATTCACCCCGAAGCGCTCGTACAGGCCATCGAGAAACGCACCACCGTACCGGGCGAGGTAGTACAGCGGGTTCTGCACGCGCTCCGCGGGCTTGCCGTTCGGGAAGAGGTGGAGCTGCGCCTTTTCGAGCTGGGACAGTGCGATCTCGCTCTCGCGCTTCACGGCCTGCATGACCTTCTTCTCGACGTCGTCGAGTGCGGCGAACGTCTGGTTCCGAAGCGTCTGCACCGGCCCTTTGAGCGTCGCGTCGACCCCCGTGACGGCCTTCTGCAGCTCGCCGACGCCCGATCCGAGGGCCCCACGGAGCTTGCCGATCGCGGTACGGACATCTTCGGGGACCTCGTCGCGCGCGAAGCCGCTGGCGACCTCGTGGAAGGGCCGGTTCAAGGCCTCGACGTCGAGCCCGAACTTGTCGAGCACCTTTCGGATCTTGCCCTCGATGACCGTTACCGTCCACCGAGGATAGATGATCGGCATCTCGGCGCCGTGCGCCTCGAAGTAGTCACCCAGCTCGGCGAAGTACGCGATCTCGCCGGGCCCGGCGACGTAGGACAGCGTGGGAAAAAGCCGGGACTCGGCGACGGGTCGGAGAAGAACGTTGGGGCTCAAGACCTTCGGATCCGCGTCGACTGCTGCTTCGATCTCGGCTAGATCGAGGACGCGACCGGAGGTCCGGAGACGAAACGACATGCCGTCCCGGTAGATGCGCTCGCGGCCGGCGGGACCCTCCAGGAAGAGATTCACGCCCCCGTCCATGATCCTGGCCTGAATACCGTAGCCCGCAGATTCGAGCGCCGCTCCGGAGCCGTGGAGCACGGACTCCATCTCTTCGGCGCGACGAAGCTCGTCGAGCAGCAAGGAGCGGGTTCCCTCCTTGACGGTCGGATGGGCGGCATCGGTGAAGAAGAGCCCGAACCGCCCCAAAAGGGGCTGGAGGAGCCGATGGAAGCCGTCGGGAAGCGACGCACCCTCCGCGAAGCCAGACCGGATCAGTTCCAGGTACTCGCCGCTGAAGTCGGTGTCCGGCAGGTGGGACGCGAACGTCTCGACGACTTCGCCGGCGTCGGCCCCGAGTGGGATCCGGTGCAGCGGGGGGGCGGCGTTGCCCTCCGGCGCCTCGAGCTCGAAGCGGTGGAGGTCGTTGTCGACGCCGATGAGGTAGGTATGGTTCGCCTCGTCCCAGTCGTGGTCGTCGGACGCCACCCAGAAGACCGGGATGACCGGCTTCCCCAGCCGCGCCTCCACGGCCTCGGCGAGTCGCACGGCCGTGAGCGCCTTGTACACACTGTAGAGAGGGCCACCGTAAAGGCCGGGCTGCTGTCCGGTGGTGACCATGTAGCCACCCTCATCGACGAATTGCGCCAGCCGAGCCTCGTCCGCGCCCTCGGGCACGATCAGCGCCGCTGCCGCGCGCTCACGGGCCGCCCGGTCGAAGCGAGCATCTACCTCGACCGCCTTGTCCTCGAACGCGGCGCCTGCTCCGAAGTGTCGTCCGAAGAAGGAGACCGCCTCCGCCCGTCCGGCCAGGTAGTCCTCGACGACCGGCCGTCCCGAGGGTCGTCGTACGATCAGCTCCATGCCATCGCCTCAAGCTCCCTGTCACCCTTTGTGATACGGCTCGCCGCGAAGGATCGTCCCCGCACGGTACAGCTGCTCCGCCAACACGAGGCGCGCCATCTCGTGCGGCAGCGTCATCGGCGAGAGCGTCATCGTACGACGCGCTCGGTCCAGCACCCTGCGACCGAGTCCGTGCGCACCACCGATCACGAAAGCCACGCCCGGAGACGAGCGCACCGCGTGCTCTTCCAGATACCGGGCCAGGTTGGTCGACGACATCGCCTTCCCTGCCCTCGTGAGCGCGACCAATTCCAGCTTCGCGTCGATCTTCGCCAGGATCCGCTCGCCCTCCGCGTCCATCACCGCGGACGGCTCGGCGTCTCGACGTCCTGCCCCCTGCGCGACCTCGACGACCTCCAACTTCCAGTACCGCCTCGCTCGCTGCTCATACTCCTCGATCGCTGCAGCAAGGTCGCCCCGGACCTTGCCCACGACAACGACGAGGACCTTCACTGCACGCCCCCCTGGGGGCCCGACACGACCGCCTCGATACGACGCCGGACCAGATCTTCTCCCCAGTCCCACACCAAGCGCTGTCCGACCACCCATGCGTCCCCGAGTACATCGACGTACGCGGCCAACTTGATCGCGTCTTTTTCCGTCACGACGATCGGTCGCGTACCGGCCTCGGCCCGCACCCGAGCGGCATCTGTCGCGGAGAAGTCGTGATGATCGGGGAAGGCGCACAAGTCGGCCTCACCCACGTGTGCTTCGACGTCTCGGAGAAAGTCGTGCGGGCGCGCGATGGCGGTCACTACGAGGGGCCGCTCGAGCGCGTTCCACGCCGTCAGCCGCTCGGCTTCGGGGAAAGGCCCGTGCGCAGGGTGCGGACCCAGCCGTGCGACATGTGCGGTCGTGAGGCGGAGCGCCGCCAGGGTGGCCGTGTCGCGCAGCAGCCCTCGTCTCCGCAGCTCCGTGGCGCGCCGCTCCGCGTCGGTCCGATCGCCGCCCCGACGCGTGACGATGACGATGTCGGCGCGTCGCAGGCCTTCCAGTGGCTCGCGATACGGCCCTCGAGGGAGCACCGCACCCGGGATCGGATCGTCGACCGCGACCAGCACGACATCGAGCGCCCGCGCCAGCCGTCGGTGCTGGAACCCGTCGTCGACGACGACGCAGTCGGCGCCCGCATCGGCGGCCCGACGCACCGCGGCAACCCGGTCCGCATCGGCTTCGACGGGCGCTGCCGGATTCCACCGGCGGTGCAGCTCCGCCTCGTCCGCGCCGTACCCTCTCATGACCAACGCCGGCGAACGCCCGAGGTCGCTCAGGGCTCGCACGAACCACGCGGCGACCGGCGTCTTTCCGGTCCCCCCCACGGCAACGTTGCCGATCGAGATCACGGTCACGCCCTCGACCCCCTGCCCACCCAGGCGCTCGAAGCGCCGGTTCCGCTCGCGCGCCGCGAGTCGCCAAACCGCTTCGACCGGCAAGAGCAGAAATCGAACGATGAGGCCGGCGGGCCCCGCTTGGTCGTGCCACATGCGCCAGGCGAAGCGCTCCACGGCGGATCTCACGAAGCCTCGGCCTCGTTCAGCAGCGCCCCGATCTCCGCTCCGATCCGGGCCAGGTCGGCCCGGGCGGCGTCTCGGGGCACGAAGCGCGGCTCGTGGTACTCGATCGTGATGCGCGCGAAGGGGCGAGGCACCAAGAATTCGTCCCAACTACCGAAGCGCCATCCTGACGAGGAGCGGACCGAGATCGGTACCACGGGAAGTCCCGCCATTTGAGCCGCGACAAGCGCGCCGGGCTTGAATTGCCCTCGGGGCCCAGTCGGACCGTCCGGCGTGACGCCAAGATCCCGTCCTTCACGGGCGGCGCGCACCAGCCCCTTGAGTCCCTTGGTGCCCCCCCGGGTGCTCGATCCGCGCACCGTGCCGAATCCGTGTCGCTCCACGACGCGGGTGATGTATTCGCCGTCCTCGTGCTCGCTGACCAGCACGACGATCCCTTCGTGCCGATGATAGTGGATGAGCGGAAGTAGCTGACCGTGCCAGAACACGAAGAGCACCGGCTGTCCCTCGCGTCGAAAGCGCAGGTAATGCTCTTCTCCGACCCGCGTGGCGCGCGTCGTCGCGAAGAGCGCCCCCACCAGACCGGTACCGAGCACACCGGCGCTCTCGAAGCGGAGGTCGCTCACGACGCCGCGCCCTCGATGAGCTCGGCCGCGAGCTCGGCGACGCGATCCGCGGCCCCCGGGGCACCCAGCCGCGCCCGGATCTCGGCGAGACCACGGAGTTGTGTTTGGCGTGCGTCGCTCCCCTCCTCGAGTAACTCGAGCAGCGCCGGGACAACCGCGTCCACACCCACTTCGTCCTGGAGGAACTCGGGCACCACGCGCCGGTCTACGACGAGGTTGGGGAGCCCGACGTGGTCGACCCTCACGAGCCGCCGCGCGAGCCACATGGTGAGCGGACTCGTACGGTACGCGATCACGAACGGCGTGTCCTCGAGGGCGGCTTCGAGCGTGGAGGTACCCGATTTCACGAGCGCGGCGCTCGCGTGGCGCATCAGCCCTCGCGTGTCCTCGACCACGGGCGCTTGGATACCCACGAACGCCCCTGCCCTGATCGTCGACGCACGCGAAAATACCGGGACCACATCGGGACGCCGCTCGGCCACGGCGGACGCGATCGTGCGGAACGGCTCCAGGTGCCGCTCCAACTCCTGTTGGCGGGAGCCGGGAAGCACCGCGAGGATCGGCCGGTCGGCGTCGAGCCCCCAACGCGCGCAGAAGCTCTCGCGGTCGACGACCTCGTCGGCTCGGTCCAAGAGGGGATGACCGACGTACCGCGCGCGTACGCCGAACGCCTCGAGAAACTCGGCCTCGAAAGGGAGGATCACGGCCACGCGATCGGCGACTGCCGCAAGCGTGCGAGCGCGTCTCGAACGCCATGCCCACACTTGGGGCGCGATGTAGTACAGAACCCGGAGTCCCCGGGCGTGTGCGGCGCGGGCGATCCGCATGTTGAAGCCCGGATAATCGACCAGGACCACCAGATCAGGAGCCCGTTCGTCGAGCAGGTCGGTGATCCGACGCTCGAGACGTCGAAAGAAGGGCACCTTCGGCAGGACCTCGATGAAGCCCATGACCGCGAGATCGTCCAGCTCCGCCAGGAGCTCGACGCCTTCCCCCTTCATGGTGGCGCCGCCGGTCCCGATCAGGCGCGCGCCAGGGTAGCGAGCGCGCAGCGATCGGACGAACGCCGCCGCGTGGTGATCACCCGACGCCTCGCCCGCCAGGACGAGGACCGTGGGCTTCAGAACCGCCAGCCCAGATACCAGATGACCGCGAGCGTGAGCACGAGCAGGGCGACGAGCTTCTGGCCGGCCATGCCCTTTCGTGTATCGAGCCAGTTCTTCTTTCGGCGTCTGCGTTGCCGGATCAGCGACATCGTCTCGACCTCCTGGCGATCGGCCCCGCTGTCCAGGCGGAGCGCGCGAATCTCAGGTCGTGATTCCGCGCTCACTCGCGCGGATGAACTGGATCAGGTGCCGGACCTCCGGCACTCCAACGACCTCCTCTTCCGCTCGATCCAGGGCCTTCGTGAGCGCCACGTCGCCCTGGAACAGCATCCGGTACGTCTGCTTGAGCGCAGCTCGCACTTCCTGCGAAAGCCCGCGACGCTCGAGGCCCACGGTGTTCAGACCATAGAGCTTGGGTGGGTTGCCCGCGGCCCTGCAATACGGCGGCACGTCTTGAGCGATCCTCGATCCTCCACCCACGAATGCGTGGGCACCGATGCGCACGAATTGGTGGATCGGCGTCAAGCCGCCCACGATCACCCAATCCTCGATCGTGACATGGCCAGCCATGTTCACGGCGTTCGCAAGGATCACGTGATTGCCGATCTCACAGTCGTGCGCCACGTGCGTGTACGCCATGAGAAGACAGTCGCTTCCCACCGCCGTGCGGCCGGACGCCGCGGTACCGCGATTGAGCGTCGCGAATTCCCGAATGATCGTACGGTCGCCAATCTCGAGGATGGCGTGCTCGCCTTTGTATTTCAGATCCTGAGGGTCCGTGCCGAGCACCGCGCCGTTCGAGATGGTGCAGTCCTCGCCGAGGATCGTATCCTTCTCGATGAAAACCCTGGGCCCGATTTCCGTGTTGGCGCCGATGCGGACGCCAGGCCCGATCAGAGCCCAAGGACCGACCCGGACCCCGTCGCCCAACACCGCGTCGTCGTGGACGATCGCAGAAGGGTGGACGTCGACCTCGCGGCCCGTATTCAACGCTGCTTCCTTGGGCATATCACCTGTCCATGATTCGAGCCATGAATTCGGCTTCGGCAACGACATCGCCGCCTACTACCCCGCGCCCTGCCATTCGACACACCTGACGGCGGAGTTGGAGCACGTTCAGCTCGAATACGATGGTGTCGCCCGGGGTCACCGGCTTCCTGAACTTCACGTTGTCCATGGTCATGAAGTACACGACCTTGCTGTCGGGATCCTCGACGGCGTCCATGAGCAGGAGCCCGCCGCACTGGGCCATGGCTTCCACGATGAGCACGCCGGGCATGACCGGGTGGCCCGGGTAGTGTCCCTGGAAGTAGGGCTCGTTGATCGTGACGTTCTTGATGCCGACGATCCGTTCCCCCTGCACGAAATCCACGATCCGATCGACCAGCAGCATCGGGTACCGGTGGGGAAGGAACTCCATGACGCGGGCGGCGTCGGCGATCGGCGGTCCGGAGAGGCGGTGATGCCTCCGTATGGCTTTCGCCAGGGCGACGTTACCGGCATGGCTCGGGCGATCCGCGATGACGTGCGCTGCCAGGCGTCCGCCGAGCAGGCCGAGATCGCCCACGATGTCACCGACCTTGTGCCGCAGGAACTCGTCCTCGAAGCGCAGCCCGTCGTTCAGGATACCGTCTTCGTCGAGCACGACCGCGTTCTCGAGCGACGAGCCGAGCGCCAGGCCGCGGGCGCGCAGCGGCTCGGCGTCTGCCCTGAAGCCGAACGTACGGGCTGCCGCCAGCTCGGTCCGGAAGCCGGCCTCGTCGACCTCGAACGAACCGTAGCTCCGCCCGATGCTCGGGTGCGCGAAGTCGATCGTGGCGGACACGCGCAGCCCTGAAGCCGACGCCGCAACGTACGTCGAGTCGATCGGACCGCACGCTTCGACGACGCCGGAGAGCTCGATGACCTTCGCGTCCGCATCCTGCTCCACGAAGCCCGCCTCGTCCAACGCGGTCACATAGTCCTGGAACGAGCCATCGCGGATCGGCACCTCGGGTCCGTCCACATCGACGATCAGGTTGTCGATCGCCAGTCCGGACACCGCCGCGAGCACGTGCTCGACCGTGAGGACCTTGGTTTCGCCGTTCCCGAGCGTGGTCCCCAGCTCGGTCCCGACGACGAACTCGACG
>JAOTVL010000106.1 GCA_029863525.1 Gemmatimonadota bacterium
GGGCGCTCCACCATCTGGACTACCCGCTGCTCCGCGCCCAAGGGGCGTGGAACCCTTGGGGCTACTACCTCGACATCACCTTCCAGATCAGCGTGGGCCTGGGCATCCTCTTCCTCGTGCTCGAGGACTTGGACCAGGGATTGAGCACCCTTACGGCGCTGTCCGGAGAGCTACAGGGCCGGATGGACGACGACGAGCCGATGGCGGAGGCGATGCTGCGCCGTGCGCTGTCACTCAGAGGGGTGCACGGGTCGGCGCTCTGGCTTGCGACAGGCGCGGAGGGGCGCTTCGTCCAGGGTGCCGGAGTCGCCGCGCTCTGGCCGTTCGAGGGGGCGCCGGAGACGGCGAGGGCCGCGGCTGAGCGCGTGCGCGTGGAGGGGGTCCCCAGCGTCGCGCGCGGCGCGCGTCGAGCCAATCATGCCGACGAGGCGCTCTGGGGAGCAGACCGGCCGGGCGAGGAGCATGCCTACACGGCGGCCCTCCCGATTCTGGGCGAAGAGGAAGTCGTCGGCGCGCTCGTGGTGGTCGGAGAGGCCCGGGACCCGTTCACCGTCCTCGACAACCGGTTTCTGCTCGCCTTCGGCCAGCAGGTAGGGGCGGCGCTCGCCACGGAGGAGTTGCACCGCGACCTGCGGGCCCGCACCGACGAGCTCGAGCGCCTCCAAGCGCGGATGATCCATCAGCACGAGGAGGAGCGGAACCGGTTGTGGCGCGAGCTGCACGACGAGACCGCCCAGGTGCTCGCGGCGCTCAACCTACAGCTCGGAGTGATCGCAGAACGAAGCGACGAAGCGATCGCTCCCGCGCTCGATCGGGCGCGCAGGTTGCTCGGCGAGGGAATCAAGGGCATTCGAAGCGTCACCCGCGACCTGCGCCCCGTCGCGCTCGACGATCTCGGCCTGCTGCCGTCGCTACGGGCGCTCGCCCGGGATTTCTCCGGTGCGGATGAGCTGGAGGTCCGGTTCACCGCATCCGCGGAGCCGCTCGGGCTCGCCGCTGAGGCCGAGGGTGCTCTCTACCGCACGATGCAGGAGGCCCTCTCGAACGCGGTTCGGCACGGGGCTCGGCACCGCGTCGACGTGGAACTGACGCTCGAGTCGGGCGAGGTGGCGATGACGGTGTACGACGATGGGCCTGGCTTTCCGGAGGACGCGGTCCACCGCCTCCGAGACCGAGGGGGGCTAGCCGGGATTCGGGAACGGGTCATGGCCCTCGGGGGTCACTTCTCCATAGACAACGCCGAGTCGGGCGGTGCGCGACTTCGCGTGACGCTGCCACGGGCTCCGGCCGCGACGGAACTCCGCGGGGTGGTCCATGAGTGAAGCCGGGTTGAGAGTGGTGATCGCCGACGACCACGGCGTAGTCCGTCAGGGCATTCGAGGCGTCCTCGAGGAGATCGACGGGCTCGAGGTCGTGGGTGAGGCGGGCGACGGCGACGAAGCGCTACGCATGGTGGAGGAGCTGGGACCCGACGTAGTGATCCTCGATGTGAATATGCCGGGGAAGACGGGGCTCGAGGTCGCGAGCACGTTGAGGGACGAAGGCCATCCGGCAGGGGTCCTCATCTTGACGATGCACGACGACCCCGAGTACGTCCTGCAGGCCGTTCGGTCGGGCGCACACGGCTACGTGCTCAAGGACGCACCGCCGGCGGATCTACGGGAAGCGGTGCAGGCGGTCCACGCCGGCCGCGAGTACTTCACGGCCCGGGTGACGCAGCAGTTGAGCGTCGGACTTCGTCAGGAGATCGAGGACGAGCAGGTGCGCTCGCGACTGGAGTCGCTGACGCCTCGTGAGCTCGAGGTGCTCCTGCACGTCGCCGAAGGACTGACCAATCGTGAGATCGGCGACAAGCTCGAAATCTCGCCGAGAACCGTCGAGACGCACCGGGAGCGGGTCATGGACAAGCTCCGGATCCGCACCGTCGCCGGGTTGACGCGTTTCGTGGTCGAGAACGGACTCGACCGTCCCGAGGCCTGAGGCGGACCCGCTACGGCTTCTTCTTCTTCTTCCCGAGCTTCAGCCACTTCAGCGGGTCCGGTCCCACTCTGTCGAACGGCTTCGACGGGCTCGGCGCAGGGGGGCGCTTCGGGGGTTCCGGGTCACACGGTCCCTTCGGTACCTCGAACTTCGGCTTCTTCTTGGCCATATCGCCTCCTCCTAAGGGATTGTACGAGAACGAGGCGCGTCCGGATTCAGCGGCGTTCGCAGTAGCCCTACCCGGATCTTTGCGCATTGACGATCTCGTACAGAGATTGCGGGAGAATGGCGGGCAGGGAGGTGTGGACGACCGAGGAGGGGTCCGTGGCCGAGATCTTCACCGATATCGAGGCGTGGCTCGCCGGGATCGGGATGTGGGCGTATGTAGTGGCCCCCCTTGTCATGGCGATTGTATCCGTGCTCCCGATCCCCGCCGAGGCGCCTGCCATGGCGAACGGGATGCTCTTCGGAGCCGTGACGGGATCCTTCGTCACCTGGGTGGGTGGGCTGACGGGTGCCTGGATCAGCTACGAAATCGCGAAGGGATGGGGTCGTGGGTTGGCCCGACGCGTGGTGACTCGCGACGTGATCGATCGAATGGATAATACGGTCGAGTCCGCGGGGTGGTGGGGACTTCTCCTCATGCGCTTCGTTCCTGTGGTCGCCTTCACGGCGCTGAATTGGGGCGCCGGCCTCTGCGCCGTGCCCCGTTGGCGTTTCCTTTGGACGACGGCCCTGGGCATCATTCCGGGCGTTGTCCTCTTCACAACCTCGGGTGTCGGAATCGGCGCTGTCTGGAGGCGTTCTCCGCCGTTGGCCGCCGGGTTCCTCGTGGTGCTTATGGTCTCGGTCCTGGTTTGGGACCGCCGACGGAGGGCGGCCAAAGCCGTGGGCTGAGACCGCCCGGACTCGAAGAGGGAGCCGTACCCGACGGCGCCTCAGCGTCGTCGCGGGTCGCCGTTGCGCTCTAGCGCACACTCGACGGCTCGGTCGATTCCGGCGCTCATGGCTGCCCCGCGAAAGCCCCGGCGGTTCAGATAACCGACCAGTCGGCGCTTCGCCTTCGCCTTCGCCCGCTCCGCGTCGTGCCCATCGGAGACCAACGCCCGCAGGAGGCTCACGGGCTGACGGTTCACCCATCGCTCGGCGACCTCACGGGCCAAGTCGACGTCGTCGGTCTCTTCGTCCTCGAAGACCTCCTCGATGGCTCGGTTCGCCAGCTCTCCCGCGACGCCCTTGGCACGCAGCTCCGAAGCGAGGGCCACGCGACCCCGCGGGCGATGCCGCAGGCGATCACGGACGAACGCGGCGGCGACCGCCCCGTCGTCGACGAACCCCTTCTCTTGCAGACGGTCGAGACAGGGATCGATCCGGGCTGGCCGAAAGCCCTTCTGGCGAAGTCGACGGCGGAGCTCGGCGCGGGTCCGGGCCCGGTACGAGATCAGGTTGAGTGCGGCGTCACGCACCCGTATGTCGGCATCGTCATTGAGGAGGTGATGGCGGCGCGCGGCCGGGAGTGCGTCACCGACGCCGAGGCGGTGTCTCTCGAGCGCCTCCAGCATGATCTCGAAGGGCTCGCCGACGTCCACGTGCACGAGGACGTTCAGCCCTCGAGGCTTGAGCGGCTGGACGCGAGTGATGAGGGGGATGGTGGTGGAGGGCACGGCGCTCGTGTGTTCGAAAGCGTTGAGAGCGGAATATGGCGCATCCGCTCGGGGTCGAAATGGCGGATTGGGTTGCTCGGGCGTAAGCACGCTCAACCGCGCTGTGCGTACCAGAGACCTTCGAGTAGATCGTGGTACAGCGTCATCACGGTTCCGTCGTCGAGAACGATCGTCCGATAGTCGCGCGAGATCGCATGTCGCCACCACTCGTCGTCGATGCGCCAACGCTCTCGGACGACCGCGACACGACGTGCCGGCTTGCCGGGAAGCCGAACGAAAACGGGGTCACCGCGCTCGTCGGTACGCACGGTCACGACCTTGGGGCGAGCGAGCGGTCTGAGCTTCGGACGGTGGGTCACGGGTCGAAGCTCAGCAGCGCATGTCGGCGTTCGGGGATCCTCGACCAGGGATCGACCTCGACGACACGGTAGAGAGGAGAATGTCCTAGACGTAACTTCAACTCTTTGACCGCATCTCTAAGATTGGCAGGAACTTCACCTTGATCGAAATCGAGTTCTGACGTTGCTCTCCCCGACTCGTTTTTTCGGTCGAACAGTCCCGTCTGCGTGCTCGCGACACCGAAATCCGTAAGCTCGAGGAGCAGCGTTTCGACCGCTTTCGAAGGAGGAGAAAGCTCCATCTTGGCGCGTAGGGGTGCGACGATTCGCTCCCGATCGGAGGTCGGTTCGCGTAGGACCGTTTCGACGAACCAGGAGCCGCCCCCTTCCAGGTGCGCACCCATGCGCACACCGGTCACGCTGCGTCCCCTCCGTGCTGGACGCGACAAGGCTCGCTCCACGAGTCGGTCGAGCGCTCCGTGCAGTGTACCGACCATACCCACGGGATTGGGAAACTCGAGCGACACCCGAATCGGTCGAGGGCGGTGCCAAGGCCGAACGGGGTCGATACGGCGGGCGGTCGACCATGCGAGTGCGTTCTTCCCGTCCTCACCGAATTGGGCGACGAGCGCCGGCTCCGGGAAACGACGAAGCTCACCGAGCGTGTGGATCCCGAGCCGCTCGAGACGGCTGATCACCAACGGGTCGACGGGGAGTGCCCGCACCGGGCATCGAGCGAAGAAGTTTCCGAGGCGTTCTTCGGGGATGATGATCGGCGAACCCGAACGGGCCGAGGCCGCCGCGACCCAAGCGCCGAACTTGCCAGGTGCCAGGCCTGCCCGCGTGGCGGCGACGAGTGGGGACGGAAAGACCCGAAAGAGCGACCGGAGCGCGCGGTCGATCTGGTGGCGCGGGGATCCGAAAAGCCGTTCGAGGCCGTCCATGCCCAAGAAGACCCGTCCTCTCCCTGCCGGCTCCACGATCGGCGTGAGCTCGGTGAGGACCTCGAGCATGGTGTCGACGGCCGCATCGTAATGGGCCGGATCGGGCTCGAGGAGTGTCAGCGACGTGCAGAGCGAGACCGCTTGGGAGACCAACTGACCGGGACGAACACCGGATGCGTGCGCCCGCTCCGAGACCTGCCAGATCGTACGCCGTGCGCTCTCACCTGGAGAGAGCAGGGCGACCGAGGTGCTGTCGAGCTCGGGGGAGCGCACCAACTCGAGGCGCAGCTCGAACGTCGGGAGCCAAAGGCACAGGGCTCGGCGACTTCCTGTCGAGCGACGTGAGGAGACGGCGTCCGAATAACTGGCCGGCTTGGAGTCCGTCACCCATCCGATGTCGGCCGTTGTGGTCGGTAGCCAATCGTTCGGGCTGTTCTGAGCCCACCCACGATCGTGGTGGGTGGGAACACCCTGCGCACTCGCAAGAGACTTGGCCATGACGTGTAGGGACGCGCTTCCGTGGAGGTTTCGGGGACGACGATCCCCGGTTCCGACGTCACATCGTCAGCCACCCATGCACGTCAACCGGAACCGGGGATCAACCCGAACAAATACCGAATAAACCGAAGATACGCCGAAAACAAGGGGCGTGCAAGTCGGGATTCGGCGTGGCTCGGAGGGGGGGGAAGGGGCCCTGAAACGAGCTATGCGGCGAGGATTGCGCCCACCTTCTCCAGCAAGTTTTTCTCTAGGATCGGCTTGTCGAGCAGCCCGCTCGCGCCCAGCAACTGCGCGACACGGAGTAGGCTTTGGGCGTCCGGTCCCGTCCGCGACGACATGACCAGAACCGGCTCGGGCGGCCACCGCTCCCGGATGCCTCGCAGGAACTCGATGCCGTCCATCTCGTCCATGTACAACTCGGTGATGACGAGGTCGGGTACGTGTTCGCTGAATGCCTCGAGCCCCTCTCGCCCGTTGCTCGCCTCGACCACGACATGTCCCGCGTCTTCGAGGAGCGCCCGGATCACCCGCCGGGCCGTGGCGTCTCCGTCGACCACGAGGATCTCTGCCATCAGCCCATCACCCCGACGTCCGACTCGATCAGCGCCTCGGTGATCTCTTGGGAGAACCAGGCCCCCTGATGCTTCAACAGGATTTCCATCCCTTCCTCCCGCTTCCGGCCTTGGCGGTAGGCACGACTCTCAAGGATCCCCGTCCATGCCTCGGCAATTCCTACGATCTGACCCGCCACGGAGATCTCATCTCCGCGCTTTGCGGCCGGGTATCCAGATCCATCCAGTCGCTCGTGGTGTTCAAGAATGCACCGCGTCGCGGAATCGAGATGCTTCATGGGCTCGATGATCGACGCGCCCACCGAACAGTGTGAGCGGATGAGCGTGGCTTCGTCCGGCGAAAGATGACCGGGCTTGTCGACGATCGAGTCGGGAACACCGATCATGCCAATGTCGTGGAGGAAGCCGGCGATCCGGATCTCTTCGACCTCCACCTCGTCGAGTCCGATCGTATGCGCAACGGCGGCGGCCTGCATCGCGACCGCGCGGCTGTGACCCTGGAAGTGGGGGCTGCGCGCGTCGAGCACGTTCATGAGAGAGCGAAGAGTGCCGAGCGTGACCTCGTGGATCTCCTCGGCGTTGCGGTCCATGGAGGCGTACATCCAGTCGACCATCTCGCGGTGGTGATGGGTGGCGGCACGAGTCACGGTTGCCCGCTGAACGGCCCTCATGAGCTGGATGGGTTCCACCGGCTTGCCTAGGTATGTCAAGACTTCGAGGCGATGCTTTGCTCTGTCCCCTTCCTCCTCACCCGCACCCGTGACGAGAACAACACCGATGTCGGGATCGAGCCGGCGGGCCTCGCGCGCCAGGTCGACGCCGCTGAGTCCCGGCATGACGACGTCGGTGACGAGGACTTCCGGCGGCCGGGTACGCATCGCCTCCAGTGCCTCGGTGGGGTCGGAGAAACTGCGAACCGGGTAGCCGACACGCGCGAGCGAAGACTCGAGCAGCTTGAGCGACGTGTGGTCGTCATCGACGACGAAGACGTCGACGTCCTCGATCTCAGGCACGTGGAAGTCGAAGCCGGGTGGCTCCACTCGCCGGGGGTGTCTGGCTCGTTTGGTCCCGTTGGTCCCGCTTGACAACGCCGCCTCTCATTTTCCCGATCGATGCCGTGGGGGGGCGTCCGGGACCGGGATAACCCAAGATAGCGGGCTTTTGCGCGCCTCTTCAAGCTTCGGAAGACCTGCCTCGTCAGCCGGAGGCCGGTTGCGGGCGAATCGAGACGCCGTCCTCGATCGCGTCCGGAGGGAAGACGACGACCTGCTCTCCCTCCGTGACGCCGTCCAGGATTTCGGCCGCGTTTTCGTTGCGTTGTCCGACGATAACCGTGCGCGCTCGTGCCCGGCCACCCTCGTCGACGAAGAGCTGCCATTGCTGACCGACGCGGAACAGCGCGCTCGTCGGGACAGACAGAACGTCGGAGCCTCTCCACACCACGATGTCGCCCGAGACCCGGTATCCGGTCCCAAGGGACGGAGGAGCGTCGCGAAGGTCTCCGATCACGTCGACCCGCTGCTCCTCCACGCCGAGCGCCGAGATCTTCGTGTAGCCCACCAGCGTGACGTTGCGCACGGTGCCGGTCAACGGGCCCTCCCCACCCCAGGTGGAGATCACGATGTCGTTACCCGGCTCTACGCGGACCGCGTCTTCCGACAAGATGTCCATCACGACCTCCAGGCCACCGATGTCCGCCAGAACGACGAGAGGAGTGCCAGCCGGCACGATCCGGGCACTCTCGTCGGGTACCTGGAGTACGCGGCCGGTCACCGGTGCGAGCACGTCGACCGCCGAGCCGGTCTCGTCTGCGCTCTCGGCCCCCACGAGGCGCGCGCGTGCGGAGTCGAGCGCGGCCTGAGCCGACGCGACGGACGCCTCGGCGGCTTGCAGCCGCTCCTCGGCGACCTCCGCGGCCAGTTCGGCCTGTTCCATCCGCTCCGCCGTGATCGCACCCATCTCGGCAAGGGGTCGCCGTCTCTCGACCTCACGGCGGGCTTGGCGCGCTTGCACTTCGACCTCGCGCAAAACCGACTCCGCCTCACGGTGACGGGCCTCGGCCGCGCTCACCTCGGCGCGCGCGCTTGCCACGATACGCGGGTCCTGCGGGGCGGCGTACAGGCGAGCAAGCAACTCCCCCTCTTGCACCCTTTGGCCTTCCTCGAGATCGAGGCGTGTGAGCCGACCCGAGATCGGGGCCGCGACCATGAACCGCTCGCGGGGCCTGGTGCGGCCCTCCGCGGGGATGGTGACGCTCAGCGTATCCCGCGTCGCGGTCACCACGGTCACTGCGAGGCGGTCCGTCCGGACGATCGCGATCACCACGATCGTCACGACGAAGAGGAGCCCGGGAAGGAGGAAGCGTTTGCTCATGACGTCACTCTCGAGTCTTGAGAACCGCGATCAAGTCCATGCGATCGAGGCGCCGCCGGACGAGGGCCGCACTTGCGGCTGCCGCGACGAGCGTGATGGCTGTCGTCCACGTGTACGTTTGCATGCTTACGACCAACGGAATGCGGTAGGTTTCCGAGGCGAGAGCCTGCACGACGAGGTAGGCCAGGCCGTAGCCGATGCCCCAGCCGATCGGAATCGCGAAGATGGTGATGACGGCCTGCTCCCCGAACAACAGCGTGGCCACCTCTCGCCGGGTGAAGCCGAGCACGCGCAGGCTCGCGAGCTCTCGTCCACGCTCGGAGAGCGCGATTCGGGTGCCGTTGTAGATGACCGCGACCGAAATGACGCTGGCGAAGCCGACGATGAAGAAGACGGCGATCAGCAGGCTGTCGTCGAGCTGGTCCTGAAAGGACTCCAGCATCGTCGCGGGCGACACCACGCTCGCCACCGCGGGAGCCCGCTTGAGCTCGGCGTTCACGTCCTCGTCGCGGACCCCGTCCGTGAGCAGGAATGCCCCGGAAGCGCGCAGGCCCTCACGGGTGAGCCGGCGCAACTCGTTGACGTTGAGGTATGCCGCGACGCCCAGAAGGTCGTCGACGATGTCGGTCACCGGGTACAGCTCGGTTTGGCGAAGACCCGTGAGCGCCACGACGGTCACTGTGTCCCCTCGGCTGACATCGAGACGGTCGGCCAACATCCGGCTAAGCACGAGACCACTCATCGGAAGCGGGTGGACTCGACCGTCCTCGCTCACGATGCGTCGCAGGCGGCCGTCCACCTCGAGACCGGTGATCGGGATCTCTCGCTCGCGATGTCCCGATCGCAGGCGGGCCGGGATCATCACGAACGGCTCCACGCTCGTGACCCCCGGCACGCGTGCGAGCTCGTGGCGGACGTCGATGCCCAACTCTCGGTTGAAGGCGACCGTGAGGTCCTCCCGCTGGGCGACCCGAAACTGCAGATCCATCATGAGGTCGATCCCATCGAACATGAACATCCCGATGACGAGAATCGCCACGGAGAATGCGACGCCTAGGGACGACAGCGCGGCGCGGACCGGCCTGCGCTCCAAGTTCCGAAGGATCAACCGGGTGCCGGTCGAGACCACCTCGCCGACGCCCGCGCGCTCGACGATGCCGGGCGCGAACCGGGCCGGCGGCTCGGGGCGCATCGCCTCGGCGGGTGCCAGCCGGGTGGCTCGGCGCACCGCCCCGCTGCCCCCGAGCACGGCGGCGAGCAGGCTGATGCCGCCTCCGATCAACACGAGGCTCCAAGAGAGCCGGTATTGGAGGGTCGGAAGCTTGAAATACTCCTCGTACTGCCCGACCATGGCGTCACCCGCCCATACGCCGCCGAGCGCCCCGAGCAGCGTTCCGAGCCCTACCGCGGCGACCGAGTAGCTGAGGAAATGGAGTCCGACCTCACGATTCGTGTAGCCGATGGCCTTGAGCGATCCGATTTCGGTGCGCTGGGTCGAAATCAGACGACCCAAGACGAGGTTCAGCAGGAAGGCCGCGACGCCGAGGAAGACCATCGGGAAGGCCGTGCCCATCGTGCGGTTCGACTCGAGCTCGTCGTTGAGGATCTTGTACGAGAGTTGGTCCTCGCGCCCGTACGCGCCCAAGCCACCGTAGGGGTCCAGGATCCGATCGAGCTCTCGAATGACCGCGACCTCGTTCGCGCCTGGGGCGAGGGTGACGGCCACCTCGTTGAATCCGTCCTCCATGTCCAGGTTCGGGCCCAGGACGGCCTCGCTCATCCAGAACAGGCCATACCGTTCGTCATCCGGATACAGGGCTCCGGGCGGGACGGAATAGGAGTGCGTGGGTGAGATCGCCGCGCCGACGACTTCCATGTCACGACGAACCCCGTTCAGCACGGCTCGGATCGTGTCGCCCAACACGAGTCCGTTCGCCAAGAAGAAGGCCTCGCTCACCATGACTTCATTGGCCCGACCGGGGCGTACGTACCGCCCGATCCGGACCATGATGTCGTCGACCTCGGCGCGGCCCGACTCCGGGACCGAGACGAACAGCCCCTGTCCCGGTGCCTCGAGCCAAGGAAGGTCGAGCGTCGCGTACCAGGTCACGCGCGTCTCGACATCGGCCACGCCCGCGATGTTCTCGAGCCGGGACTCCAGGGAGTTCGGAGCGCGCTCGAGCGACGACCAAACGTCCGCAAGACGGTAGTCCCGGTAGTATTCACCTCGTGCACGAACGAGCGCCTCGTACGTACCGCGCATGGTCACGAGCGTAGTCACGGCGGTCGCTACGACCAAGCCGATCGAGAGGAGCTGGCCGCGCAACCGCCACAGCTCCCGGAGCATCTTTCGGTCGAGGGCACGCAGGCGAATCACCACGAGATCCCCGCGAGATCGGCCCGCTTTTCATTGATGGTGATGTCGGCGATCTCCCCGCTGCTCATCCGTATGACCCGGTCGCCGAGTCCGCCGATCGCCACGTTGTGCGTGATGATGGCCGTGGTCGTGCCCGTCTCCCGATTCACCTGATCGATGACGCCCAGCACGAGCTTGCCCGTCTCCGCGTCGAGCGCACCGGTCGGCTCGTCGCACAGCAGGACGTCGGGCTGTTTCGTGACCGCGCGCGCGATCGCGACCCGCTGCTGTTCACCACCAGAGAGCTGGGCCGGAAAGTGGTCGAGCCGGTCCCCCAACCCAACCAGCGTGAGCGCTTCTTCGGGGGTCATCGGGTTGGACGCGATCTCACTCACGAGAGAGACGTTCTCGCGGGCGGTGAGGCTGGGGATGAGGTTGTAGAGTTGGAAGACGAAGCCCACGTGACGCCGACGGTACATCGTCAATTCCTCGTCGTCGGCTTCGCTCAGGTCGCGGTCGTGGTAGTGGAGCGTTCCAGACGTCGGGCGGTCGAGCCCACCGACGATGTTGAGGAGCGTCGACTTTCCGCTGCCCGAGGCCCCGAGCAGCACGGCCAACTCCCCGGAATAGAGGTCGAGGTCCACGTCTCGAAGCGCGCGAACCTCGACTTCGCCCATCTCATACACCTTCGAGAGGTTACGGGCTCGAACGACGACCTCGGGGCTCATGCGGCGTTCGCGGGTTTCACCGGATCTCGACGTACCGCTCCAAGCGGGACAGCTCGGCGTCATCGACGTACTTGCCGATTTCGCGACGGAATTGGGCCATGGACTCGTACGGCCGGTACTCCTCGAACTCGTGGAGCATCCGGGCGCCGACCCCGGGGATGCTCAGGATCGCCTCTTCCGACGCGGTGTTGAGGTCGATGCGGACGTACACGTACTGAGCCAGGCGCGCGAGCTCGGCGTCATCGACGTACTTGCCGATCTCCCGGTGGAACTCGGCGAGCCCCGCATACGGCCGGTACTCCTCGAATTCGTGGAGCATGCGCGCTCCAACGCCCGGAATCAGCAGGATCTCCTCCTCCTTCACGTCGTTGAGATCGATCGGAACCCACATCGCTCGGTATACGCCTTCGAGCGCGTCCGAGGAGACATGCCGGGTGACGAGAGCGTGCAGGTCGTCCATGCGGAGGAAGGGTCGACGCTCTTCGATCTCTGCGACGGCCGCGGAGGGTAGGCCCGGGACGCCTCCGAGCTCGGCGCTCGACGCGAGGTTCGGATTCAACAAGCCGAGATTCTCCCCGACCTGCGCGTGGGCCGACGACGCGATCGACGACAAAAGAAGCAGGGGAAGGGCGCTGCGGCGAAGGTGGAGCATCTCGATGAATCCTCTGTGAGCGGTCAATGAGTGGTCAATCCGTCAGTGTTCGGGCCAGCTGCGGGGTGTCGGAGACAGACGATCAGCCCCAGGAGGCCCAGATATGCCATGGTACCCGGCGCCAACGCGGGCATCGCCCCCTGAAGCGACTCGCGCGCGAGCTCGAGGCCTTCCATGCTCGGACGCATCTCGAGCTCGAATTCGACGTTGGACTTGAGATGCAGGTAGATGCCCGCGGCGGCAGCCGGGAGATACAACACCATGAGGGCCCGGAAGGTCGCGACGAGCGTGGAGGAGGGGCGCACGGCGAGCGCGATCCCGACGCCGAAGCCGACCGAGAGCAAGACCACCGGCGTCCAT
>JAOTVL010000107.1 GCA_029863525.1 Gemmatimonadota bacterium
CACCAGGCAGCCGGAGCGCGGCCCATGCGGATTCCGCCCCCATTCCTCTTCTTCGCAGTGCTCGCATCGATCGTGCTCGGAGCGCGCTGGATCGGATCACCCGCACCCGTGTCGGCCCAAGCCCCGCTGACCGAAGACGCCATCCGCCAGGCCGAGGAGATCCTGGGCCTCCGCTTCACGCCGGCGGAGCGGCGCCTGCTGATCGAGAGGCAGCAGTTCTTCCAGGACCTGGCGGCCCTGCGCGACAGTTATGCACAGATCCGGAGCGTCGCGCCCAACCAGTCGGTGATGCCGGCCCTGCTCTTCCAGCCCGGACCGCTCTCCTGGTCCCCTCCGGAGACCGACGCGGGCCCGACCTGGACCCACGTGGGAGGCATCGAGCGTCCCGCGGACCTCGATGACGTCGCCTTCTGGACGATCCCCGAGTTGACCGAGCTCATTCGGACCCGTCAGGTCAGCTCGGTCGAGCTTACGCGCATGTACCTGGACCGCGTCGAGCGCTTCGATCGCGACGTCCACGCCGTCGTGACGCGCCTCGACGAGCTCGCCATGGCCCAGGCGGCCCGCGCCGACCGCGAGATCGCCGAGGGCCGCTACCGTGGGCCGCTGCACGGGATTCCGTACGCCCTCAAAGACCTCTTCGCCCTCGAGGGCCATCCGACCACGTGGGGAGCCGTGCCCGAAGGCTTCGAGCAGATGGAGGGAACGGCGACGGTCGCGAAGAAGCTGGAGGCGGCCGGGGCCGTGCTGCTCGCGAAGGTGAGCCTGGGGGCGCTCGCCTGGGGAGACGTGTGGTTCGGGGAGCAGACCCGCAATCCGTGGAACCTGGACGAGGGCTCGAGCGGATCCTCGGCCGGATCCGCGGCCAGCGTATCGGCCGGGCTGGTCCCCTTCGCGATCGGCACGGAGACGTGGGGCTCCATCGTCTCTCCGTCGACCCGGACCGGCGTGACGGGCCTTCGACCCACCTTCGGGCGGGTCAGTCGGGCGGGTGGCATGGCGGTCAGTTGGTCGATGGACAAGGCCGGCCCCATCTGCCGTGCAGCCGAGGACTGCGGCATCGTTCTGGACGCGATCCGTGGCGCCGACGGGATCGATCCCAGCGCCGTCGACGCGCCGTTCGACTACACGCCGGGCATCGACTGGTCTGGACTCACCCTCGGATACACGGCCGCCGATTTCGAGGGCGACGACCCGGCAGCCGAGCTGGACCGCGCAGCGCTCGACGTGTTCCGGTCCCTCGGCGCGCGCCTCGTGCCGATCGAGCTACCGGACCGTCCGGTCGGTGGGCTCAGTCTGATCCTGGGGGCGGAAGCCGCCGCGTCGTTCGATCGCCTCACCATCGAGAATCTGGACGACCGTCTGCCCCGCCAGATGGCCGACGCCTGGCCCAACGTCCTTCGTACGGCGCGTTTCATTCCCGCTGCCGAGTACATCCAGGCCAACCGAATTCGCACGCAGCTGGGGCAGGACATGGCGCAGATCCTGACGCGGGTCGACGCGTACCTCGCCCCGTCGCAGCGGGGGGACAACTCGCTGATCACGAACCTGACCGGCCATCCGGCGATCTCGTTGCCGAACGGATTCGTGGATCCCGACTCGCCGAGCTCCTTCACGGTCATCGGACGGCTCTACGACGAGGCCACCGTGCTCCGGATCGCCAGGGCGTACCAAGACGCCACCGACTTCCACCGGCGGCATCCTCCGCGTTTTTCGAACTGAAAGGAGCGCCTGCGCCCACGGGATGATCGAGATGGGATGACGTGTTCACCCGTCCGATCAGCGTCTCTGCTTCGGCCAGAGGCCGGCTTTCCTCAGCCTCCCGACGAGGAAGGTCCGGTTCCGCCAGAGCGGGGTCGGCTCGAAGGGTGGCGTCTCCCAGTCCTTGGATGCGATGCGGTCGGCCATCACCGCGGGGTGCGAGCCACGGTACGGCACGCAGGCACCGAACTTGTATTGCCAGTCCGACAGCTCCTCGCGTGCGGGTGCGTCGCCGAGCTCCCCTTCGTCGTAGAGCCGCCGCCCCCACGCGTCCTTGTCGGCCATGGAGCGCGGCGGCCGGACGTATCCGTAGTGGAAGACGCGCGCCGGAACGTGTCGAGTGCCTCCCCCCGGACGCCGCTCCCGAAGCGGCCGCGCATCCGACCAACCGAACTTCGACGCGTCCCGGATGGAGCGGAGCCCGTGGCCGGGTCGTACGATGCGGACCGAAGTCAGGTATCCGAGCGCGTTTCGGATGTCGTAGTCGCCCATGAAATGCAGATAATCGAACCAGAGGCCCAAGACCCGTTCGTTGCGCAGGTGCCGACGCATCGTGGCTTCGATCGCCTCGTAGTCGTCCTCGTGCAGCACCTCGTCGGCTTGGAGGTAGAAGCACCAGTCGCCAGCGCACCGCGCGAGTGCCAGGTTGGTCTGATCCGCGAGCAACCTGCCCCCGGCACGCTGTGACAGATCCCACTCGGTTTCGAAGACACGCATCTTGGGCGAGTCGATCGCCCGAACCCGCATCAAGGTGTCGTCGTCCGACCGACCGACTCCGACGTGCAGTTCATCTACGAGCGGGAGCAGAGAGCGGATACTCTCTTCGAACGGGTAGGCGAAGCGCACTCCGTTTCGGACGATGGTGAATCCACTGACGCGCACGCGCTTGCTCCTTTCTGTAAGACCGTGAGGCCCGGAGCCTCGCTCTCCTGTCCAGCCACGATCCTAAGGGAGATCTCGCCCGAGTCCTACGGTGGACCCTCGACACCACCACCCCATGCCGTTCGCTTTCCTGCGCCCTCGGCATCCAACAAGACACCTCGTCTCGCCCATGATCCGAACGCTGACGCTCCCAGGCCACGTGAGCCCCTTGGCGCTGCTGCCGCCGCTGCTCCTGATGCTCTCCGCATGCTCTCCCCGCGTCGGGTCCTCGCCCTCGCCCCCCGGCGCCGTCCCCCAGAGTATCATCTTCCTGATCGCGGATGGGGCGGGCCCGGCCCACTGGACACTCGCCGCCTTCGCCGACGAAGAGCTGGCGGTCCGACAGATGAAGACCGTCGGGCTGATCGACACGCGGGGCTTCGACCACACGGTTTCCGGAAGCGCGCCAACCGCCACCGCATACGCCACGGGGGTTCGTTCTCGAATGGGGATGGTGGGCGTCGGACCTGACAGCCTTCCGCGTGAGACGGTCCTCGAAGCCGCGATGGAACGCGGGATGAGTACCGGCCTGATGACGACCACGGCGATCGTCGACGCCACGCCGGCAGCGTTCGGGGCCCATCGGGTCCGTCGCAGCGACTCGGGAATCATCGCTCGTCAGATGTCGACGAAAGGGATCGATGTGCTCATGGGGGGCGGCAGGGCAGCATTCCGTGCTGGTGCACAACCCGACGCCATCGACCTCCTGGCGGAAGTGAGACAGAAGTACACCTACGTGGAGAGTATCGACGAGCTACGTAGGCTGGACCTCGCTTCGGTCGACAGGCTGCTCGGCCTCTTCGCCGAGGGGGACATGGGGGTCGTGTCGGCGCGCGGAGCCGCGCTTCACGATATGACCACGGCCGCCCTCCGCATCCTCGGCCGCAATCCCAACGGGTTCTTCCTCATGATCGAGAACGAGGAGTCCGACACCCAAGCCCACGCCAACGCGCCCGCGGAGGTCGTCATCCGAGAGATGCTCGACTTCGACGGAGCCGTCCGGCTCGCGCTCGAGTACCAAGCCGATCATCCCCAGACGCTCGTGCTCGTTACCGGAGACCACGAGACCGGTGGGATCAGCCTCACCTACGACCAACGGCGCGAGGTCGTGATGCAGTACGCGTCCGGCGCCCATACCGGTGTCCTCATCCCCATCTTCGCGTCCGGACCCGGCGCGGAGCGCTTCGGGGGGATCATCCGCAACGACGAGGTGGGTCGGGCCCTCATCGAGTTGGTCAGGGCCCGACGCTGACGCCTCGACCGGGCTACTCTGGCCGCCCCGAAGGCCTCCAGAGGGCCGCGATGATCGAGAGTGCGCCGGCCAACGACAGGCCGATGATCGCGCGGCGATCTCCCGTGGCGAGTCCGTGACCGTGCGCGTCGGAAACGAACCAGATGGCTGCCGCCGCGGCGAAGCAAAGGACAGCAACGACCGCGGACAGGAGGGGCCTCCGGCGAATCATGGTGTTTCGCTTCCCGGCATCTGGGTCCACGTTCCGACGGCGGAACCGGTCGGTCGTCCGCCGCATTAAGCTAGTAACGTTCGACACTCAGTGGCGCCGCTCTCCCGGAGGCTATCCATTCGCCGTCGTGGCTTGACTCTCGGACTCACGGCCCTCGCGGCCGCTTGTGGCGGGACCACGTCCGACCCCGGTCTCGACGAGTTCGAGGGCACCACCGCGTGGGCGTCGTTCTCGATCCCGCAGATGCGTGCCGATCGGGCCCAGCAGCGTGTGAGCTTCCTGACTTTCTTGGACGAGCGGTCCTTCCGCATGGGCCTCTTCCACGCCGATGCGTCCACCGACCTGGGACTCTCCGTCCACCCGTTGAACGCCGTCTACTACGTCGTCGAGGGAACTGCGACGATCTCGACCGAAACGGAAGACCACCCAGTCCGTCCGGGGTCGATTCTCTTCGTGCGCGGAGGCGTCGAGCATAGAATCCGGCAGATCCGCGGCGACCTGGAGATGGTCGTCGTCTTCCGCATCGAGCGCCTCCATCCCGACCAGGATCCGGAGATCTTCGCCGCCCACGTCGACGATGCGGCCCGTGGGCGAGATCCGGAGGGCCCGGCGTTCAACGATATCGTGAGGACCGCCACCGTGAACCTGGGCATGTATATGCTCCCGAAAGGCTTCGAGGACACGGCGATCGTGAGTCACGAGGTGGACGAGTTCAAGATCATCGTCAATGGTGCGGGCCGGTTCGACATCGGGACCGGCGGCTTCGGCGGTCAGCCGGGCTCGGTCGCGTTCATCGAGAACGATGTGGCCCACCGTTTCCGACGGATCTCGGACGCGCTCGACGTGTTGGTCATCTGGGAGCGCTGACGCCGCCAACCACGCTGCTGGCCGAACGGCTCGCCTGACCTACGGTTCCGATCTGTCGGGGTCGGGCACGCTCGCCATGACGCTTCCGTCCCCGGCCTCGGTCACGTTGGGAGCGACCACCTCGGTTCGCTCGCCCGATTCCGGCGCGGTCGACCACTCGAGGACGAAGCCCACGGTCATGCTTACGAGCGCTGCGAGGAGGAATCCGGCCGACAGGACGACGATCCGTGCCTTGTCTCTGTGCTTCATCGGTCGTCTCCCGTCACCACGGTTCGAAGGGGGCGCACCGAGGAGCTCGCCCTCTCCCCCCTGACGGTGCGAAGGCAAGTTCGGTAACGGGTGGCCTTCGAGCCGTACGCCGTATGACGTAGATCTTGGCAAGGGATGACGCAGACGTCCGATTGTGGGCCGCGAGCGGCGTTACGAAGATTCAGAACTCCACTATGGTACTCAGAGTGCCCTCCTTCACCCACCCGCCATGAACTGGACCCAAATCGGCATCCTATATCGACGGGAGCTTCGCTCGGCTCTGCGGGAGCGAACCATCGTGGTGAACGGGATTCTGATCCCCATCTTCATGTATCCGATCATGCTCTGGGCCGTGTTCACCGGGATGACCTTCGTCCAGGGCATCAACGATGGCTTCGTCAGTCGGCTCGCTGTGGATGGCCCGCCCCCTGCGGCGCATTCGATGCTGCTCGACACCATCCGCGGACATGAGCGAATCCAGGTCCGTGAAGACGCGGCTGATCCCTCGGTTTGGGATGCCCAGCTCGCCGCCGGCGAGCTGGATGCCATCGTGTCCTTTCGGCCGATCGACGCCGGTGCGCTCGATGACAACTTCGCGGTGGCCGTTCTCTACGACCGGGCGGAGGAGCGGAGTCGGCAGGCGCGCGAGCGTGTCCGGAGACTGGTGGACGACTATCGGACGGATTGGATTGCAGGACGAGCGGAGTCGCTCGACGTCGACGAGGCAGAGCGGACGGTCTTCGTCTTGGTGGGTGAGAACGTCAGCTCCAGCGAAGACATCGGGCAGCTCCTTCTGGGCCAGATGCTCAGCTTCTTCCTCGTCATCATGGTTGCACTGGGCTGTTTCATCCCGAGTGTGGACACCACGGCCGGAGAAAGGGAGCGCTCGACGTGGGAAACGCTCATGACCGTCTCGGCTTCGCGCAGCAGCATCGTGACGGCGAAGTACTTGTACGTCGTCACGCTCGGCATGGTCGCCGGGCTGCTGAACGTGGTGGCCATGATGATCTCGATGGGCGCGATCGTCCGCCCGCTCCTCCAGGCCAACGACGAGGCCATCGCGTTCTCGATCCCCCTGATGGCGGCCCCGGTCATGCTCGCGGGAGCCACGGCCCTCGCGCTCTTTTTCGGGGCAGCCATGATGATCCTGGCGGCCTTCGCGCGGAGCTTCAAGGACGGACAGGCGATGGTGACGCCGGTGTATTGGCTCGTCTTCATCCCGATTCTCCTGGGAGACCAGACGGACGTGAACTTGAGTCTCGGAACGGCTTTGATCCCGATCGCGAACATCACGATGATGATCCGCGACGCCATCCAAGGTGTCTTCCTTTGGCAGTGGATCGGGCTGACGCTCGCCGTCACGATGGCGCTCGTCGTCGCCTGCCTCCTGCTGGCCCGACAAATCCTCAAGTTCGAGGACTTCCTCATGGGCTCGTTCGACGGGTCTTTCTGGCGTTTCGCGAAGGAGAAGCTGTTCGCATGACCGACATGTCCCAGGCGACCGTACGCGTCTCCGACCTCCGAAAGACCTTCTACGACGAGTCGAGGGGAGAGGTGCACGCGGTCGACGGCCTGTCCTTCGACTGTCATCCCGGGGAGGTCTTCGGCCTCCTTGGGGCGAACGGCGCCGGCAAGACGACGACGCTGCGCATGCTCTCCACCGTGCTGAAGCCGTCCGGTGGAACGGCGTCCGTGATGGGACACGACATCGAGCGCGACCCGGAGGCCGTGCGTCGGTCTTTGGGCTTCTACTCTGCCTCGACGGCCCTCTATCCGAGACTCACCGCCCGCGAGACGATCGAGTTCTTCACGCGGATCAACGGGTATCCTGCGGAGCGTGTGCAGCAGCGGGTCGAGGAGCTCGTCGATCGCTTTGGAATCGCGGAGTATCAGAAGGGCAGGGTCGATAAGCTCTCGAGCGGAATGAAGCAGAAGGTCTCCATTGCCCGAACCATGGCACACGATCCGCCGGTGCTCATTTTCGACGAGCCCACCGTCGGCCTGGACGTGATGAATGCGCTCGCCATGGTGAAGGTGATTCGAGAGCTGAAGGAGGAAGGGAAGACCATCATCTTCTCGAGCCACATCATGAGCGAGGTGGAGAAGCTCTGCGACCGCATCGGCATCGTACACCGCGGGAAGCTACTCGCGCTCGGGACGCTCGATGAGCTCCGAGCCGTGACAGGAGAGCACTATCTCGAGGACGTGTTCCTCGACTACGTGAAACGAGCCGAAGGCATCGTGGGAGAGGCCGAGATCGGTCCCGCGGGGGCGCTCCACGCTGCAGGTGACGAACTTCCCGACCGGTCGCCATGACCGGAACGCTCTTTCGCAACGAGCTGCGGATGGTCTTTCGAGACACCCGCACCGTTCTCATCGCGGTCGTTGCTCCGCTCGTTCTTTTCCCGCTCTTCATCTTCATCACGAATTTCGTGGAGGAAAGAGAATCCGCGCGTCTCGATTCGGCGACGTACGAGTTCGCCGTCACAGGGGAGCGTTCGGCATGGGCCGACGACATCGTGCGGACTGCGCTGAATCTCGACACGGCGGGCCTGGCGATCGCGCCGGCGTCCTTCGATCGGGTGATGACTCAGAACGCGGACTCCCTCCTGGAGGCGGGTGACCTTCATGTTTTGGTCGTCGGCAGGGACGCCGTGCCGGGGGACTCGGTCGCGGCCGACGTGCCCGTCCTCGAGCTCCGCTTCCGCGCCAGCAGCGATTTCAGTCGCAACGCCAGGAACCGAATGGAGGAGCGACTCCTCGCTGTCCGGACGCAGCTGCGCGACTCGGTCTTTCAAGCGGCGGGCTTTCCGGTGGCACTCGATGAGGTCGTCGTTTTCGAGTCGGACAACGTAGCCAGCGCCGAGAAAGAGGCGGGGTCGTTTCTCGGCGGTGTTCTGGTTCCCTTTCTGATCCTCCTCATGCTCTCGGGAGGCTCGATCGTCGCGGCCGACTCGATCAGTGGTGAGAAGGAGCGCGGGACGCTCGAGACGTTGCTCACCACGGCGAGCTCCCGGAGGGACATCGTCAACGCGAAGTTGGGCGCGATCATGGCGGTCGGTCTCGCCGTTGGCCTCGTCAACATCGCCAACATCGGGGTTTACATCGGACTCGGCATTCTCGATCTGCCCGAGACGCTGAGGATCGGGATCGGTGTCGACACGCTCTTGATCCTGCTCCTGCTGACGATCCCCCTCGTCGTGATGGTCGGAGCCGCGCTTTTGCTGCTCAGTGGGGTGTCGAACAGCTACAAGGAGTACCAGATCTACTTCTTGCCGCTCTTCTTGGTCTTCCTCCTGCCGAGCATGGCCGCCTTCTTGCCCGGCGTCGAGCTGTCGAGTGCGATCGCCTTCGTGCCGATCAGCGGCCTGGCGGTGGCGACCCGGGCGCTCCTGATGGGTGACTGGCATTGGATCTGGGGGGCGATTGCGCTCGGATCGACCGGAGCGGCCGGGTGGTTGCTGCTTCAGCGGACGGAGGCGGCGCTCTCCAACGAGCGGCTGATCACCAGCGCTGGAGCCGACGAGGTCGAGTTCCGTGGCGGTGCCGCGCTCTTTCCACGTGAGGTCTTGACGTGGTTCGTCGGGTTCTGGGTTGTCTTCTTCGTCGTGAGCCTATGGTTCGGCGAGGCGCTCGGAGTCCGTGGGCAGGTGCTCGTGAACCTCTGGGTGATCTTCCTCGGCGGTTCGATCCTGCTGATCCGTCGGTACGGCTTGGACGTCAGGGAGACGCTTCAACTGTACGCACCGCATTGGCGAGCATGGCCAGCGGTAATCATCGGTGCTCCGAGCGCGCTCGTGCTGGCGATCGGGCTCTTCGGCCTCGTGAATCGCTACCTCTTTCCGGTTCCGGAGTCGCTGCTGGAGTCTTTCGGCCAGAGCCTGACCGCCGACATTTCGCTTTGGCAGCTCATCATCTTCGTGACGATCATGCCGGGCGTCCTCGAGGAGATCGCGTTCCGAGGGGTGCTGCTCAGCGGGCTACGAAAGCACCTCAAGAAGCCGTGGCTCGCGGTGCTCGTGAGCGCGGCGATCTTCGGGGTCTTCCATGTCAGCCTCTTCAGGATCGTCCCAACCGCCTTCCTCGGCGTGGTCTTGGCGCTCGTGGTCGTTCGCACGGGTTCCATCTTTCCCGCCATGCTCTGGCACTTCCTGAACAACTTCCTCGCGGTCGTGCCCCAGGAAATGGGGTGGATCGTGATCGATCAGATGGAGGGTGTCGGTACCGTGTGGTACGCGCTGGCCGTTGTCGGCGCGACCGCGAGTTGGCTGATGATGGCCAACCGTAGCGGCCAGCTCCCGCCAGAGCCGGCCGGGCGGCCTACGAAGCCATGAATACCGGATGCATGCGACCCGTCCGCGCCATGTTCACGCGGAGCTCACCGCTACTCCGCATGAAGAGCGTCGTCAGCTTGCCGTTGATGGCGCCCAAGGCGAGGTCGTGACGCTGTAGGACCGGAGCGCCGAAGTCACGCTCCACCCAACACGTCGGGTGAAACTCCTGGACGAGCCAACCTTCGGTTCGCCCTCGCTCGACCGCGTCCTCCCATTCCCCTTCGGAAACGCCCGTCCCGACCACGACGCCCCGACCCCGCGTGTCGAGTCCCCGCTTCAGGACGAATCGACTTCGGTCCTTCCGGACGTCCTCGAACGTCGCGTCATCCACCCATTTGAGGTTGCGCGACCAAGGTACGTGTCTTTGGAGCACTTCGTAGTCTTCCGGATCGAACAGGTGACGGAACGCCGGATCCGAAATGACCGCGAGGCAGAGCTTGTCGTCGCCGACCCAGCGTCCGCGCTGCCCGTTTTGGACGAAGAGGGCGCGGTCGCGCACCGCGTGCACGAAGGGGTCGAGGTCGGCACGGAGCTTCTGAAAGGGCTGCATGCCGAGCTTCTGGTACGCGTGCGTGACCGCCCGCCCCCTTACGCGGGGCTCGTACGACCCGTCGTACTCGATCTCGCGGGGATCGACTTCCGCACACTCGAGACCCTCCCACTCGACGTGCTTGGCGAAGTCTCCCAGCTCGAGACGATTGCCGCCCTCCTCACGAAGCAGAGCGAGGAAGTCGGGGCGGGTCCCGGTCTCTTGCTCGGCCACCGCGAGGAACCACTTGGCCATGAAGCCCTTCTCCTCGTGGTCCAGCGCCGGGGGCATGGGATAGCCCTTCGCCTCCATGAATTCGCGCCACGCCCGGTTGCAGATCCCCGAGAAGACGAAGCCGCCCGGACAATTGGCGTTGGTTTCCAGGATCCAGAAGCCGCCGTCGGGATCGAGCATGAGGTCCAGTCGACAGATGTGGACCTTGGCGTTGCGGGGGTCTCGGTCCGCGGCGAGATCGGCGGCGAGGTCGGGCGGGGTCGAAAGCGCCGTCCGTACGTCTTCGTCTTCATAGGAAGCACAGACGATCGCCTCGATGGCCCGGTGATACATCTCCGTGACCCGACGGAACTGATTCGAGTACTCGGCGGTCACCATCTGAGCAGGCCCGAGCAGGAACGGTTTTCCTTCCGCGAACTTGAAGCGGTCTTCCGCTTTGGTCCGGAGAGCTACCCCCTCGGGGGTCACGCCCTCGGCGATGAGGGCCTGATGGAAGTCGGGGTCGAGGCCCGGCCAACGAGGCCGAACGGCGTCTTCGAGAGGTGCGGCCATCAGCGACTCCATGGTGTAAGATCCACCCCCGCCCACGAGTGGAGCCACAATACGGTCTGTTCGCGCTCGGTCGCCAGGCCGGAATCGAACCACGGGTGGCGCGAGGGCCATCGCGCGCTGCACCTTCGCCCTGCTCGAAGCGCGGACCGTTCACGCCCCTGATCGTCTTCTTGGCAGGTTGAATGCCCCCAGAATCGAGTACCCGCTTCTCCGCAGGCGACCTCACGGGAGGATTCGCGTCCGCGGTCGTCTCGATTCCCGGTAACGTCGCCGCGGGGGTCATCGCGTTCGCTCCTCTCGGAGCGGAGTACGCGGGGTTCGGCATTCTCGCCGGCATGCTGAGCTCGATCGTCGCGGGCCTGCTGGCCTCCCTCTTCGGGGGCGCGCCGGGGATGATCGCGGGGCCCAAGGCGACCACGTCGATGGCGTTCGCGGCGATGCTCACGTCGCTCCTCGCAACGATCGACATCGCCACGCCCGACGGGGAGCGGCTTCTTCTCTCGCTCGCCTTCGGGGCGGTACTCCTCAGCGGCACCGTCCAGATCGTGCTCGGAGCGTTCCGGGTGGGTGGGCTCGTCAAGTTCATGCCGTACCCTGTGGTCGCGGGCATCCGGAACACGACGGCGATCTTGCTGATCTCGAGCCAGATCTGGCCCTCCCTGGGTGTCACGAGACAGTCCTGGGGTTCGCTGCTCGCGGAGCTGGGACAGATCCAGCCGGCGACGCTCACGGTCGCGGTATTCACTGCGCTCTTCGTGTCGAAAGGAGGTCGAATACTGAGGAAGCCCGCCGTGCCGATCGTGGCGCTGGTCGTTGGCAGCGGGCTGTACCACCTGATCGCAGCCGTTCTCCCCGGGGCTCGCCTCGGGCCGGTGCTCGGTGCCCTGCCGCCCGTGGTTCCACGGCCCGAGTACGCAGTGAGCGTCTTCACGGCGCTAGGGGAGAGTATGAGCCTGGGTGTCGTCGGCGCCGTCGTCGCAGGGGCGTTGGCGATCGCCGTGCTCGATTCGATCTCAGCCTTGATCTCGCTCGTCAGCTATCAGAGCATCGCGGACCGTCGCTTCGACGCGAATCACCAGCTCGTCGGGCAGGGTCTGGGATCGGCGGTCTCGGCCCTCTTCGGTGGTTTGACGACGAGCGGGATTCTCGCGCGCGCGGTCGTGAATCACCGAGCCGGTGGGCGCACGAAGGCCTCTGGGGTCGTCAACGCGCTCGGCGTCCTGGCGCTGATGTTCGCCCTCACGCGACCGTTGGCGATGCTGCCGAAGGCAGCCATCGCCGGCCTGATCATGGTCATCGCTTCGGGCCTCTTCGACCGTTGGAGCTTCGGACAGGTCAAGGAGAGCCTTCGCGCCGACGCGAAGGATCGACGAGACAACCTGATCGCTTCGTTCCAGATGATCTTCGTCGTCTTCGTCGGGCTCACGTGGAGTCTCGTCGCCGCTGTCGGGGCGGGTGTCGTGTTGTCGGTGGTAGTGTTCGTCGTCCAGATGAGTCGCT